>JBDHRL010000034.1:0-22223 GCA_039807535.1 Rhodocyclaceae bacterium
TTCGGGACGCAGGAGTCGGAGGTTCAAATCCTCTCACCCCGACCATTTCAATCAAGGGCTTATTGAGCCTCGTGTGTATGCCAGTCGTATGCAGGTCGGCCTTCAGGTCGGCGTGGCCGCTGCCGTCGGGCTGAAGCCCGACCTACCCGGGCGTGTCAGCCATTTGTCCGATTCCCAATAAATTTGTGTAGCTGAATGTTCCGGCAAATCGGGACGCAGGAGTCGGAGGTTCAAATCCTCTCACCCCGACCATTCCCAACCGCGCCCGCCAAGATCGGACGGAGCCAGACATGCCCAAGCTGATCCTGCTGCTCTTTCTCGGATTCTTCGCCTATCTCGTCTTCAAGGGTGTCGCGCGCGCCGCCGCGAAGCGCGAGGGCAAGGTGCGGGCGGGGCAGCCGTCGGCGCCTGAGCGCATGGTGGCCTGCGCCCGCTGCGGGGTGCATGTTCCCGAGAGCGAGGCTTTTGTGGGTGCCGGCGGCAGCTTCTGCAGCGAGGAGCATCGCCGGCTCGGCGCGGCATGACGGGGCATCTGCCCGACAGCGCATACATGGCCGGTCGGCCCGTCTCGGTCTGGACGTCCCTTCACTACTTCAACATCTACCGCCTCATCGCGGCGAGCGTGTTCGTGCTTGCCGTGGCCTTCTATCCGCGCACGAGCGGACTGGGCTCACAGAACCTGATGCTCTTCGTATGGACCAGCCTGGCCTACTGGCTGCTGTCCGCCTTCTTCTATGGCGCGCTGAAGCGGCTGCGCATCGGCTTCAACCGGCTGCTCAGCCTGGAAATGGCGGTCGACATCCTGGCGATCACCCTGATGATGTATGCCAGCGGCGGCAGCAAGAGCGGCCTGGCCATCATGCTGCTGGTGGCGCTGGCCGGCGCGGGTCTGGTCGGCCAGGGGCGCCTGACGCTCTTTTATGCGGCCATGGCGACGCTCGCCGTGCTGCTGGAGCAGTCTTGGCACGTGCTGGAGTCGGGCGCCGATCTGGCCGACTTCGTCCAGACCGGCATCCTGTGCATCGGCTTTTTCGCCACCGCGATTACCGCGCGCCTGCTGGCGCGGCGCATCATCGCCAATGAGGCGCTGGCCCGCCAGCGCGGCATCGACCTGGCCAACCAGCTCTCCGTCAGCGAGCAGGTGATCCGCGACATGCAGGACGGCGTCATGGTCGTCGGCGCCGACGAGAAGGTGCGCCAGTGGAACCCGCAGGCGGAGATCCTGCTGGGCGTGCGCGCGCCGGCCCGGCCGGATCTGGCCTCGTTTTCCTTCGTCCTGGCCGAGCAGTACCGCGCCTTTCGCGGCAACCGCAAGGAGCAGGTGACCGTCTTGCGCCTGCCGGGCAGCGGGGCCTCGCTGCGCGTGCGCTTCGTCCATGCCGGGGAAAGCGGCGATGTGCTCATCTACCTCGAGGATATGGGACGCATCCAGCAGCAGGCCCAGCAGATCAAGCTGGCGGCGCTTGGGCGCCTGACGGCGAACATCGCGCACGAGATCCGCAATCCGCTTTCCGCCATCAGCCACGCAGCGGAATTGCTGCGCGAGGAAAAGCGCGTCGAGGACCAGGCGCGGCTGTCGCGCATCATCAATGACAACGCTCAGCGCCTCGAACGCTTGGTGCGGGATGTCCTGGAGCTGGGGCGGCGCGACCGGACCTCCAGGGAGCCGATCCGGCTGGCCGGCTATCTGGAAAGCTTCCTCGACGAACTGGTCATGCACGGACAGGCGGATCGGCCGGTTTTTGCACTGGCCGCGGGTGACAATGCGGTGTTGCTCTTCGATCGCGCCCATCTGAATCAGGTGCTGTGGAATCTGCTGGCCAATGCGCTGCGCTATTGCAGCGGCAGGCCGGGCTCGGTCAGAATCGAGGTGCGCGGCATGCCTACCGCGGAGCGCGTCGAATTGCATATCATTGACGATGGCGCCGGCGTGGGCGAAGAGGAAGTCGGCAAGGTTTTCGAGCCGTTCTTCACCACGCACAGCAGGGGAACGGGGCTTGGGCTGTATATCGCCCGCGAACTTTGCGAGGCGAACGACGCGGTGCTGGAATGGGCCGGCAACGAGCCGGGCGCCCATTTTCGGATGATCGGGAGAAGCCAGCCGTGGCAGGAAAACAGGAACGCAGAGGACGGCCGGGACTAGGCCGGGTGCTCGTCGTCGATGACGAGGATGACATCCGCGAGCTGCTCGACATGACGTTGTCGCGCATGGGGCTGGAGGCCGACTGCGCGGCGAGCGTGGCCGAGGCGCGTCGATTCCTGGCCGAGAATGCCTATCAGCTCTGTCTGACCGACATGCGCCTGCCCGACGGCGACGGGCTGGAGCTGGTGCGTCATATCAGCGAGCAGTGCCGCGATCTGCCGGTGGCGGTGATCACCGCGCACGGCAGCATGGATAATGCCGTCTCCGCGCTCAAGGCCGGGGCTTTCGATTACGTGCCGAAGCCGGTTTCGCTGGAGGAGTTGCGCGCGCTCGTGAAGTCCGTGCTCAACCTGCCGAGCCAGGACGCGGCATGCGCCGACGAGGCGGGACGGACGCTGCAAGGCGAATCGCAGGCGATTCGCCACGCGCGCGGCATGATCGAGAAGGTGGCGCGCAGCCAGGCGCCCGTCTATATCAGCGGCGAGTCGGGCAGCGGCAAGGAACTGGCGGCCCGGCTCATCCATGAACTGGGCGCTCGGCGCGCCCAGCCGTTCATTGCCGTCAATTGCGGGGCCATTCCCGAGAACCTGATGGAAAGCGAGTTCTTCGGCTACAGGAAGGGTGCCTTCACCGGAGCCGATGCGGACCGCGAAGGCTTCTTCCAGGCCGCCAGCGGCGGCACCCTGTTCCTCGACGAAGTGGCCGATCTGCCGCTGGCCATGCAGGTCAAACTGTTGCGCGCCATCCAGGAAAAGCGTGTCCGCAAGGTGGGCGGCCCGAGCGAAGATGCGGTGGACGTCCGCATCATCAGCGCCACCCACCAGAGCCTGCAAGAATTGGTGGCGGCCGGACGCTTTCGCCAGGACCTCTTCTATCGGCTCGACGTGATCGAACTGAAGATGCCCTCCCTGCGCGACTGCCGCGAAGACATTCCCCTGCTTGCCGAGAACATCCTGGCGCGCCTGGCGCGGGAGTCCGGCCAGCCGGTCCCGCCGCGCCTGGCGCCGGCGGCCCTGAAGACCCTGAGCGAATATCCCTTTCCCGGCAATGTGCGGGAACTGGAAAACATATTGGAGCGCGCCCTGGCCCTGATCGGCGGCAGCGAGATCGGCGTGGAGGACCTGTACCTCGCGCCGCTGCCGGAATCCGGAGAGAATGTCCCGGCGACGGCGGGAGGGGCCGGAGCGTCTCTGCAGGACTATCTCGATCGGGTGGAAAAACAGGCCATTCTCGACGCCCTGCAAAAGACGCGCTTCAACCGGACGGCCGCCGCCAGACTGCTCGGCGTCACTTTTCGCTCCCTGCGTTACCGCATGGAGCGGCTCGGACTGAATGAATGAGCGGGCTGGACGCCGCAGGCTGGCTTGAGGAAGCGCGACGCATTCCTTCACCGAATTGCGACGAGCGCCCGCCCGGCCAGGCCGTTCGGCTGATCGTCGTGCATGCGATTTCCCTGCCTCCCGGGGAGTTCGGCGGCGACGGCATCGAGCGCTTGTTTACCAACAGGCTGGATCCGCAGGCACACCCCTATTACCGCGGGATCCATTCCCTCCGCGTCTCCGCCCATTTCCTGATCCGTCGCGAGGGCGCCGTCGAGCAATTCGTTCCTTGCCGATTGCGCGCCTGGCATGCCGGCGCGTCGGTCTGGCGCGGCGCCGAATGCTGCAACGACTTCTCGATCGGCATCGAGCTCGAAGGCGACGACGACCGGCCATTCGAGCCCCGGCAATACTCCGGGTTGGCGCGCCTCATCCGTATCCTGCGGCAGCATTTTCCCATCGAGGAAATCGTCGGTCATGCCGACATCGCGCCCGGCCGCAAAGCGGATCCGGGCCCGCATTTCGATTGGACGCATCTGCGCCGATTGCTGGATCGCGCCGAAGCATGAAAAATTTACGAACGCGGCCGGTCGCCTGAATGGCTGCGCGGCAATTTTGCGACACCGATTTGGGAATGATGCAAAAAATGCAAAAAACACTTGCATCCGAAAAGTCAAGCTACTAGAATTAGGTCGAAACGTTTGCCGGAGCACTAGATCTAGTAGGTTGTGACGGTGCAAAAAAACAGGCGGCCACGGCAGGCCGCGAAGGAAACGGAGCGGTTCAGGCAACCAGGCAGCAGGAGAAAAACGGAGCCCGCTTGATGCAGATTGCGAAATACGTCGGCCACAGGCCACGACCTCCTTCAAGCGGCGGCGTTCCTCTTTTCCCTTCCTTCTTTCTTTCTCTCCTTCACTTCTTCAGCCGCGGCGGCGTCGCTGCCGGCAGCCAAATCCCCCGGGCCGGATCGCAGGCAATGAGCCGCGCGGCCATGCGCTTTCCGGACACTGCAAAGCGAGGCGGGTTTTCGAATTCATTCGGGGCGGCCATGCCGAACCGTTGGATGGTCCGCGCCAATCGGGGCGGACTGTAGTCGATGTTGTTTCTACCCTGTTATTTCATATAGGAGGTTTGAGATGGCTACTGCTAAGAAACCCGCCAAGAAACCGGCGGCCAAGAAACCGGCGGCGAAGAAGGCTGCCGCCAAGAAGCCTGCTGCCAAGAAGAAGGCCCCGGCGAAGAAGCCCGCCGCCAAGAAGCCGGCGGTGAAGAAGGCCGCTGCCAAGAAGCCGGCCGCGAAGAAGAAGGCTGCCGCCAAGAAGCCTGCGGCCAAGAAGAAGGCCCCGGCCAAGAAGAAAGCCGCTGCGAAGAAGAAGCCGGCCGCGAAGAAAAAGCCTGCGGCAAAGAAAAAAGCGGCCAAGAAAAAGCCTGCGGCAAAGAAGAAAGCTGCGAAAAAACCTGCGGCAAAAAAAGCGGCCAAGAAGAAGCCTGCAGCAAAGAAAGCGGCGAAACCCGCCGCGAAGCCGGCAGCAGCCTCTGCATCAACCGCTGCGCCGTCCACCGCTGCGGCACCCGGCCTGAAGTCGTCGCTCAATCCGGCGGCGGCCTGGCCCTTCCCGACCGGCTCACGTCCTTCCTGAGCTCGTGCGGACCGCCCGGATGGGCGGCCCGGTCACTTCGGTGATCAGGCTGCCCATCCGCGGTCCATTTATTCCACGCGGGACCGGCACCGATAGCGCTTGTGCGGATCCCGCCATGTGCGGCGCACAAATCGTTTGACAATACGATTTGAAATCAATACAATCCGCTACGTTGCATTGCATTAATTTCTAGAGTGGATTACCCATTCCCGGGATTCTTCCGAGCCTAGAATAGGTACACTTTCAGATCGGTAGCCGACGGCTCCTGTCGGTGGACGCGCGCGATTCGCGCCATCAGTCCCTTCCCGTTTTCCATGCCGACACGATGCCTCGTCAGGATGCGCACGGGACAGCCGAACGAATGCGAAAGGAAGCAGCATGAGCGGCACTGCACTCAAAAAATTCGTCCGTCAAACGACATCGTTTCTTTTCTATTTTGCCCATGGCGGGTTGGTGGTCATGGGCATGCTGGTCATGGTTTTTCTGGTGGCGCGCGTGGGCGCAGCGGAAAGCCATGAGCAGGGCCTGCAGGAGATCGGCGGCATGATCGTCGAAGGGCGGACGGCCAGAACGGTAGCCATGGCTGCCGAACAGACGGCGCCTGCGGGCGAGGTGCGCGCGATGGTGGAGTATCTGTCACGGAAATATCGCGTGGCCGCCTCCGCGGTGGAGCCGCTGGTGCTGGCGGCGCTGACGGCGGGTGAACGCACGCGCCTCGATCCGATGCTCATCGTGGCCGTCATGGCGATCGAATCGGGCTTCAATCCCATCGCCGAAAGCCCCATGGGCGCCCAGGGCCTGATGCAGGTGATTCCGCGCTTTCACCAGGACAAGCTGGATGCGCTGTCGGGCAGCAGCCTGCTCGACCCGCTGGCGAACATTCATGTCGGAGCGCTCGTCCTGAAGGAGTCGATCCGGCGTGCCGGCTCGCTCGAGGCCGGATTGCAACAGTATGCCGGTGCGGTCAGTGACGACGAAGGACTGTATGCGGCCAAGGTGCTGGCCGAAAGGCAGCGCATCGAAGCGGCTGCCCGGCGCGGCCGCCAGAGCGCAGCCTGACGCCTTGTTGAGCCTCGTGTATATGCCTGTCGTATGCAGGCCGGCCTTCAGGCCGACGCGGCCGCTGCTGTCGGGCCGAAGCCCGACCTGCGTGGGGCGTGTCAGCCACTTATCCGATTCTCAATAATTGCCCAAGTGGCGTGCGAGGCGCGCCACGCCTTCCTCCAGCCTGTTCTGCGCTGCCGTGTAGGCAAAGCGCACGTGGCGTTCGGGCGCATTGCCGCCAAAATCCAGCCCCGGCGTGATGGCCACGCCGGCCTGTTCGATGAGTTCGCGCGCGAAGGCGTTGCTGTCGGATGCCAGCATGGAGCAATCTGCATAGAGATAGAAGGCGCCGCGCGGTTCGGCGGCAATGCGAAAGCCCAGCCGGTGCAGCGCCGGCAGCAGGTAATCGCGCCGCGCTGCGAACTCCGTGCGCCTTTCCTCCAGCAACGCGATCGTGTCCGGCCGGAAGGCGGCCAGGGCGGCGTGCTGCGCCGGGGTCGATGGCGAGATGAACAGATTCTGTGCCAGCTTCTCGATGTCGCGCACGAAGCGCTGCGGCGCCACCAGCCAGCCGAGGCGCCAGCCGGTCATGCCGAAATACTTGGAGAAGCTGTTGATGACGAAGGCCTCGTCGGACAGCGCCAGGGCGGTGTGCGCCTCGCAGCCGTAGGTCAGGCCGTGGTAGATCTCGTCTACCAGCAGCGCCCCGCCGCGCGCCGCAACGCAAGCGGCGATCCCGGCCATCGCAGCCGGCGCGATCAGCGTGCCGGTCGGGTTGGACGGCGAGGCGACCAGCAGCCCCTTCGTGCGCTCCGTCCAGCAGCGGGCGACCTGCTCCGCGGTTGGCTGGTAGTCGGTTTCCGGACCGACGCAGAGGGCGCGCGGCACGCCCTCCAGCGTGCGCACGAAATGACGGTTGCAGGGATAACCCGGATCGGGCAGGAGCAGTTCGTCGCCGCCATCGAGCAGCACGCCGAGCGCGAGCAGCAGGGCGCCGGAAGAACCGGCGGTGACGGCGATGCGCTCCGGAGCGACGGCGACGCCGTAACGTCGGGCGTAGAAGCCGGCAATCGCTTCGCGCAAGGCGGGGATGCCGAGGGCCGGTGTGTAGAAGACCTGTCCGTCGCGGATGAACGCGGTGGCGGCCTCGATGACCTGGGGTGGCGTGGGGAAGTCCGGTTCGCCGACTTCCATGTGCACGATGTCACGGCCGGCGGCTTCGAGCCGGCGCGCGCGCGTGAGCAGCTCCATGACGTGGAAGGGCGCGATGTCGTCCATGCGCCGGGCGATGGCGGGCGGTTTTGCGTTCTGGTTCATGCCGGCACAGGATAGCATCCGCCCAAAGCAGGACGGGCGCCTGCTGCGCCCGTCGGCCTCGTTCCGCCCGACCTACTCCAGACCGCCGAAATTCATGCGAAACAGTTCGCGCTTGAGCACCAGCTGCCTGGGCAGGCGTTCCTTCAGCTTGTCGAACAGTTCGCCGTGCAGGTCGAGTTCCTCCTGCCACATCTGGGTGTCGACGCGGGTGAGCTCCTGGAACTGCGCCTTGCTGACGCCCTCCAGTCCGTCCCAGTCGAGGTCCTCGAAGCGCGGCATCCAGCCAAGCGGCGTCTGCTGCGCGCCGACGCGGCCCTTGACGCGCTCGACGATCCATTTCAGCACGCGCATGTTTTCGCCGAAGCCGGGCCACATGAAGTTGCCCTTCTCGTCCTGGCGGAACCAGTTCACCGTGAAGATGCGCGGCGGGTTGTCGACGATATGGCCCATGCGCAGCCAGTGGTTGAAGTAGTCGCCCATGTGGTAGCCGCAGAAGGGCAGCATGGCGAAGGGATCGCGCCGCACCTGGCCGATCTTGCCGGCGGCGGCGGCAGTGGTTTCCGAACCGAGCGTGGCGGCCATGTAGACGCCGTAGTTCCAGTTGAAGGCCTCGAACACCAGCGGCACGGTGGTGGAGCGACGGCCGCCGAAGATGAAGGCGGAAATCGGCACGCCGGCCGGATCCTCCCACTTCTCGTCGAGCGAGGGGCACTGGCTGGCCGGCGCGGTGAAACGGGCGTTCGGATGCGCCGCCGGGCGGCCGCTGCTCTTGCCGATCTCCGGCGTCCATTCCTTGCCGGTCCAGTCGGTGAGCTTCTCGGGCGGCTGCTTCGTCATGCCCTCCCACCAGACGTCGCCGTCCGGCGTGAGCGCGACGTTGGTGAAGATCACGTTGGCGTGCAGCGTGGCCAGTGCGTTGTAGTTGGACTTCTCCGAGGTGCCGGGGGCGACGCCGAAGTAGCCGGCCTCGGGATTGATGGCGTAGAGGCGACCGTCCTGGCCGGGCTTGATCCAGGCGATGTCGTCGCCGACCGTGGTGACCTTCCAGCCGCCGAAGGACTTGGGCGGGATCAGCATGGCGAAGTTGGTCTTGCCGCAGGCGCTGGGGAAGGCAGCCGCGACGTAGCTCTTCTCGCCCTGCGGCGACTCGACGCCGAGGATCAGCATGTGCTCGGCCAGCCAGCCCTGGTCGCGCGCCATGGTCGAGGCGATGCGCAGCGCAAAGCACTTCTTGCCGAGCAGGGCGTTGCCGCCGTAGCCGGAGCCGTAGGACCAGATCTCCCGCGTTTCGGGGAAATGCACGATGTACTTGGTGTCCCGGTTGCAGGGCCAGCGCACGTCCTGCTGGCCGGGGGCGAGGGGATGGCCGACGCTGTGCAGGCAGGGCACGAACTCGCCGTCCTCGCCGAGCACGTCGTACACGGCCTTGCCCATGCGCGTCATGATGCGCATGTTGGCGACGACGTAGGGCGAGTCGGAAATCTCCACGCCGACGTGGGCGATGGGCGAGCCGAGCGGACCCATGCTGAAGGGGATGACGTACAGGGTGCGGCCGCGCATGCAGCCGTTGAAGAGCCCGGTGAGGGTCGCCTTCATCTTCGCCGGGTCTTCCCAGTTGTTGTTGGGGCCGGCGTCCTCCTTGTGCCGCGAACAGATGAAGGTGCGATCCTCGACGCGCGCCACGTCGGAGGGATCGGACCAGGCCAGGTAGGAGTTGGGACGCTTTTCCGGGTTGAGCTTGATCAGGCTGCCCGAGGCGACCATCTCGCCGCACAGGCGGTCGTATTCCTCCTCGGAGCCGTCGGCCCAGACGATGCGATCGGGCTGGGTAAGCGCCGCCACTTCGGCGACCCAGGCCTTCAGGCGGGCATGGCGGACGCAAGCCGGGGCGTTGAGCGTGGCGGGGTCGGTAAAGCGCTGGTTCATGGGACGAGTCTCCGGGACTGATCTTGTGAAATACGCAAAAGCCGCTGGCCGGCGAGGCGGGCGACGGAAATTATTCGTTATGGGATGCTTGCGATTTGAGGCGTAAAGCGCAATGCAATATTATGCCACACTTCGATGCCTCGATAAAACCCGATTATTCGCCCCGCACGCCCTTTTCCCCAGGCAAGAACCACATCACAAGGATCCGAAGATGGATGACGCAGTCCGCGCAGCAGCACTCGAATACCACCGCAAGCCCCGTGCCGGCAAGATCGCGGTCACGCCGATCAAGGAGCTCGTCACCCAGCGCGATCTGGCGCTGGCCTACTCGCCGGGCGTGGCGGCGGCATGCGAGGAAATCGTCGCCAATCCCGCCGAGGCGTCCAGCCTGACCGCGCGCGGCAACCTGGTGGCGGTCATCACCAACGGCACGGCGGTGCTCGGTCTGGGCAACATCGGCCCGCTCGCCGGCAAGCCGGTGATGGAGGGCAAGGGCGTGCTGTTCAAGAAGTTTGCCGGCGTCGATGTCTTCGACATCGAGGTGAGCGAACTGGACCCGGACAAGCTGATCGACATCATTGCCTCGCTCGAGCCGACTTTCGGCGGCATCAACCTCGAGGACATCAAGGCGCCGGAGTGCTTCTATATCGAGAAAAAACTGCGCGAGCGCATGCGCATTCCGGTCTTTCATGACGACCAGCACGGCACGGCCATCATTTCCGCCGCGGCGGTGCTGAACGGCCTGCGCGTGGTGGGCAAGGAGATCGACAAGGTCAAGCTGGTCTGTTCCGGCGCGGGCGCCGCGGCCATCGCCTGCGTCGATCTCATGATCGCCCTCGGCCTGCGCCGCGAGAACGTCTGGATGACCGACTCCAAGGGAGTCGTCAGCAAGAAGCGGCTGGCCGGCCTCGACCCGAGCAAGGCGCAGTTCGCCCAGGACACGGAGGCGTCCACGCTGGGCGAGATCGTCGCCGGCGCCGACATCTTCCTCGGCCTGTCCACCGCCGGCGTGCTGCAACCGGAAATGGTCAAGACCATGGCCGACAAGCCGCTCATCCTGGCGCTGGCCAATCCGGTTCCGGAGATTCTGCCGGAGCTGGCCAAGTCGGCGCGGCCGGACTGCGTCATCGCCACCGGCCGCTCCGACTATCCGAACCAGGTGAACAACGTACTCTGCTTTCCCTTCATCTTTCGCGGCGCGCTGGATGTCGGCGCCACCACCATCACGCAGGAAATGGAACTGGCGACGGTGCGCGCCATCGCCGATCTGGCGCATGCCGAGCAGTCGGACGTGGTGGCCGCCGCCTATGCCGGCTCGGAGCTGAACTTCGGGCCGGAATACCTGATCCCGAAGCCCTTCGACCCGCGCCTCATCGTGAAGATCGCGCCGGCGGTGGCAAAAGCGGCGATGGATTCCGGCGTGGCGACGCGGCCGATCGCCGATTTCGATGCCTACCGCGAGCAGCTGCAGCACTTCGTCTATCACTCCGGCCTGCTGATGAAACCGGTGTTCGCGGCAGCGAAGCAGGTCGACAAGCGCATCGTCTACGCCGAGGGCGAGGACGAGCGCGTGCTGCGTGCTGTGCAGGTGGTCGTCGACGAGCACGTGGCGCGCCCGATCCTGATCGGCCGGCCCGAGGTGATCGAGCACCGCATCAGGAAATGCGGCCTGCGCATTCGCCCGGGCGCCGATTTCGAGCTGTGCAATCCCCAGAACGATCCGCGCTACAAGGACTACTGGCAGACCTATTACGAACTGACCGAGCGCAAGGGCGTGTCGCCCGGCTACGCCCAGATCGAAATGCGCCGGCGCCATACGCTGATCGGCGCCATGATGATCCACAAGGGCGACGCCGACGGCATGGTGTGCGGCACCTTCGGCACGTATGCCCTGCACCTGCATTACGTCGACCAGGTCATCGGCCGGCGCGTGGGGGTTTCGTCCTGCTATGCCATGAACGGCCTCATGCTGCCGAAGCAGACGGTCTTCATCTGCGACACCTACGTCAATTACGATCCGACGGCGGAGCAGCTGGCCGAGATGACCCTTCTCGCCGCGGAGGAAGTGCGCCGCTTCGGCCTGACGCCGAAAGCGGCCCTGCTGTCGCACTCCAGCTTCGGCAGCTACGACACGCCCAGCGCGCGCAAGATGCGGCGCGCCACGCAATTGCTGTGGGAATGCGCGCCGGAGCTGGAAGTCGAGGGCGAGATGCACGGCGACGCGGCGCTCTCCGGCGATTTGCGCGACCAGGTTTTCCCCAATTCCCGCCTGAAGGGGGAGGCCAATCTGCTCGTCATGCCGTCGCTGGATGCCGCCAACATCGCCTTCAACCTGCTCAAGCAGTCTTCGGGCGACGGCGTCACCATCGGCCCGATCCTGCTGGGCACGCGCGCCCCGGTGACCATCCTGACGCCGACCGCCACCGTGCGGCGCATCATCAACCTGACGGCCGTGACGGCCGTCGATGCCGCCGCCCGCGCCTGAAGGGGTTCGCAACAGCCTTCAAGGCCGCGCCGCGAGGGCCGTTATTCCGGTCATGAAAGTCAGTCCCGACAAGACGGCGTTGGTCCTGACGGGCGGCGGCGCGCGTGCCGCCTATCAGGTCGGCGTGCTGGAAGCCGTCCGCGAGCTGCTGCCCGCGCCGGAGCGCAATCCCTTTCCGATCATCTGCGGCACTTCGGCCGGCGCCATCAATGCCGCCTCGCTGGCCTGCTTCGCGCGCGACTTCGGCCGGGGCGTGCGCTACCTGCAGGAAGTCTGGGGCCATTTCCATGCCGACCAGGTGTACCGGGCCGACGCGCTGGGGATCGGCCTCAGCGGCCTGAACTGGCTGTCGGCCTTCATGTTCGGCTGGCTGTTCAGGCGCAGCCCGCGCTCCCTGCTCGACAATGCCCCGCTGCGCCGCCTGCTTGTGCGCAACCTGGATTTCGGCAATATCGCCGCGGCGATCGAGCATGGCGACCTGTATGCCGTCTCGATCACCGCCTCGGGCTACCTGTCCGGCCACAGCGTGAGCTTTTTCGAGGCCGACAGCGCGGCGGAAACCTGGAAGCGCACGCACCGGGCCGGCGCCCGCACCCGCCTCGGTGTCGATCACCTGCTGGCGTCCAGCGCCATTCCGTTCATCTTTCCGGCCATCAAGATCCACCGCGAATATTTCGGCGACGGCTCGATGCGCCAGCTGGCGCCCGTCTCGCCAGCCATCCACCTCGGCGCCGAGCGCATCCTGGTGGTGGGCTCCGGCCGCATGGAGGACGAGAAACGCTCCGGGCGCGGCGACGCCTATCCGCCGCTGGCCCAGATCGCTGGCCACGCCCTCTCGTCGATCTTCCTCGACAGCCTGCATGTGGACCTGGAGCGCCTGCAGCGCATCAACCACACGCTGTCCATCATTCCGCCCGAACTGCGCCAAAAGTCCGGCTTGCCGCTGCGGCGGATCGAGACGCTGGTGATCTCGCCCTCGCAGCGCCTCGACTACATGGCGGCGCGCCACGTGAAAAGCCTGCCCTGGCCGGTGCGCGCCCTGCTGCGCGGCATCGGGGCCACCAGCAAGGCCGGCTCGGCCCTGGCGAGCTATCTGCTCTTCGAGGAATCCTATACGCGCGCATTGATCGAGCTCGGCTATACGGATACGATGGCGCGCAGGGAGGAAGTGCGCGCCTTCCTCGGAATTGCCTGAGCCCGAATTCATGAAGCGACTTTAAGAAATTGACATAACAAGCTATTTTCTATTGCAAATTTTATTTTTTTGCTGCTAAACTCCGAAAACCTCGGTCTCAAACAGGGAGATTGTGTGAAAAACAAGCTGACGAGCTCGCTGGCAGTCTGTGCTGCCCTGGCCCTGGGTTCGCTGAGCGCTTCCATGCCCGTCGAGGCGGCGGCGACGAAGAAGCCGGCCGTCAAGTCCAAGGCCAAGCCCGCGAAAAAAGCCGACAGGCAGGCCGAGGTGCAGGATTCCGACAACCTGCTGGTGCAGTCATCCGCCGTCGTGGTGCAGGATCAAACCTCGGGCGATGTCCTCTTCGAGAAGAATTCCGACGCCGTGCTGCCGATCGCCTCGATCACCAAGCTGATGACGGCGATGGTGGTGCTGGACGCCCGGCTGCCGCTCAACGAAATCCTCAGTGTCGGCCAGGAAGATATCGACACCCTCAAGGGCACGCGTTCGCGCCTGAAGGTGGGCGCCCGGCTGTCCCGCGAGGACATGCTGCTGCTGGCCCTGATGGCCTCCGAGAACCGTGCCGCCTCGGCCCTGTCGCGCCACTATCCCGGCGGCGCCGATGCCTTCATCACGGCCATGAACGACAAGGCGGCCGCGATCGGCTTGAAGGACACGCACTTTTCCGATCCGACCGGCCTGACCGCCGCCAACGTCTCGAGCGCGCGCGACCTGACCAAGATGGTGGCGGCCGCTTCCCACTATCCGCTCATCCGCGAGCTGTCCACGACGAGCGAGCGCACCCTGCGGATCGACGGCCGGCCGCTGGCCTACCACAACACTAACATGCTGGTGCGCAGCCCGGCTTCCGGCTGGGAGATCGCCGTGTCGAAGACCGGCTACATCCGCGAGGCGGGCAAGTGCCTCGTCATGCAGGCCTGGCTCAACAACCGCCCGGTGGTCATCGTGCTGCTGGATTCCTGGGGAAAGCTGACGCGCATCGGCGACGCCAACCGCATCAAGCGCTGGATCGAGAACGCCTCCGCCACAAGTCACCGGCCGAGCGCCGCGCTGGAGCGGCGTCCGGCAGGCTGATCGACCCGATCCCGACGAAACAGGCCGGCGCTGCCGGCCTTATTTTTGGGCGTGGCCGAGCGCGTGCGAGATGTCGTCGGCGGCCTGCTTGATGAGGGGCACCCATTCGGCGGCGTAGCGCTCGGCGGGTGCCGAGACGGAAAGGCCGGCGACCAGTTCGCCGGAGTCGTCGCGCACCGGCGCCGCGATGCAGCGCAGGCCCTGCTCGATCTCCCCGTTGTCGAAGGCGACGCCGTGGCGGCGCACGCGGTCGAGTTCCTTTTCCAGCGCCGGCAGGGCGGTGAGCGAGGTCGGCGTGAAGCCGGGCAGTCCCGTGCGCCTGGCGTACTCGCGCAGCTTCTGCAGGCCGTCCTCGACGAGGAACAGCTTGCCGACGGCGGTGGCGTGCAGCGGCGCGCGCGCGCCGACGAGGTGCACCACGCGCACCGAGGCGCGGCCGCTCGAGGTGCGCTCGACGTAGATGATCTCATCGTCGTGGCGCACACCGAGGTTCACGCTCTCGCCGATGCGGCCGTGCAGGGCCTGCATGAAGGGCAGCGCGATCTCGCGGACGTTGATGCGCGACTTGACGATGTTGCCGAGTTCGAGCAGGCGGATGCCGAGGCGGTAGGCGCCCGGCTCGGCACGCTCGACGAAGCCGCTGTGCGCCATGGCGCCGAGAATGCGGTGGGCGGTGGACGGATGCAGGCCGGTTTCCTGCGACAGCCGCTTCAGGCTGACGCAGGCATGGTGATGCGCCAGCACGTCGAGCAGCTTCATCATGCGCTCGATGACCTGAATGGAGCTTTTCGCTTCCGGCTGCGGCAAAATCGGCTTTCGTTGGATCGAATGGCGGAATACTATATCAAATCGTGAAACCCCGACTCCGGAGCGCGCCGTGAAAGCCGGCCTGTTCGTCACCTGCCTGGTCGGCCCGGTGCGCCCGCGCACCGGTTTTGCCGCGCCGGGTCTTCTCGGGCCGGCCTCCCGCGCAGCAGCGGTTTTCTCGTCCCCGGGGCAGCCCGGCTGCGGAGCGACATAGTGGAAGCCCGCTCCATGCATTTCAAGGCGCGCGCCGCGGCCGCCGCCGGCGATCGCGCGCTGCGGTCCAAGCTCGCCACGTCCAGGAACCTTTTCGTCGAAAGACGCCGGCGCGCCCTCGCCGGGATCGATCTCGAAGCCACGCGGGATGCGGCGCAGGCGATCCGCGACACCTGCGTGGCCGATCTCGATCTCTGGCTCGAGCGCTTCGAGGCGGAAGCGACACAACGCGGCGCCCGGGTGCTGTGGGCGCGCGACGGCAGCGAGATCCGCCGGATGGTGATCGACATCGCGCGCCGCCACGGCGTCAGGAAAGCCATCAAGTCGAAGTCGATGCTCTCCGAGGAGGCCGACCTGAACGCCGCGCTGGAAGCCGCCGGCGTGCAGCCGGTGGAAACCGATCTGGGCGAATACATCCTGCAGATCAGCGGCAACGAACGCCCCTCGCACATTATCGCGCCGGCCATGCACAAGAGCAGGGAGGAAGTCTCCGAGCTCTTCGCGCGCGTGCACGGCAAGCCGCGCAAGCGCGAGATCGGCGAGATGACGCGCGAAGCGCGCGAAGTGCTGCGAGAGCACTTTCTCACGGCCGACATGGGCATTTCCGGCGGAAACTTCCTCGTCGCCGAGACCGGCTCGGTGGCGCTCGTCACCAACGAGGGCAACGGCCGCATGGTGACGACGCTGCCGCGCGTGCATGTCGTCATCACCGGCGTCGAGAAGGTCGTTCCGACGCTCGAAGACCTGGCGACGCTGATGCGCATCCTGCCGCGCTCGGCCACCGGCCAGGTCATCTCCAATTATTTTTCCCTGCTCACTGGCGTCAAACGGCCGGAAGACACGGACGGCCCCGAGCACCTGTATTTCATTCTCGTCGACAACGGACGCATCGATCTGCTCGGCGGCGACTTCCAGCCCATGCTGCGCTGCATTCGCTGCGGCGCCTGCATGAACCACTGCCCGGTCTACCAGACCGTCGGCGGCCACGCCTACGGCTGGGTGTATCCCGGGCCGATGGGTGCGGTGCTGACGCCGCTCTATGTCGGCCTGGAGAACGCCGTCGACCTGCCGCATGCCGCGACGATGTGCAACCAGTGCGTCGCGGTCTGCCCGGTGAAGATTCCCCTCACCGATCTTCTGCGCAGGCTGCGCGAGCAGGAAAAGGCGCAAAAACTGCAGCCGCGCGGCGAGCGCCTGCTTCTCGCGCTGTGGGGCTGGCTGGCGCGCCATCCGCGGCTGTATGCGCTCGCCGCAAAATTCGGCGTGCGCTACCTGAACTGGCTGGCCGAGGGCGAGGACCGCATCCGCGTCATGGGCATCGCGCCGTCGTGGACCGACGGCCGCGACTTTCCCGCGCCCGAAGGAAAAACCTTTCGCGAACTGTATTCGGAGAAACGGTCATGACATTGCCCCAGGTTTCCCTGTGGATCGACGGCGCCGCGCAGGCCGCCGGCGCGCAGCGCTTCGGCGAGGTGTTCGACCCCGCGCGCGGCGCGGCGATCCGACTGGCGCCGCTGTGCGAGGCAGCGGACGTCGAGCGCGCGGTCTCCGCCGCCGCGCGTGCCTTTCCGGCCTGGCGCGACACGCCGCCGCTGCGCCGCGCGCGCATCCTGATGCGCTTCCGCGAGTTGCTGGAAGCCAGCAAGGAGGCGCTGGCGCGCCTCGTCGTCGAGGAGCACGGCAAGACGCTGGAAGACGCCATCGGCTCGGTGACGCGCGGCATCGAGGTGGTCGAGTTCGCCTGCGGCATTCCGCACCTGCTGAAGGGCGAGTTCGCCGAGAACGTCGGCGGCGGCATCGACTGCGTCTCGCTGCGCCAGCCGCTCGGCGTCTGCGCGGGAATAACGCCCTTCAATTTTCCGGTGATGGTGCCGCTGTGGATGTTCCCGGTGGCGCTCGCCTGCGGCAACACCTTCGTGCTGAAGCCTTCCGAGAAGGTGCCCTCGGCCAGCCTGCGCATGGCCGAGCTGCTGCATGCCGCCGGCCTGCCGCCGGGCGTCTTCAACGTCATCCACGGCGACCGCGTCGTGGTCGACGCGCTGCTCAACCATCCGCTGGTGAAAGCGGTTTCCTTCGTCGGCTCGACGCCGGTGGCGCGGCACGTTTATGAAACCGGCACCCGCGCCGGCAAGCGCGTGCAGGCCCTCGGCGGCGCCAAGAACCACGCCGTCGTGCTGGCGGACGCCGACCTGGAATTCACGGCCGAGGCGCTGACCGGCGCCGCCTACGGCTCGGCCGGCGAGCGCTGCATGGCGGTTTCCGCCGTGGTGGCGGTGGGCGCGGCGGGCGATGCGCTGGTGGCAAAACTCAAGGAGAAGGCGTCGGCGATCCGCGTCGGGCCCGGCTGCGCGGCGGGTGTCGGCATGGGGCCGGTGATTTCCGCGCCGCACCGCGCCAGGGTCGCCGGCTATGTCGACCAGGGCGTCAAGGAAGGCGCCGAGCTGGTGCTCGACGGCCGCGGCCTCGAGGTGCCGGGGAACGAGGATGGCTTCTTCCTCGGCCCGACGCTGTTCGACCGCGTGCGGCCGGAGATGAGCATCTACCGCGACGAGATCTTCGGGCCGGTGCTGGCGGTGCTGCGCGCCGCCACGCTGGAGGAGGCCATTGCCCTGGTGAACGCCAATCCCTACGGCAACGGCACGGCCATCTTCACGCGCGACGGCGGCGCGGCGCGCCGCTTCCAGAACGGGGTCGAGGCCGGCATGGTCGGCATCAATGTGCCGGTCCCGGTGCCGATGGCCTTCTTCTCCTTCGGCGGCTGGAAGGCCTCGCTGTTCGGCGACCTGCACGTGCACGGCCCCGACGGCGTGCGCTTCTACACGCGCGGCAAGGTGGTCACGACGCGCTGGCCGGAGGCGGCCGCCGCCGCGCCCGGACTCGACATGCCGACCCTTGGGTGAACACCATGAACGAACATCGCATCGTCTTCCTCGAGCGCGATTCCATCCGCGGCGAATTCCGCCGGCCGGACTTCCCGCACGACTATGCCGAATATCCGCTGACCCGGCCCGACGAGCTGGCGCAGCGCGTCCGGGATGCCAGCATCGTCGTCGTGAACAAGGTGCAGCTGCGCGGCGAACTGCTCGCCACCCTGCCGAAGCTGAAGATGGTCGCCATCGCCGCCACCGGTACCGACAACGTCGACCTCGCCTGGTGCCGCGCGCACGGCGTCGTCGCCTCCAACATCCGCGGCTACGCCGTGAATACCGTACCCGAGCACGTCATCGCCCTGACCATGGCGCTGCGGCGCAACCTGCTCGCCTACCGGCGCGACGTGCAGGCCGGCAAGTGGCAGCAGGCGCCGCTGTTCTGCTTCTTCGACCACCCGATCGGCGACCTCCATGGCGCGACGCTCGGCATCTTCGGCCGCGGCTCGCTCGGCGAGGGCGTGGCGCGCCTGGCGGAAGCCTTCGGCATGCGCGTGCTGTGGGGGGAACACAAGGGCGAGGCAAAAGTCAGGCCCGGCAGGACGGCGTTCGCGGAGGTGCTGCGCGAGGCCGACGTGATCTCGCTGCACTGCCCGCTCAACGACGCCACGCGCGGCATGATCGGCGAGGCGGAGCTGAAGCTGATGAAGCCGGACGCCGTGCTCATCAATACCGCGCGCGGCGGCCTCGTGGACGAAGCGGCGTTGGCGCGCGCGCTGCAGGAGGGCCGGATCGGCGGCGCCGGCTTCGACGTGCTGTCGCAGGAGCCGCCGCGCGAGGGAAATCCGCTGCTGGAAATCGACCAGCCCAACTTCATCCTGACGCCGCACGTCGCCTGGGCCTCGGCGCGGGCGATGCAGACCCTGCTCGACCAGCTCACCGGCAACATCGAGGCCTTCGCGCGCGGTGCGCCGCGGAATCGCGTGGCATGAAGGATTCCCGGCAGGAGATGCTGGAGCGCATGCGCCGGCGGCTCGGACGCACCGGGGCGAACGCCGCCGCGGCGCGCGCAGCGATCGACACGGTGCTGGCGCGCCGCGCGCAGGGGCCGCGCCCGCCGGCCGGGGCCGAACCCGTCGCCCGCTTCGTCGCGCGCGCGGAGCAGTCGTCGAGCACGGTGGAGATCGTGCCGCGCTTCGAGGACGCTCCGGCCGCCGTGGCGCGTTATCTGGCGGCGCAGGGATTGCCCGCGGAAGCCGTCGCCTGGCCGCGGCTGGCGCACCTCGACTGGGCCGGCGCCGGCCTGCGGGTGGCGGCGCGTGCGGCGCGCGGCGAGGACCTCGTCGGCATCACCGGCGTCTTCTGCGCCGTCGCCGAAACCGGTTCGCTGATCGTCCTCTCCGGCGCCGACACGCCGGCTTCCTGCAGCCTGCTGCCGGAGACGCACATCGCCCTCGTGCCGGCCGCGCGCATCGTGCCGGGCATGGAAGAGGCGTGGCAGCTGATCCGCGACGAATGCGGCGCCATGCCGCGCGCGGTGAATTTCATCTCCGGCCCCTCGCGCACCGGCGACATCGAGCAGACGCTGGTGCTCGGCGCGCACGGACCCTACCGGGTGCACATCGTCATCAGCGGATGCTGAAGCGCCGCTCGGGAGAATCCTCGGCGACCCAATGCCGCCGCCACCAGTCCTCGATCTGGCTGCGCGTCCACGGCTGGTAGACCAGCACGGCATCGAGCGCGCTGGCGACTTCCGCCATGCTCTGCGGCCGGCGGTCCGGATCCTTTTCCAGACAGCGGCCGATCAGCGCATCGAGCTCGACCGGCACTGTAAAGGGCGCGCATGCCGAGACGAGCGGCGGCACCGTGTGCAGCACCTGGTAGATCAGGTCGTGCTCGGTTTCCGTCTCGAACAGGCGCTTGCCGGTGAGCAGATGGAAGCCGACGGCGCCGAGGGCGTAGATGTCGGCGCGCGCGTCGGCATCGCCCGGATGGCGGATGCGCTCGGGCGACATGTAGAGCGGCGTGCCGAGGATGCGCAGCGTGCTGGTGAGGTCGCGCGTCTGGTCGCCCGAAGTCTGCTTGACCAGGCCGAAATCCAGCACCTTCACCACGTCGCGCTCGCCGCGGATGTCGCACAGCATGATGTTCTGCGGCTTGATGTCGCGATGCACGAGGCCGCCGGCATGCGCCTCCCAGAGCGAGGCGCAGGCCTGGCGCAGGATCCAGGCGGTGCGTGCGGGCGGCTGCGGGCCATAGCGCTCGACGAGGTCGGCGAGCGAGAGGCCCTCCAGGTACTCCATGGCGTACCAGAACTGCCCGTTGGCGCTCGTGCCGTAGTCGTAGATGGTGATGGTGTTGGGGTGGGAGAGCTGGCTGGCGAACTGCACCTCGCGCTGGAAGCGGGCGGTCCACTCGTCGGAAGTCGTCTGCGGCTTGAGCACCTTCACTGCGGCCGGGCGCTTCAGCATGCGGTGCTGCGCCAGGTAAACATTGGCGAGCGCGCCTTCGCCGATCTGCCGGAGCAGCCGGTAAGGGCCGAGCTGTTTCGCGCGCCCCTCGCGCCGCAGCAGCGAGGCCAGCACGTGCGGCGGCAGGAAGCCCGACAGCCAAACCACGCCCGTCAGCAGCAGCACGACGCCGAAGCCGATCTGCAGGTAGACGAGCGGCGCGTAGGCTTCGGAAGCGCCCATTTCGACGGCGACGCCGATGTTGTGGTCGGCGAGCCAGCGCCAGGCGCCGATGACCTCGCGGCCGAGATAATTCGGATAGGGCGTCAGCAGCTGTCCCTGGCGCGCGCCGCCGGTGCGGGCGGCGATGGCCGCACCGGCAAGCTGCGTCAGCACGTCGTCGGTCTCCGGCAGGACCATGCGGTGCGCCAGGCCCTGCTGGCTGAGATCGTCGGCATGGCGGCTCTCCGACAGCAGCCAGCCGTCGGCATCGAAGGCCAGCGACTCGCCGGTGAGGCCGGGGCGGGCGACGCGGAACAATGCCGCGAAGCGTTCCCCCGCCGGCGCGCCGAGCGCGATGATGGCGACCGGCTTGCCGCCTGTGGCGCGCACCGGCGCCGCCACCCAGGCGCGGCCGAGCAGCGAAGGCCCGGCGCCGCTGCCGCCGCGGTAGGGCCGCACGAATACCGAGCGGCCTTCGAGGGCCGGAGCGAGGTGCGCGAAAAAATCCGCGGTCACCTCCTGGCCAACACGGCCGCTGTCGCTCGAGGCGAGGATGCGTCCGTGCAGGTCGACGATGTGGACCGAGGTGATGCCGATGTTGCCGGCGGCCTGCAGGATGCGGGCGACGAGCGCCTCGCCGCCGCTGTCGCCGCGGGCGAGCCTGGCGATGGTCGCGCGCAGCGCGTCGTCGTCGGAGAGCTGCTCCGCTTCGTGGCGGCCTTCCGTGATCCACTGCTCGAGCGCCTCGACCTGGGTGTCGAGCAGGGTCTTCAGGCCGGTGGCGCGGATCTCGCGCAGCGAATCGCCGACGCCGCGGTAGGCCCACACTCCGACGGCCAGGACGGCAACGAGCAGCAGCAGCAGGACGAGGCGGGCGCGATCGAGAGAAAGGTTCACGGCATGCAGCGTATAGCATGCGCCGCCGCGCGCGCAATACAATCCTTGGCCAATTCGGCGGCAAATCATGGTACTTTCGACCCGTACGCCACTGTGTCTCCCTTAGCCGATGTCCCTTTCCCTGCGCTTCATCCTTCCCCTGGTGCTGGCCCTGGCGGCGATGGCCTATGGTGTCCTGCCCCTGGTGGATCAGTTGACGCTGCGCTGGTTCGTGCGCGATCTCGACATTCGCGCCGGGCTGATCGCCAATGCCGTGCAGGAGCCGTGGCAGGAACGCCTGCGCATCGGCCAGAAGACTGGGCGCAGCCCTATTTCAGCCGCCTCACCCAGGATGAGCGCCTGTTCGGCGCCGGCTATTGTCCCGGCGAGGGAAGCATGATCGCCACGCGGGGTTTTCCCGGGGCGATCCGCAGCGGCGCGACTACTGGCAGGCCCAGGCCGGGCGCATCCATCGTGTCGTCGGCGCGCGCCTGTTCGAGCGTCTGCTTGCCGGGCACGTCGATCCGAAGAGCGGCGAACAGTGGGGCAATTTCGTGCAGACCTACAGCATGGTCGGCCTGATCAATTCCGCCATACGGCTCAGCGTGCGCCGGGACCAGGCGTTCTGAGGCGGGCGGCGAAGCC
>JBDHRL010000169.1:0-3447 GCA_039807535.1 Rhodocyclaceae bacterium
AACACCGGCATCGGCTGGCACGAGGCGCGCATCCCGACCATCGCCACCATGGTGCCGCGCGCGGCGTTCACCTGGGTAACGCGGCGCATGAAGGGCGAGGTGAAGATCCCCCTCGTCACCACCAACCGCATCAACGCCCCCGACGTCGCCGAAGCCGTGCTGGCGCGCGGCGACGCCGACATGGTGTCGATGGCGCGGCCCTTCCTCGCCGACGCCGAGTTCGTGAACAAGGCCGCTGCCGGCCGCGCCGACGAGATCAACACCTGCATCGCCTGCAACCAGGCCTGCCTCGACCACATCTTCGAGCAGAAGCTGTGCTCCTGCCTGGTCAACCCGCGCGCCTGCAACGAGACCGAGCTGAAGATCCTGCCCGCCGCCGCGAAGAAGAAGGTCGCCGTCGTCGGCGCCGGCCCGGCCGGCCTCGCCTTCGCCACCACCGCCGCCGAGCGCGGCCACGACGTCACGCTGTTCGAGGCTGCACCCGAAATCGGCGGCCAGTTCAACCTGGCGAAGCGCATCCCCGGCAAGGAGGAATTCGGCGAGACGCTGCGCTACTTCCGCCGCCGCCTCGACGCCACGGGCGTGAAAGTGAAAGTCAGTTACCGCGCCACGGCGGAAGAGCTCGCTTCAGGCGGTTTCGACCATGTCGCGCTCGCCACCGGCGTCACTCCGCGCCAGCCCGACATCCCCGGCATCGACCATCCCAAGGTGGCGCGCTACATCGACATCATCGAGGGCCGCCGCGAGGCCGGCCGCCGTGTCGCCATCGTCGGCGCCGGCGGCATCGGCTTCGACGTCGCCGAGCTCCTGAGCCACGGCGGCGACAAGCCCAACGACATCGACCACTTCCGCAACGAGTGGGGCATCGACCCGACCTACGCCGTGCGCGGCGGCCTGAAGAAGGCATCGGACGAGCCGCCGCCGCGCCAGATCTGGCTGCTGCAGAGAAAGGCCAGCAAGGTCGGCGACGGCCTCGCCAAGACCACCGGCTGGATCCGCCGCACGCTGCTCAAGCGGCGCAACGTCAAGATGCTGGCGGGCGTGAGCTACGAGAAGATCGACGACGCCGGCCTGCACCTGCGCCTGGGCGACGAAAGCAAGGTGCTCGACGTCGACACCATCGTGCTGTGCGCCGGCCAGGAACCGTGCCGCGAACTGCTCGATGACCTGAAGAAAGCCGGCGTGGCGGTGAGCCTGATCGGCGGCGCCGATGTCGCCGCCGAGCTCGACGCCAAGCGCGCCATCGACCAGGGCACGCGCGCCGCCGCGGCGCTCTGACCTTCTCCCCTCTCCCGCTTGCGGGAGAGGGGCAGGGGGAGAGGGAAACAACGCAAGGAATCACCCATGACCACCTCCCACCCCTTCGACCTCGCCGTCCGCCTCGCCGCGGCGGGCGATGGCGCCTTCGCGGGCCGCACCGATCCCGCCTACGGCAACATGGTCGGCCCCTTCGGCGGCGTCATCGCCGCCACCCTGCTCAACGCGGCGCTGTCGCACCCGGCCCGGCAGGGCGACCCGCTCGCGCTGACGGTGAACTTCGCCGCGCCCATCGCCGACGGCGACTTCCGCGTCAGCGCCGTGCCCGCCCGCAGCAACCGCTCGACGCAGCACTGGAGCATGGCGCTCCTGCGCGACGACGAAATTCTCACCACCGCCACCGCCGTCTTCGCCCAGCGCCGCGACACCTGGACGGCCACCGACGCCGGCTTCCCGCCGGCGCCGGCATGGACGGACCTGGAGCGCGCCGCGCCGGTGAAGACCGTGGCATGGACCCGCCGCTACAGCCTGCGCTTCGCGCGCGGCGGCGACCTTCTCGCCGCACCCGTCCCGGAGAATGCCGACTCGACCAGCCTGGTCTGGGTGCAGGACGATCCGCCGCGCGCGCTGGATTTCCTCTCGCTCGCAGCGATCTGCGACGTCTTCTATCCGCGCATTTTCATCCGCCGGCCCGTCTTCGTTCCGGCCGGCACCGTCTCGATGACCATCTACTTCCACGCCGATGCCGCGCTGCTGGCGGCGCAGGGCGATGCGCCCGTGCTCGGCGCTGCGCGCGCCTCGCACTTCGGCAAGGGCTACCACGACCAGGTGGCCGAGATCTGGAGCCGCGACGGCCTCCTGCTCGCCACCAGCCACCAGATCGTCTACTTCAAGGAATGACCGTCATTCCCGCGAAAGCGGGAATCCACGAAAGGAGTCCCACATGATCGAACACTTGCTCACCCCCGAACAGAAGCGCGTCGTCGACGACGCCCGCGCCTTCGTCAAGGACACGCCGCGCCAGCTCATCCTCGACATGGACGCCGACAAGGTGCGTTTCCCGAAGGACTGGCTGCGCGAGGCGGCGAAGCGCAACCTCCTTGGCGTGCGCCATCCCAGGCAATGGGGCGGCCGCGGCATGGACTGGGTGACCGCCAGCGCCGTCTGCGAGGAGATCGGCAGCCTCAGCTACGAGCTGGCCTGCGTCTTCGGCGTCGGCGCCGACCTGGTCTGCGACGCCATCATCCGCCACGGCACCGACGCCCAGCGCGAGCGCTACGTCAAGCCGCTGCTGGCCGGCGAGATCTTCGCCGCCGAATGCCTCACCGAGCCGCGCGGCGGCTCGGACTTCTTCGGCGCGACGACGACGGCCAAGGACTGCGGCGACCACTTCCTGCTCAACGGCCAGAAGCGCTTCATCGTCGGCGCCGAGGGCGCGGACTACTTCCTGGTGTATGCGCGCACCAACCCCGACCCCAAGGCGCCGCCGCAGCAGAGCATCACCTGCTTCATCGTCGACCGCGGGCCGGGCGTCGAGACGAAATACCTCTACGGCCTGATGGGCTGCCGCGGCGGCGGCACCGGCCGCCTGGTGTTCCGCGACGTCAAGGTGCCGCGCGAGAACGTCGTCGGCGAAGTGCACGGCGCCTACCCGGTGTTCAACACCATGATGATCCCCGAGCGCCTCGGCACGGCGGCGATGACCGTCGGCGCCGCCCGCCCGGCGCTCGACGTCGCCACGCAATACTCCTCGCGCCGCAAGGCCTTCGGCCAGGTCATCAACCGCTTCCAGGGCGTCAGCTTCCAGGTCGCCGAGGCCGCCACCCTGCTCGATGCCAGCCGCGCCATGGTGTACGCCACCTCGCGCGCCGCCGACGAGGTCGCCGACATGGACCGCGTGCGCCGGCTGATTTCCGAGACCAAGAAGTTCGTCACCGAGTCCTGCCAGAAGGTGGTGCACAACGCCATGCAGGTGGCGGGCGGCATCGGCTACACCAACGTGCTGCCGCTGGAGCGCATCTACCGCGACATCCGCCTCGCCTCGATCTGGACCGGCACCAACGAAGTGATGGCCATGATCGTCGCCCACGAGTGGTACCGCGAGCACGGCAAGAAAAAGGGGGAAGGGGCCGCGAAGCCGGCGCGCGACTACGCGCGCGATGCGGCGGAGGCGGATGCGGCCGACGAGAT
>JBDHRL010000170.1:0-3434 GCA_039807535.1 Rhodocyclaceae bacterium
ACCGGCGCGCTTTCCGCCGACGAAGGCATCTTTGCCACCACCGCCGAGGGCCTCGCCAGGCTCAAGCCGGTCAAGCCCAGCGGCACCCACACCTTCGGCACGCAGACCCATCCGGCCGACGGCAACGCCGGCATGATCGTCACCACGCGCGAGATGGCGCGCGAACTCTCATCCGACCCGAGGATCGAGGTCGAACTGCTCGGCTTCGGCCAGGCGCGCGTGGAGAAGGGTTTCATGCCGCTGGCGCCGGCGCCAGCGGCGCAGGTCGCCCTGAAGCAGGCCGGCCTCGCCATCCAGGACGTCGATGCCGTGAAGACGCACAACCCCTTCGCCGCCAACGACATCGCCTTCGCCCGCGAGACCGGCTTTCCGCTGGGGAGGATGAACAACTACGGCTGTTCGCTGATCTGGGGCCATCCGCAGGGCCCGACCGGCCTGCGCTCGACGATCGAGCTGATCGAGGAGCTCGTGCTGCGCGGCGGCGGCGTCGGCCTGTTCGCCGGCTGCGCCGCCGGCGATTCCGGCATGGCGCTGGTGCTGCGGGTGTCCGCAGCCGCCTAGGGCTTGCTGGGCTGGCCGTGGCGCTGCCAGGTCAGACGACGCGCACAGAGATTTCGCCGAGGCCGTCGATGCCGCCCGTCATGACGTCCCCGCGCGCCACCTTGCCGACGCCCTCGGGCGTGCCAGTGAAGATCAGGTCGCCGGGCTCCAGCATGAAATAGGCCGACAGATGGGCGACGGTTTCGCCGACGCTCCAGGTCAGATGGTCGATGCTGCTGTGCTGGCGCAGCTCGCCGTTCACCTTGAGCCAGATGCCGGCGCGCTCGATGCCGGGTACCAGCGCCGCCGGCGTGAGCGAACCGATCGGCGCAGAGGCGTCGAAGGCCTTGCCCAGTTCCCATGGGTGTTTCCTGTCGCGCAGCGCCAGTTGCA
This sequence comes from Rhodocyclaceae bacterium, assembly GCA_039807535.1. GTDB lineage: Bacteria > Pseudomonadota > Gammaproteobacteria > Burkholderiales > Rhodocyclaceae > Desulfobacillus. The sequence continues at coordinate 934 of JBDHRL010000170.1, forward strand.
GGTCGCGGCGGGTCATGTCCAGTCCGACGGCGTAGCCCCAGACATGCTCCGGCGCACGGACCGCATCGATCCCGGCACCGCGCCGGCCGATGGCGGCGACCAGCTCGATCTCGTGCTGGTAGTTCTGCGTGGCGCTCGGATAGGGAATCTCGGCCGTGGCGCCGGGCGCCACGGGCACGAGGGCGTCGGCCGGCTTGGCGAAGAAGAAGGGTGGATCGCGCTCCGGGTCCGAGCCCATTTCGCGCGCATGGGCGGCGTAGTTGCGGCCGACGCAATAGACGCGGCGCACCGGGAAGAACTCCGAGGAACCGGTCACCGGCAGGGCGATCCGGGCGGGCGGCGGGAATACGTAGGTCATGCAAACTCCGATGTGAATGGACGAAGCGGGCATTTCTTGCATAGTACTCAATTCGCACCCGAAAGAGGCCGGATCGTTGCGACTTCATCGAGGATTGCCGCGGCTGCCGGGATCGAGGCGGCCGCCTATCTGGCCGTCTATTGCTGCGTCGGGGACTGGCACGGCTCGATTTCCGCCGAGCACGGCATCGGCACCCTCAAGCGCGGGCATTTGCATCATTCCCGCAGCGACAGCGAAAGGACTATGATGCAGGTGCTGAAACGCGCTCGACCCTCAGGAAATTTTCAATCCGGGCAAGGTTTTCGCCGAACCGGACTAGAATGGGATGGCGGAGAGGAGATACGGTATCTACCACAACAACCAAAGGAGGAGACACGAATGAAAACGAAATTCGCCCTGAAACCCCTGAGACTGGCCGCGCTCGCGGCGGCGGTGCTGGCGGCGCCGGCAGCGCTGGCGCAGCAGGTCATCCTCAAGGTGCATCATTTCCTGCCGGCCACGTCGAATGCCCAGGTTGCATTCATCCAGCCCTGGTGCGACAAGGTCGCCAAGGAGTCCGGCGACAAGCTCAAGTGCCAGATCTATCCGGCCATGCAGCTGGGCGGTACGCCGGCGCAGTTGTTCGACCAGGTGCGGGACGGCGTCGTCGACGTCATCTGGACCGTGCCGACCTATGCCGCCGGACGCTTCACCAAGTCCGAGGTGTTCGAGCTGCCGTGGATGGCCACCACCGCCAAGTCGGGCAGCATGGCGCTGTGGACCTATGTCGACAAGTACGCCCAGGACGAATTCAAGGGTGTCAAGCGCATCTTCATGCACATCCATGACGGCACCCTGTTCCACTTTCCCGGCAAGCAGCCAAAGACGCTGGAGGACATGAAGGGCCTGAAAATTCGCGCCGCCACGCGCCTGAACGCGCGCATGATCGCCGCCATTGGCGCAACGCCGGTGCAGATGCCGCTGCCGGCGGTGCCCGAGGCGCTCTCGAAGGGCGTGGTGGACGGCGCCTCGGTGCCCTGGGAAGGCACGCCGGCGATCAAGCTCTCCGAGATCGCCAAGTACCACATGGAGGTGCCCCTCGGCTCCCCGCGCATCGGCAACACCATCTTCCTGTTCGGCATGAACCAGGCCAAGTACGACAGCCTGCCGGCCGACCTGAAAAAGGTGATCGATGCCAACAGCGGGCTGGAGACCTCCGCCTGGGTCGGCGAAAAGGGCTTCGACGCCATCATCGATCCGTTCAAGAAGGTGGCGAAGGATCTCGGCGGCACGATCTATTACCTGCCGGATGCCGAGTACCAGCGCTGGATCAAGGCGACCGAAGGCGTCGACGAAGAGTGGATCAAGGAGGCCGCCGCCAAGGGCGCGGACGGCAAGAAACTGCTTCAGGAAGCCCGCGCGCTGGTCAAGCAATACGAGAAGAAGTAGATATCCTCAAAACCCGCCGGCCGGTTCTCCGCCCGGCGGGTTTGCCCCGGCCCGGCCGGTCCGGTCATCGCCGTACCGGCCGGACTGACTTTTCTCCTTCCGGCAAGGATCAGGCGGCGACGAACTCGCGCTTCAGCCCCAGCGTTTCCATGAAGGCGTCCACGCGGTTCTGCGCGCGCACCATGTCGAACTCGCGCTCGTCGCCCATGTTGCCCTCGTAGGTCATCACCGGGATGCCGGCAGCGGCCAGACCCAGGCGGTTCTCCATGATGCCCATCGACAGGCCCTCGCAGCCGCGGTTCATGTGGATCATGACGCCGTCGACGCCCCAGTGCTTGACGATGTACTTCATCATTTCGGTCTTCAGCGAGGGGTCGAAGAAGTGCTGCCAGAGCGGTTTCGACAGGTTCCAGTCGGCGTAGAGGCGCAGCGCCGTGTCGCGGTCGTTCATCTCGATGCCCTGCTTCCAGGGCAGGGTGCGCGGCATCCAGCTGCCGTCCTCGCGCGTCTCCCAGGTGCCTTCGAGGCCGAAGGTATAGAGCGAGCCGATCGAGCAGGCGCCGTATTCCTCGAGGTAGCGGAAGATCTTGAGGAAGGCCCAGGGCGGCTGCGTGTCGCTCATGACGCGGCAGCGCTCATTGGGCACGGCGGCGATGCCGCGGGCGACGCGGTCCTTCACCTCGTCGAGCAGTTCCTGGTAGAAGTCGGCGCACCA
>JBDHRL010000035.1:0-21274 GCA_039807535.1 Rhodocyclaceae bacterium
TCCGCCGGGTTCTTCGACTTGGCGATGTTGCCGGCGAGGATCTGGCCGTCCATGACGAAGGCGTCGGCGCGGCCGGATTCCAGCAGCAGGAAGCTGTCGATGTGGTCCTTGCCGAACACCTCCTTGAAGTCCACGCCGGTGGCGCGCTCGTGTTTGCGCAGGTGCTGCACCGAGGTGGTGCCGGTGGTGGTGGCGACGTTCTTGCCGTTGAGCTGGGCGATCGAATTGATGCCCGAGCTGGCCTTGACGGCGATGCGCACCTCCTCGACGTAGGTGGTGACGGCGAAGGCGACGTCCTTCTGGCGCGCGGCGGTGTTGGTGGTCGAGCCGCACTCGATGTCGACCGTGCCGTTCTGCACCAGCGGGATGCGGTTCTGCGAGGTCACCGGCTGGTACTTGATGTCGAGCTTCGCCAGGCCGAGCTGCTTCTGCACGTCGGCCAGCACGCGCTGGCACAGCTCGACGTGGAAGCCGGCGAACTTGCCGTCGCCGAGCGTGAAGGACAGGCCGCCGGAGGATTCGCGCACGCCCATGGTGGCGGCGCCGCTGTCCTTGATCTTCTTCAGCGTGCCGTCGAGGGCGAGGGCCGGCATCGTGGCCAGCAGGCCGGCGGACAAAGTCAGCGCCTGCAGCACGGCGATTTTTCGCATGGAGATCCCCTCTGTGTGGATTGTTTCTGGAGCGGGCATTCTATGCCCGCCGCCAGGCTTTGTTAAGCCGCCTCGGTTTCCTCTTCCTGCTGCTGCAGCGCCCACATCTGGGCGTAGGCGCCGCCGCGCTCGAGCAGCGCGCGGTGCGTGCCGCGCTCGGCGATGCGGCCCCGGTCGAGGACAAGGATCTCGTCGGCGTTCATGACGGTCGACAGGCGGTGGGCGATGACCAGCGTCGTGCGGCCGACGCTGATGCGCTCCAGCTCCTCCTGGATGGCCTTTTCCGATTTCGAGTCGAGCGCCGACGTGGCCTCGTCGAAGATCAGGATCGGCGGGTTCTTCAAGAGCGCCCGTGCGATGGCGACGCGCTGCTTCTCGCCGCCGGAGAGCTTGAGGCCGCGCTCGCCGACGCGGGTGTCGTACTGCTCCGGCAGGGACTCGACGAACTCGTGGATGTGGGCGGCCTGGGCGGCGGCGATGACGTCCTCGCGGCTCGCCTCGGGGCGGCCGTACTGGATGTTGTAGAAGATGGTGTCGTTGAAGAGCACCGTGTCCTGCGGCACGATGCCAATGGCCGCGCGCAGGGATGCCTGCGTCAGGCGGCGGATGTCCGTGCCGTTCACCTTCACCGCGCCCGACTGCACGTCGTAGAAGCGGAACAGCAGGCGCGACAGCGTCGACTTGCCCGACCCCGAATGGCCGACCACCGCCACGGTGCCGCCGGCGGGAATGGAAAAGTCGACGTCGAAGAGGATCTGCCGCTTCTGCTCGTAGGAGAAGCCGACGTGCTCGAAGCGCAGCGCGCAGGGGCCGGCGGCGAGTGGCGCGGCATCGGGCGCGTCGGCGATCTCGCGGTGCTCTTCCTTCAGCGCGAACATGCGCTCGATGTCGGTGAGCGCCTGGCGGATCTCGCGGTAGAGCACGCCGAGCCAGTTGAGCGGGATGTAGAGCTGGATGAGCAGGCCGTTCACCAGCACGATGTCGCCGACGGTCATCGCGCCGCTGGTCACGCCGACCGCAGCGCGCCACATGATCAGCGTCACCGCCACGGCGATGATGGCGGCCTGGCCGATGTTGAGGAAGGACAGCGAGACCTGGCTCTTCACCTGGGCCGCCGCCCACTTCCGCATCTGCTGGTCGTAGCGGCGCGCCTCGTACTCCTCGTTGTTGAAGTACTTCACCGTCTCGTAGTTGAGCAGGCTGTCGATGGCGCGCGAGTTGGCCGCCGAGTCGATCTCGTTCACCTCGCGCCGCAGTTGGGTGCGCCAGTTGGTCACCAGCACGGTGAAGGTGATGTAGATCGCCAGCGCGCAGACGGTGATCCAGACGAAGCTCGATTCGTAGCGCGTCCCCAGGATGCCGATCACCAGCCCGACCTCGACCAGCGTCGGCAGGATGCTGTAGATGGTGTAGCTGATCAGCGTGCCGATGGAGCGCGTGCCGCGCTCGATGTCGCGCGTCAGGCCGCCGGTCTGGCGCTCCAGGTGGAAGCGCAGCGAGAGGGCGTGCAGGTGACGGAACACCTGCAGGGCGATGTTGCGCACCGCCTGCTGGGTGACGCGGGCGAAGACCAGTTCGCGCAGCTCGGTGAACAGCGACATCGAGAAGCGCAGCAGGCCGTACATGGCGAGCAGCGCCAGCGGCACGGCGAGCACGGCCGCCTGTGCCGTTCTTTCGGCCGTGAAGGCGTCGACGATCTCCTTGAACACCAGCGGCACGCCGACGTTGGCCAGCTTGGCGGCGATCAGGCAGGCCAGCGCGAACAGCACCCGGCCGCGGTAGGCCCAGATGTAGGGCAGCAGGCTGCGGATGGTCTGCCAGTCGCGGCGATCGCCGGAGGCGGGGGCGGGCAGGGGGGCGGTGGTGGCGGTACGGCGCATTATTCAATTCTAAATTACTTATGGCCTGGCCACGGCGCTTAGGGCCGCACGCCTAATTCCCGCCTTGACATCCCCTGAAACGAACGTATCATTCAAACGGTCGTTTGAAACGAGCGTTCCCTTTTTTATGAGCCTGACGGAAGCGAAGCAGAATCCCGACACCCGCGAGCGCATCCTCGACGCCGCCGAGGCCCTCTTCGTCGAACACGGCTTCGAGGCGACCTCGATGCGCCTGATCACCGGCCGCGCCGGGGTGAACCTGGCTGCCATCAATTACCACTTCGGCGGCAAGGAAGCCCTCATCCAGGACGTCTTCCGCCGCCGGCTGACCTGGCTCAACGAGGAGCGCCTGCGCGCCCTCGATCGCTTCGAGAAGGAAGCGAAGGGCGCGCCGCTCAAGCCGCACCAGATCGTCGACGCCTTCTTCGGCGTCCCGCTGCGCATGGCGGCCGACACCGCGCACGGCGGCCACACCTTCATGCGCCTGCTCGGCCGCACCTACACCGAGCCGTCCGCCTTCGTGCGCCAGTTCCTCGCCGACGAATACGCCGCCGTGGTGCCGCGCTTCAAGCAGGCGCTGTTCCGCGCGCTGCCCGACGTGCCGCCGGAGGAGATTCTCTGGCGCTTCCACTTCATGCTCGGCGCCATGTCGTATGCCATCGCCGGCACCGACGCGCTGCAGCTGGTCGCCGAGCACGAACTGGACGAGAAGGATCCCGAGGCGCTGGCGCGCCGCCTGATGCCCTTCCTGCTCGGCGGCCTGCGCGCGCCGCTGGCCGGGCAGGCGGCCAAGGCGAAAGAGAAGCCCCCGCGCAAGGCGGCCTGATCCGCCGGCCGCCGTGCCGGCGGGACTGACTTTTACGCATGACATAAGACATCGGCGGGCCACCCGCCGGGAGAGTGAAAGGAGAACAGCATGACCTGGACCATTCTGATAGCCCTGCCGCTGGCCGCCCTCGTGGCGCTCTTCGCCGTCCGGCCGCTGCGCCGCGCCGTCGTGACGCGGTCGCTCTTCGCCGCCTACCGCCGGATGCTGCCGCAGATGTCGCAGACGGAAAAGGAGGCCCTCGACGCCGGCACGGTCTGGTGGGAGGGCGAACTGTTCCATGGCCGCCCGGACTGGAACAAACTGCTTGCCTACCCGCAGCCGAAACTGACCGCCGAGGAACAGTCCTTCCTCGACAAGGAGACCGAAGAGCTGTGCCGGCTCTCCGACGACTGGGTCTCCTCGCACTACGACCACGACCTCTCGCCGCAAGCCTGGCAGTACATGAAGGAGAGGGGCTTCCTCGGCATGATCATCCCGAAGAAGTATGGCGGCCTGGAATTCTCCGCCTATGCGCACTCGCAGGTGGTGACCAAGCTCTCCACCCGCTGTGCCGCCACGGCGGTGTCGGTGATGGTGCCGAACTCCCTCGGCCCGGCCGAACTGCTGCTGCACTACGGCACCGAGGAACAGAAAGACCACTTCCTGCCGCGCCTGGCCAGGGGCCTCGACATTCCCTGCTTCGCGCTGACCAGCCCGTGGGCCGGCTCGGACGCCGCCTCGATCCCCGACCAGGGCATCGTCTGCCGCGGCATGTGGCAGGGCAGGGAAGTCGTCGGCATGCGCGTCACCTGGGACAAGCGCTACATCACCCTGGCGCCGGTCGCCACGGTGGTCGGCCTCGCCTTCCGCCTGTTCGACCCGGAGCACCTGCTCGGCGACGCATTCGGCGGAAATGCGGACATCGGCATCACCTGCGCGCTGGTGCCGGCGAACCATCCCGGCGTCGAGACCGGCCGCCGCCACTTCCCGCTCAACGCCGCCTGGCACAACGGCCCGACGCGCGGCAAGGATGTCTTCATGCCGCTCGACTTCATCATCGGCGGGCCGAAGATGGCCGGCCAGGGCTGGCGCATGCTGATGGAGTGCCTCGCCGCCGGCCGCTCGATCTCGCTGCCGGCCTCCAACACCGGCATGCAGAAGCTGACGGTGCGCACCGTCGGCGGCTACGCCCGCGTGCGCAGCCAGTTCAAGACGGCGATCGGCAAGTTCGAGGGCATCCAGGAGCCGCTGGCACGCCTGGGCGGCAACCTCTACCTCTGCGACGCCGCCCGCGTCATGACCGCCGGCGCGATCGACCTCGGCGAGAAGCCCTCGGTGGTCTCCGCCATCGTCAAGTACCACGTCACCGAGCGCGCCCGCCAGTCGGTGAACGACGGCATGGACATCCTCGGCGGCAAGGGCATCTGCCTCGGCCCCTCGAACTTCCTCGGCCGCGCCTACCAGCAGGTGCCGGTGGCGATCACCGTCGAAGGCGCCAACATCCTGACGCGCAGCCTGATCATCTTCGGCCAGGGCGCCATCCGCTGCCATCCCTACGTGATGGCCGAGATGCAGGCGGCCCAGGCCAACGACCTCGCCGCCTTCGACCGCGCGCTCTTCGCGCACATCGGCCACACGGTCGGCAACGGCCTGCGCGCCCTCGTCACCGGACTCACCGGCTCGCATTTCGTCGGCGTGCCGGCGAACGTCGCGCCGGAGACGCGCCGCTACTACCAGCAGCTGACGCGCTTCTCCTCGGCCTTCGCCTTCCTCGCCGACGTCTCCATGCTGGTGATGGGCGGCGACCTGAAGCGCAAGGAGAAGCTCTCCGCGCGCATGGGCGACATCCTCTCGCTGATGTACCTCTCCTCGGCGGTGCTCAAGCGCTACGAGAGCGAAGGGCGCCAGCAGGCCGACGCGCCGCTGATGCACTGGGCCATGTGGGACTCGATGTTCAAGGCGCAGAACGCCTTCGAGGGCGTCGTCTCCAACTTCCCCAGCAAGTTCGTTTCGACCCTGCTGCAGCGGACGATCTTCCCGCTCGGCCGCCCCTACGTCGTGCCCTCCGACAAGCTCGGCGGCCAGGTGGCGGACCTCCTCATCGCCCCCTCGGCGACGCGCGACCGCCTCACCGCCGGCATGTATCTCGCGCGCGACGAGGGCGATCCGGTCGGCGTCGTCGAGCTGGCGCTGGAGGCGAGCCTCGCCGCCGAGCCGATCCAGGCCAAGCTGCGCGCGGCGCAGAAGGCCGGCAAGCTGGAAGCGCGCAGCACGCAGGAACTCGAAAGTCAGGCGCTGGCGCACGGCGTCGTCACCAGCGCCGAGCACGCGCTGCTGGTGCGCGCCCGCGAGCTGACGGACGAAGTCATCAAGGTGGACGACTTCCCCTTCGACCTCGGCCTGCAGCGCAGCGAACCGAAGCCGGCCGCGCATCGCGCGGCGGCTTGAACCAAACCATTAACCACAGAGACACAGAGGCACAGAGAAAACAAGGAATATGAATTTGCTTTTGAAGTTCTCCGTGTCTCTGTGCCTCTGTGGTGAAAGGTTTTCCCAGGAGCGAATATGAGCCAGCAACCGGTCTATATCATCGACGGCGCCCGCACGCCCTTCCTCAAGGCGCGCAACGCGCCCGGCCCATTCTCGGCGGGCGACCTCGCCACCGCCGCCGGCCGCGCGCTGCTGGTGCGCCAGCCCTTCGCCGCCGAGGAACTCGACGAAGTCATCCTCGGCTGCGCCTCGCCCTCGCCTGATGAAGTGAACATCGGCCGCGTCGCCGCGCTGCGCATGGGCTGCGGCCTCAAGGTGCCGGGCTGGACGGTGATGAGGAACTGCGCCAGCGGCATGCAGGCGCTCGACTCGGCCATCGCCAACATCAATTGCGGCCGCTCGCAACTGGTGCTGGCCGGCGGCGTCGATGCCCTGTCGCACGCGCCGCTGCTGTACTCGAAGACCATGGTGCTGTGGTTCGCGAAAATGGCCCAGGCGAAAACGATGGCGCAAAAAGCGGCGCTCTTCGCAAGGCTGAAGCCGGGTATCTCGCTCTCGCCGGTGATCGGCATCATGAAGGGCCTCACCGACCCGGTAGTGAACCTGCTGATGGGCCAGACCGCCGAGAACCTCGCGCACCGCTTCGGCATCACGCGCGAACAGATGGATGAATTCTCGGTGCGCAGCCACCAGCGCGTCGCCGCCGGCCAGGACGCCGGCCACTACGGCGAGGTGGTGCCGCTCGTCGGCCGCGACGGCGCGGTGTATGCCGCCGACGACGGCGTGCGGCGCGATTCCTCGATGGCGGGGCTGGCCAAGCTGAAGCCCTTCTTCGACCGCAAGTACGGCAAGGTCACGCCCGGCAACAGCTCGCAGATCACCGACGGCGGCGTCTGGCTGGTGCTCGCCTCCGAGGAGGCCGTGCAGCGCCACAACCTCCAGCCGATCGGCCGCATCACCGATTCGCAGTGGGCCGGACTCGATCCGGCGCAGATGGGCCTGGGGCCGGTGCATGCCGCCACGCCGATCCTGCAGCGCCACGGCCTCGGGCTCAACGACCTCGACGCCTGGGAGATCAACGAGGCCTTCGCCGCCCAGGTCATCGGCTGCATCGAGGCCTGGAAGGATGCCGCCTACTGCAAGGATGAACTGGGCCTCGCTGCGCCGCTGGGCGCGCTCGACGAGGACAAGCTCAACGTCGACGGCGGCGCGGTCGCGCTGGGCCACCCGGTCGGCGCCTCCGGCGCGCGCATCGTGCTGCACCTGCTGCACGTGCTGCGGCGCACGGGCGGCAAGCGCGGCATCGCCGCGATCTGCATCGGCGGCGGCCAGGGCGGCGCCATGCTGGTGGAGACGGTCTGATCAACGCCATGCGGGAGGAAATCCGCCTCGATTTTCGCGCGCGTCCCTCGGCGCTGGCCTTCATGGCCCGCGCCGTGCGGCCCTCGCCGGGATTGAAGCGCGGCGTGCCGGCGATCGCGGCGCGCTGGCGCCACCGGCCGGATGCAGCGGAGCTGGCACGCTTCCATGCCTTGAGCGGCCTGCCGGAAGGCGAGATGCTGCCGCTGCTCTATCCGCACACCATCGGCTTTCCCCTGCATATGACCATCCTGACGCAGCCGGCCTTCCCGCTGCCGATCTGGCGCATGCTGCAGATACGCAACCGCATCCTTCAGCACGCGCCGCTGGCGCGCGACGCCGAGCTGGACATTACGGTCGGCATCGCCGGCCATCGCGTCCTCGACAAGGGCGTGGAGTTCGACATGCATGCCGTTGCGCTGACGGACGGGGCCGTGGCCTGGGAGAGCCTCAACACCTTCTACACGCGCGGCCGCTTCGGCGCGCCGACGGCGGATGCCGTGCCGGAAGCGCCAAAAGTCAGTCCCGCCGACACGGCGCAGTGGCGCATGCCCGCCGGCGGCGGCTGGCAGTACGGCGGCCTGTCGGGCGACTTCAATCCCCTGCACCTGTGGAACGGCTATGCGCGCAAGCATGGCTACGTGCGGGCCTTCTTTCATCCGCAGCGCGTGCTCGGCGAGTGCCTGGCGCGCCTGCCCGCGCAGGATCGCCTGCCGCTGCGACTGGACGCCTGGCTCAAGGGCCCTGTGTTCTATGGCGCGCAGGTGGCGCTGTGCCGCGAAGGCGATGCCGACGGCACGAATTTCGCCCTGCATGTCAATGCGGACGAACGACCGGCCATCGTCGGCCGCCTGCGCCCGTCCGGCGACAGCATTCTGAGATAGCGAGGAACCCATGAGCGAACAAGCGAGCGAACTCAAGCACTGGCGCATCGAGCGCGAACCCGGGGGCCTGGCCTGGCTGACTTTCGACAAGGCCGGCGAGTCCACCAACACCCTGTCCGCCGAGGCCATGCGCGAGCTGGCGCAGGCCCTGGACGAGTTCGATCGCGAGCCGCCCAAGGGCCTGGTGATCCGCTCGGGCAAGAGCGCCGGCTTCATCGCCGGCGCCGACATCGAGGAATTCACGAAAGTCGAATCGGCCGAGGGCGCGAAAGCCCTGGTGCAGCGCGGCTGGGACCTCTACAACCGCCTCGCTGCCGTGAAGTACCCGACGCTGGCACTGATCCGCGGCCACTGCATGGGCGGCGGCACCGAACTGGCGCTGGCCTGCCGCTACCGCGTCGCGGTGGACGAGCCGGGCACGCGCATCGCCCTGCCGGAAGTCATGCTCGGCATCGTGCCGGGCTGGGGCGGCATGCTGCGCCTGCCGCAGACGATCGGCCCGGCCGCCGCGCTCGACATGATGCTCACCGGCCGCGCCCTGAACGCCAGGCGCGCGAAGCAGCTCGGCCTTGCCGACGAGTGCGTGCCGCCGCGCGTGATGGAGAACGCCGCGCGCATGCTGGTGTTCTCCGGCCGGCCGAAGCGCGAACTGCCTTTCACGCAGAAGCTGATGAACGGCCCGCTCAAGGGTTTCGTCGCCGCGCAGGCGAGGAAACAGGTGGCGAAGCGCGCCCGCCCCGAACACTACCCGGCGCCCTATGCCATCCTCGACATGTGGGCGAACCACGGCGGCGATGCGCTCGCCGTTCCGGCCGGCAAGCCGACCTCGATGGAGGCCATCGCCGCCTCGCCGACGACGAAGAACCTGGTGCGCGTGTACTACCTGCAGGAGCGGCTGAAGGGCTTCGGCAAACCGGATGACAAGAACGGCAACTTCGCGCCGAAGCACCTGCACGTCATCGGCGCCGGCGTCATGGGCGGCGACATCGCCGCCTGGGGCGCGTTGCGCGGCCTCACCGTGACGCTGCAGGACCAGGACATCGGGCGCATCGCGCCGGCCATCCGGCGCGCCGCGACGGCCTTCAAGAAGAAGCTGCGCGACGACGCGCAGGTGCGCTTCGCGCTCGATCGACTCATCCCCGACCCGACGGGCCAGGGCGTGCGCCAGGCCGACGTGGTGATCGAGGCGATCTTCGAGAACCTGGAGGCCAAGCGCAAGCTCTTCGCCGACCTCGAGGCCATCGCCAGGCCGGACGCCGTGCTGGCCAGCAATACCTCGAGCCTGAAGCTGGAGGACATCGCCGTGGCGCTGAAGAACCCGTCGCGCCTGATCGGCCTCCACTTCTTCAATCCGGTGGCGAAGATGCCGCTGGTGGAAGTGGTCGAGGGCGCCGGCTCCGACCCGGCCGTGCTGAAGAAGGGCCTCGCCTTCGTGCGCAGGATCGACAAGCTGGCACTGCCGGTGAAGAGCGCGCCCGGCTTCCTGGTCAATGCCGTGCTGGCGCCCTACATGCAGGAGGCGATGCGCTGCGTCGACGAAGGCATCGCGCCGGAAGTGGTCGACGAGGCGGCGCTGGCCTTCGGCATGCCGCTCGGCCCCATCGAGCTGGCCGACACCGTCGGCCTCGACATCGCCGTGGCCGCCGGCCAGCAGCTGGCGAGCGGCATCACCGAGCCGCCGAGGAAGCTGATGGAGCTGGTCTCGGCCGGCCACCTCGGCCGCAAGACGGGGCGCGGCTTCTACACGTACAATCAGGGCAAGCCGCAGAAGGGCGCCGTCGGCCAGGTGCCGGCGGGGCTCGCCGACCGGCTGGTGAAGCCCTTCCTCGCGGCCGCGCAGCGCGCAGTCGACGAGGGCGTCGTCGCCGACGCCGAACTGGCCGACGCCGGCGTGATCTTCGGCACCGGCTTCGCGCCGTTCCGCGGCGGGCCGATGAATTACCTGAAGGAACATCCGCAGGTCGGCCTTGAGCCCGACGCCTGCGGCAGCAGCCGGCCTGAAGGCCGGCCTACGAGGACCAGTCTATGAGTGACCAGCCCACTCGCCTTCCCGACAAGCAGCCCACCCTGCGCGTGATGCCGATGCCGGCCGACGTGAACCACGCCGGCGACATCTTCGGCGGCTACGTCATGGCCAACGTCGACCTCGCCGGCGGCATCGCCGCCATCCGCCGCGCGCGCGGCCGCGTCGCCACCATCGCCGTCAACCAGTTCCTCTTCAAGCAGCCGGTGTCGGTGGGCGACGTGCTGTCCTTCTACGCCGAAGTGGTCAAGGTCGGCCGCACTTCGATGACCATCAACGTCGAGGTGTACGCCACGCGCCAGCCGGCCAATCCGCTGGTCGTCAAGGTGACCGAGGCGCAGCTCACCTACGTCGCCGTCGACGCCGACGGGGGCAAGCGCGCAGTGCCGCCGGAAGCATGACCCGGGTCGCGCGGCCATGCTGAAGAAATCGGCTCTCTTGTTCGCGGCGCTGCTGGCGGCACTGGCCATCGCGGTCGCGGCCAACACGCTGCGCCACGGCTCGCGCCAGATCGAGGCGGTGCCGCCGGCGCCGCTGGCGCTCGACGAGAACGCCGCCGCGCAGCGCCTGGCCGCCGCCGTGCGCCTGCGCACGATCTCCTTCGACGGCCAGTCGGCCGCCAGCGCGGCCGAATTCCGCAAGCTGCACGCCCTGCTGAAAAAATCCTTCCCGCGCGCCCATGCCGCGCTGAAGCGCGAGACGGTGAACGAATTCAGCCTGCTCTACGCCTGGCCCGGCAGCGATCCGGCGGCGAAGCCGATCATGCTGATGGCGCACCAGGATGTCGTGCCGATCGCCTATGGCACCGAGCGGGACTGGCAGGCCGACCCCTTCGGCGGCGTGATCCGCGACGGCTTTGTCTGGGGCCGCGGCGCCTGGGACGACAAGGCCAACCTGTTCGCCATCTTCGAGGCGGTCGAGACGCTCGCCGCAGCGGGCTTCCGGCCGCGCCAGACCGTCTACATCGCCGCCGGCCACGACGAGGAGATCGGCGGCGAGCAGGGGGCCGGGGCCATCGCCGAGCTGCTCAAATCGCGCGGCGTGCGGCTCGAATTCGTCCTCGACGAGGGCCTGCTCATCACCGAGGGCGTGCTGAAGGGCCTCGACAAGCCGGCGGCGCTGATCGGCGTCGCCGAGAAGGGATACCTGACGCTGGTGCTGGAGGCAAAGGCCCGTCCCGGCCATTCCTCGATGCCGCCGGCGGAGACGGCCATCGGCATGCTGAGCGCGGCGCTGGCGCGGCTGGAGGACCGCCAGATGCCGGCGGAGATCCGCGGCGTCGCCGCCGAAATGTTCAACACGCTCGCGCCGGAGATGGACGGCGTGAATCGCGTGCTGCTCTCCAACCTCTGGCTGTTCGGCCCTGTCGTGAAGGCCCGGCTCGAGAAAGGCGCCTCCACCAATGCCGTCCTGCGCACCACCACCGCGCTCACCGTGGTACAGGGCGGAAACAAGGAGAACGCGCTGCCCGGCCAGGCCGAGGCGCGCGTCAATTTCCGCATCCTGCCCGGGGACAGCATCGCCGGCGTCACGGCGCACGTCAGGGCGACGGTCGCCAATCCGGCCATCGCGGTCGCGCCCGGCGGCCATGCCAACGAGCCGACACCGGTCTCGCCCTCCGCCGCGCCCGCCTACCGCCTGATCAACCGCACCGTGCGCGAGCTGTTTCCCGGCACGGTGGTGGCGCCGGGCCTGATGATCGCCGCCACCGACTCGCGCCACATGGCGCCGATCGCCGACGCCATCTACCGCTTCTCGCCGGTGCGCGCGAAGAGCGAGGATCTGCCGCGCTTCCACGGCACCAACGAGCGCATCTCGGTTGCCAACCACGCCGAGCTGATCCGCTTCTACCACCGACTGCTGCAGAATGCGGCGGACGCACAGGAGAAAACGAAATGAGCGACCAGGTTCTTTTGGACATCCGCGGCGCCATCGCCACGCTGACCCTGAACCGCCCGCAGGCGATGAATTCGCTCGGACTGGAGATGGGCCGGGCCTTTCTCGCGCGTGCAGAGGAGCTGCGGAAGGCGCAGGGCGTGAAGGCCGTCGTCGTCACCGGCGCCGGGGGCCACTTCATGGCCGGCGGCGACATCAAGGAATTCCACACCATGGTGGACGCGGCGCCGGACGAGCGCGAGCGCGCCTTCGGCGAACTGATCGGCGAGCTGATCAATCCGGCCGTCGAGATCCTGCGCAACCTGCCGCAGCCCATCGTCGGCAAGATCCGCGGCGCCTGCGCCGGATTCGGCTTCTCGCTGATGGCCGGCTGCGACCTGGCGCTGGCGGCCGACGATGCCTATTTCACCACCGGCTACTCGCTGCTCGGCACCACCGCCGACGGCGGTGGCACGTATTTCCTGCCGCGCCTGGTCGGGGCGAAGAAGGCCGCCGAGCTGACCCTGCTCGCCGAGCGGATCGATGCGCAGCAGGCAGCGGCCCTCGGCCTGATCAATCGTGTCGTGCCGGCGGCGGGGCTGGACGCCGCCTGCGAGGCTCTCGCCACCCGGCTCGCCAGCGGGCCCGCTTTCGCTTATGCCAATGCCAAGCGCCTGCTCAACCGTTCGCTGACGTCCAGTCTGGCCGACCAGCTGATGGCCGAGGCGGCTTCCTTCGGACGCTGCAGCGCCACCGCCGATTTCGCCGAGGGCGTGACGGCCTTCGTCGAGAAGCGCAAGCCGGTCTTCAGGGGCAGCTGATCCGGCATTTCATTCCGGCAGTGCCGGCGACACGCCGACGCCGGGCGGCAAAATGCCGGGTCCGGTGCCTGGCGCCGAACCGGCGCGTGGAAATCGAACAGCGGCACGTTTGAAGCGGGGCGCGGAAAAAAGTCAGTCCGGCCGGCACGGCGGCCATGCGGGGTTCATCAGAACCTGATGAGCTTCGTGAAGTATTTCACGGCTGAAGCGCCATGAATTTCCTACAATTCGCAAACCGGGCCGTTTGCTCCGGGGAAAAGGCCCTGGAGTGAATTGCACAAACTGAACAAACCACAAGAAGCGCTTTCCAATGGGCTCAGATTGGATTCACCCTTTTGGGGTGCGCATTATGCTTTTGTCTGCCTGTCTTGGGGTTGGCTTGCTTCAAGGCCAGGCAGCATGGGCAGTGGACGAGCCCCGATTGCAGATCGAGAAGCGTCTTGAAGGTCGCGTATCGGAGCACAACGACCCCCCCGGCTATCGCGACGCAATCGAACAGGCGCGCAGCGGCGATGCCGCCGGTGCGGCCGAGGTGCTTGCGCGTCTGCATGCCGCCCATCCCGAACATGTCCGTCTGCTGCAGGATTACATTGCCGTACTGTCCTGGGCCGACCGTCATGATGAAGCGGTCGCGCTGGGCAGGAAACAGCCCCTTGGGAGCGATCCGGTCTACCTGCTCGAAGCGCTGGCCCGTTCCGCCCGTCTTTCCGGCGACCTGGAGTTCTCCCTCGCGGCTTGCGACGCCTTGCTGGCGCGCAGCCCGAACCATGTTGGCGCACGGCTCGGAAAGATCCTCGTTTTCATCCGGCAAGGCGCGTATGTCGCTGCCGGGCAATTGCTGCAACCCCTGATTGAAGCGCGCCCCGACGATCCCGAGGTGTTCGATGCCCGGGTGGGCCTGGAGTCGGCGCACGGAGACTGGTTTCGCGTGCTGGCGATCGCCGAAAAAAACAGGAAGCGGTTTCCCTTTCACGCCACGCGTGCGCGCGCCATCGCACTGTGGCGGCTGGGAGCGCCCCATCTGGCCTGGGAGGCGCTGGAAAAATCCAGGCAATACCTTCCGCAAAATGAGCTGCGCGCGCTCGAGCGTGACATGCTGGCCTACGAGGTGCGCTGGGGTGCGGTGCGCGGCGGGACGGTCGATGGGCCGGCGCGATTCGCCGAGACGGATGCCGCCATCGAAAAATCCGGACGCCTGCTGCAGCGCTTTTCCCAGGCGGGCGCCGAGGACGATGCCTTGCGCGTGCGCTACGACCGCATCGTGGCGCTGGGCGACCGTCTGCGCAACCGGGAAGTCGTCAAGGAATTCGAGGCGCTCGGCAAGGAGGCCGGGGAGATTCCGGCGTATGTGCGCATCACCGCAGGCCTTGCCTATCTCGGCCTCGAGCGGCCGTTCGAGGCGCGCGACTTGCTGAGCGCCGCCTTGCGCGAGGTACCGGATCACCTCGAGGGCCAGCTCGGGCTCTATTACGCCCTGCTCGAGAGCAGCGATTACGAGGGTGCCTTGCGCCAGGTCGATGCCCTGGCGGAACGCGCCGCCCAGTGGTTGATGGATTATGGCAAAGGTGTGCGCGTAGCCAATCCCCAGCATCTGCGCGTGCTCGTTGCGGGCGCCATGGCGCGCAGTCATACCGATCGCCAGGCTCTGGCGCTCAAGCGCATGGACGAACTGGTCGAGCGCGTACCGGGAGATTTCTCGGTGCGCAACACGCGCGCCGAAGTCTGGCTCGCGCGCGGCTGGCCGCGACTGGCCAAGGCGGAGCAGGCCTGGATCCTGGGCGCCGAGCCGGAAAACTTCTGGCCCCGATTCGGCCATTTCGGCGCGGCGATGCAGATGCTGGATTACCCCGAAGCGGAAGCCGCCCTGCGCCATGCCGAAAGGATTGAACCGGATTTCAAGCCGGTGCGGGATGCACGACGCGACTGGGAAACGCACAATCTGCGGCAACTGCGGGTCGAGACTTCACTCGGGCGCGGCAGCGGCGGCGGGAACGGACCGAGCGGCAACAGGGATGCGAGTGTCGACGCCCACCTGTATTCGTCACCGCTGGCGTACCACTGGCGCGCCTATGCGCGCTATTGGCGTGCGAGTGCGCGCTTCGATGAGCAGACGGTCGTTCGCCAGAGCGCCGGTGCCGGCGCGGAGTACCGCGGCCCGTTGTGGTCGGGCCGGATCGAGGCGCGTGCCGGGCGCAACGGGGATTCTTCCGCCGGCTTCGGCCTGGCGCTGACGCCGGATGATTTCTGGCGCCTCGGCTTCGAGGGCGAGAGCCGCAGCCTGGAGACACCGCTGCGCGCCTACGATGCCGGGATTCACGCACACCGCCTTGCCGCCGAGGCCGCCTATCGCTGGCATGAATCGCGCCGCGTGGCGGTCGGCCTGGCCGGGATGGGGTTTGGCGATGGCAACAATCGCCGCAGCCTGTCGGCCAGCTGGACCGAACGCGTGATCACCGGCCCCGTCTATATGCTCGATGTCACGGCCTCATGGTATGGATCGGGCAACAGCAAGAACAATGCGCCCTATTTCAATCCGCGGCGCGACCGCGACATCGGGCTGACCTTCGATAACCAGTGGCTGGCCTGGCGCTTCTATCGCGCCAGCTGGCGCCATCGCCTGGTCGTGACGCTCGGCAACTATTGGCAGGACGGCTTTGGCAGCGGCGGTGCCGGCCAGGTTCGCTATGAAACCGCCTGGGCGCCGGACGAACGCATCGAGCTGAGGCTGGGGGTGGCGCATACCTGGCATCCCTATGACGGCGTGCGCGAGCGGCGCAACGGCCTCTACGGCCTGGTCGACTGGAGGTTCTGATGCGGGCATTGGCTCTGCTTGCCTTGCTGTTCTGGCTGACGCCTGCGCCAGCCAAGGAAGTTGCGCCGGAGCAACCGGGCAGTTTCCATGTCCTCAGCTATCACGACGTGGCCGACGATATTCGCACCTGGCCGGACAGCAACACGGTTTCCTCCGCCATGCTGGTGCAGCACTTTTCCTGGCTGCGCGCGCAAGGGTATGTGCCGGTTTCCATCGACGACATCCTGAGGGCGCGACGCGGCGGGCCGGCCTTGCCGCCCAAGGCCGTCCTGCTGACTTTCGACGACGGCTACAAGTCCTTCTACACGCGCGTCTACCCGCTGTTGCAGGCGTTTCGCTATCCTGCCGTGCTGGCGATTGTCGGCAGTTGGCTCGAGGTGCCGGCGGGCGGCAAGGTGGCTTACGGCGACGAGTTGCGCGAACGCGGGGATTTCCTCGATTGGGCCGAAATCAGGGAAATGGCCGACTCCGGCCTGGTGGAAATCGCCTCGCACAGTTATGACCTGCATCGCGGCGTGATGGCCAATCCGCAGGGCAATGCTTTTCCCGCCGCCATTGCCAGAAAATTCGATGCGGCGAGCGGCAAGTACGAGAGCGAGCCGGATTATCGTGCGCGCATTGCCGCCGATCTCGATCGCAACAGCGATTTGATCGCCGGGCGCGTAGGCAGGCGGCCGCGCGTGATGGCCTGGCCCTATGGCCGCCACAATGCCGCCACGCGCGAGATCGCCGCCGGACTCGGCATGGAGACCATGCTGACGCTGGACGGAGGCGTCAATGATGCGGCGCAGCCGCTCGATGCGTTGCGGCGCGTGCTTTTGTTTTTCAATCCGGATCTGGCCAGGTTGGCACTGGACATGAAACCGGAGAACAGCCCGCCGATCATGCGCGTCATGCACGTGGATCTGGATTACATCCACGATCCGGATCCGCAGGTGCAGGAACGCAACCTGGGGCAGCTCCTCGAGCGCGTCAAGGGCGCCGGCATCAACACCGTTTTCCTGCAAGCCTATGCCGATCCCGATGGCGACGGCGTCGCCGACGCGCTCTATTTCCCGAACCGCCATTTGCCGGTGCGCGCCGACCTCTTCAGCCGCGCTGCCTGGCAGTTGCGTACGCGCGCCGGCGTCAGGGTTTATGCCTGGATGCCCTTGCTCGCCTTCAATCTGCCGCAAGACAATCCGGCCGCCGGAGAAACCGTCGTATCCGAGCGCGGCGCGAGCGCGGGTGCGTATCGCCGGCTCTCGCCCTTTTCCGGGCCGGCCAGAAAGATCATCGCCGATATTTATGACGACCTCGGACGCCTGGCGGTATTCGATGGCGTGTTGTTTCATGACGACGCGACGCTGGATGACTCGGAGGATGACAGCGCGGCGGCGCGCGCGACCTATCGCCAGGCCGGCCTGCCGGGCTCCGTTGCCGCCATTCGCGCGGATGCCGCCAGCCACGCGGCCTGGCTGGCGCTGAAGACACGGACCCTGACCGCGCTGTCGCAGCAGATGGCCGGCGTGCTCAAGCGCCACCAGCCGGACCTGAAGACGGCACGCAATCTCTATGCGCGGGTCGTGCTCGATCCGGCCGCGCAGAAGCGCTTCGCCCAGTCTTTCCCCGACATGCTGGCGAGCTACGACTGGGTTGCCTTGATGGCGATGCCTTATCTGGATGGCAGCGACGATTACGGGCAGTTTATCGGCCGCCTCGTTTCTGCCGTTGCGGCCCAGCCCGGCGCGCTGCGGAAAACGGTGTTCGAGCTGCAGGCGGTCGATTGGCGCAGCAAACAACCCGTGGATGACGCAATAACGGCGCATGCCATGTACCGGATGCAGAGTCTTGGCGCGAAAAACTTCGGCTACTATCCGGACGACCCGTATCTCGATCATCCTTCTCTGGCGAAGCTGCGCCCCGTGTTCTCCCTGTCCGCCCAGCCCGAGTAGGCCATGCCGCATCGCATCTACCAACTCGCCGACCTGCTGCTGGATTTCACCTTCTACTATCCGCTGTTCATGTCCTATCTCTGGATGGTTGGCGCGCTGTTCTATTATCTTCGCTACGAACGCAAAAGCGGTGACGCCCAGCATCCTCCGGTGTTGAGCAGCCACCCCGGCGTGACCATCGTCATCCCTTGCCACAACGAGGAAGACCATGTGCGCGAGACGGTTGGCGCGGCGCTCGCGATGGAGTACCCGGATTTCGAGGTGATCGCCATCAACGACGGCAGCACCGACAGGACGGGCGAGATCCTGAATGAGCTGTCCCGGCAGAACCCGCGCCTGCGCGTCATACACCAGGCGAAGAACCAGGGCAAGGCGGTCGGGCTGAATACGGCGGCCTTGCTCACGCGCAACGAGTATCTCGTCTGCATTGATGGCGATGCGCTGCTCGAACCGCACGTGCTCCACTGGATGATGCTGCATTTCCTGTCCGGGCCGCGCGTGGGCTCGGTTACCGGCAATCCGCGCATCCGCAACCGCTCGACGCTCCTTGGCCGCATCCAGGTCGGCGAGTTCTCCTCGATCATCGGCCTGATCAAGCGGGCCCAGCGCACCTACGGAAGGATATTCACCGTCTCCGGCGTGATCGCCGGGTTCCGCCGCGCCGCGTTGCACGATGTCGGCTACTGGAGCCCGAACATGCTCACCGAGGACATCGACATCTCCTGGAAGTTGCAGTTGAATCACTGGGACGTTCGCTACGAGCCGCGCGCGCTCTGCTGGATTCTCATGCCGGAGACTTTCCGCGGGCTGTGGCGCCAGCGTGTGCGCTGGGCGCAAGGCGGCACCCAGGTTCTGCTGAAATATCTGCCCTCCCTGCTGAACTGGCGCAAGCGCCGGATGTGGGCGGTGTACGTTGAATACTTCATCAGCGTTGCCTGGGCCTATGCCCTGTTCTCGGCGTTCATCGTCTTTCTGACGGACGCGCTGGTCATCGACCTGAGCCCGTACCTTCCCATACCCAGCCTGGTGCCGCGATGGAACGGCGTCCTCATCGGCAGCACCTGCCTGCTGCAGATCGGCATCTCGCTCAAGCTGGATGCCCGTTATGACCATGACCTGGGGAAAATGTATTTCTGGATGATCTGGTATCCGCTGGCCTACTGGGTGCTGAACGTGCTGACCACGGTGTACGCGGTACCGAAGACGTTGCTGCGCGATCGCAAGGCGCGTGCAATCTGGAAGAGCCCCGACCGCGGGCTGCAGGGTCAATCCGTCGACAGACCGAATGAGAACCGGCCCTAGAAAATACAGGTGGATCATCAGCCGGCCGGACTGGCAGTCGCGCCGTCAGCGCGCCGTCCTCGGGGGACTGACTTTTGTTTTCTGGCTGGCCTGGTTCTATCTGTGGCTGCCGGCGATCAGCTTTGTCGCCTGGCTGTTCGGCATACGCCTGTTTTACGTGGAGATCTTTCAGCTCGAGGGTTACAAGGCCGTGCTGTCCCTGCTGGGAATGTACGGGCTGGTCGTGCTTGCCATGGGCGGCAGCCTCGTTGCCTGGGCTCTCTATAACTGGATCCGCTTTCGTGGCATCGAGCGCCGCAAGGCACGGGTGTCCGTCACCGTCGATCAGCTGGCGACAGACATGAAATTGCCTTTGCAGGATCTCGATGCCTGGCAACGTTGCGCCTGCATGACTGCCCACCACGACGAACGCGGCCGCCTGATTGCCGTGCGTTGCGATTGCAACCGAAGGACGGCAGGCCGGCACGGCCTCAATGGGTGAGCCACCTCGTCCGCATGACCAGCAACCCCAGGGATTCATGCAGGGCAAGATGACCGAGCGCAAGACCGGTTGCGCTCGGCAGGTAATCGGTGGCGATGCGCGGCCCTTCCGCCAAATGGCCCGTCGGGGCCGGAACGGTCTCCAGCCCGGCGGCGGCGAATTCCCCCAGGGCGCGCCGCATGTGCCAGGCGTGGGTCACCAGCAGCACGCGTTTCACGCCGGCCTCGCGCAGCATGGGCGCGCTCAGGCGCGCATTTCCGCGCGTGTCGGCCGACGCATCCTCGATCCAGCGCACCCCGGCGCCGAAATCCTGCTCCAGCGCCGCCCGCATGCTGCGCGCTTCCGGCGTGCCGCCCCAGGGGGCGCCGCCGCTGACCAGCAGGGGCAGCCCGCTTTCGCGCTGCAGGCATGCGGCATAGCGCAGGCGTTCCAGCGTGCGGCTGTTGATGGTATCCCCGCCGTATTCGGGCGCGGCGAAACGGCTGCCGCCGCCGAGCACGACGATGGCCTGCGCGTCCTTCGCCTGCGCGATGTCGAGCGGCGGCACGTCCTCGATGGCGGCAAGCATCGGTTTCGTCACCGCCGGCGTGGCGAGCAGCCAGAGCAGGACGAGGCCGCCCCAGGCGAGAGACCTGCCGAGGCGCGGCCGGCGCCGCATCAGGAGCAGGCCGAGCGCGGCCAGCAGCAGCGGCCCGGCCGGCGGCAGCGCCAGCGCGGTGAGGATTTTTTTCAGCAGGAACACTAGCCCGTGACTTTCCGCACCAAGGCCCGGCTGACCATGCGCAGGCGCTGCGCCAGCGGGAAGCGCTTGAAGTTGGTCTTCACGGCGCCCTTGGTGAAGGCGGTGCGCTTCGAGTAGTCGATGTTCACATCCACCACCACCGGCCGCCCCGCCGCGGCGAGGCGGCGCGCTTCGGCGATGCTGCCGGCGATGGCCGCGTCGTTTTCCATGCGGAGGTAGGCGGCGCCCGTGGCGAGCGCGACGCCTTCCAGGTTCACCGAGCCGAGCACGGCGCAGGGCTTGCGGTTGTAGGGGATCTCCTGCGCCTGGGCGATCTGCGACAGCTCGCCGTCGTGGAAGACGAAGTAGACGATGCCGAGGCCTTCCTTCGTCGCCGTGAGGATCTCCATGCAGGTCATCATGAAGGCGCCGTCGCCGACGATGGAGAAGACCTCGCGCTGCGGCTGCGACAGCTTGGCGCCGACCGCCGCCGGCACGGCGTAGCCCATGCAGTTGAAGTCGGTCGGCAGGATCAGGGCGCGCGGGGCGTGCACCGGAAACAGCTCGGCGGTAAGGAAGGTGTGGTTGCCGTCGTCCACCGTGGCGATGGCGTCGTCGGGCATCTGCTTCCTCACCTCGTCGAAGAAGCGCGCCGGGTTGACGCGGCCCTTGCCGTCGTGGGCGTACCACTCCTCGCGGTAGGCCTGCTTGTCGCGGCGGATCTGCGCCTGCGGGCCGCTGCCGGCCGGCCGCGCCGCGCCGCGCGCCTTCAATTCAAGAGTCAGTCCCCGCAGCACGGCGGCGGCGTCGCCGGCGAGCGCGACGCTCGCCGGGTAGTTCTGGTTGAACACCTCGGAATTGATGTCGACATGCACCAGGTTCTCCGGCACCGGCGCGCCGAAGCTGCCGGTGGCGAGTTCGCCGAAGCGGGTGCCGACGGCGAGCAGGGCGTCGCAGCCGTCGAAGGCATTGCGCGAAGACGGCACGGCGTGCGGGCCGAAGCTGTAGCCGGCATGCAGCGGGTGCGTGTGCGGGAACACCGACTGGCCCTGCAGCGTGGTGGCCACCGGTGCCTGCAGGAACTCGGCGAGCTCGATTAGTTGCGGCAGGGCGTCGACTGCCCCCCAGCCGACGAAGAGGCCGGGCTTCTTCGCCGCCAGCAGGAGGTCGGCGGCATGCGCGATGTCGGCCTCGGCCGGCAGCGGCGGCGCCGGCGGCGGAACATAGGCCGGCA
>JBDHRL010000036.1:0-21226 GCA_039807535.1 Rhodocyclaceae bacterium
CGCCTCATCGCCGCGACTTCCGACCTCTACCGCGCTCAACTGCTCGGCCTGGCGTGACGTTCATGCGATTGCCCTGCGCGCGGCCTTGACGACCGGCATCAGCAAACGCTAAACTTGACAAAATTAGTAGGTTTTTGAAAGGAACCCTCATGGAAGACGTGCAGCAACTCCTCAAGGAACAGGTATCCACCCACCCCGTGGTGCTCTACATGAAGGGCACGCCGACGTTTCCGCAGTGCGGCTTTTCCGCCAAGGCGGCGCAGATTCTCAAGCTGTGCGGCGTGAAGCAGTACTACTCGGTGAACGTGCTGGAGCATCCCGGCATCCGCGCCGGCATCAAGGATTTCTCCAGCTGGCCGACCATCCCGCAGCTCTACATCAAGGGCGAGTTCATCGGCGGCTCCGACATCATGAGCGAGATGTACCAGGCCGGCGAACTGCAGAAGAAGCTGGAAGGCATCGCCGCCGCGGCGTAGCAGGCCGGCCTTCAGGCCGACTTGGGTGATCGAGCCGCGCGGTCGCCGGGCTGAAGCCCGACCTGCGGGTTCATCCGCGCAACTCCGCGAGCAGCCTGTCGATCATCCGCTCGGCCTGGCGCAGGTAGCCGGCGCCGAACAGGTTGAGATGGTTGAGGACGTGGTAGAGGTTGTACAGCGTCTTGCGCGATTCATACCCTTCAGCCAGCGGCCACGCCTCGCGGTAGGCGGCATAGAAGGCCTCGGGAAAGCCGCCGAACAGTTCCGTCATCGCCAGGTCCGTCTCGCGATCGCCGTAGTACACGGCCGGATCGAAGACGGCCGGCGCGTTCCCGCACATCGCCGCGTTGCCGTGCCAGAGGTCGCCGTGCAGCAGGCTCGCCTGCGGCCGGTAGTCGAGAAAGAAGGCCGGCAGCTTTTCCGCCAGGCTTTCCCCCTTTTTTCGTAGCGCAGGGCCGTGATCCGTGGCAAGCGCCAGTTGCGGTCGCAGGCGCGCCTCGGCGAAGAAGTGCGCCCAGCGGTCACCCTCGGCGTTGATCTGCGGCGTGGCGCCGATGAAATTGTCGCGGCACCAGCCGTAGCGCGGCCCCGCCACGCGATGCAGCGCGGCCAGCGCGCGGCCGAAGGCGATGGCGTCGCGCCGCTCCGACACGGTGCGCAGATCCAGGTGCTCCAGCGCCAGCCAGGCCTGGCCGTCGATGACGCCGCAGCCGAGCGGCCGCGGCACGCGAAACACATCCGCCGCAGCCAGCGCCGCCAGAGCGTCCTCTTCCGCCTCGAACATCGGCAGCGCGTCGGCGGCGTTCAGCTTGACGAAGCAGCGCGCGCCGTCGCCCTCCAGCACCAGGGCGCGATGGATGCAGCCGCCGCCGGCCTCCCGGGCCGACGCTGCGCGGAACGGACGGCCCGTGGCCCGGCCGATCCCGGCCGAGAGCGAATCGAGGAGGGACATCAGACCGCGGCGAGGCGGGCGTTGGCCAGCGCCAGGCGGTTGGCCAGCACTTCGAGGAAGGCGGCGTAGAAGTGCATGCGGCAGACCTCGGAGGCCTGGCGCAGCGCATCGCCGCGGATGGTGATGATCTTCGCCGGCGTCTGCGCGATGACGTCGGCGTTGCGGCTGCCGCTCGTCTTGCTGATGACGGCCATCTCGCCGAAGCAGTCGCCCGGCGTGAGGATGCCGAGGATGCGGCCGCGCTTGGCGATGCGCACCTCGCCCTCGGCGAGGAAGCAGAAGTAGTCGCCCGGCTCGCCGTCCTTCATGATGACGGTGTCGGGCGCCACCTGGTCCCAGTCGGAAAAACGCACGATCTCCCAGATCTCGACGTCGCTGAACTCGGCGAAGAAGGGCAGGCTGCGCAGCGTCTCGTACTTTTCGGTGTCGGCAAAGTCGCGCTCGCGCGCCTTCAGCTGCTTGTTGCGGAAGGCCTGCGCCAGGTCGTGCGAGAACTCCTCCCAGCTGGCGTAGCGCGCGGACAGGTCCTTCTGCATGGCGCGGGCGACGACGGCATCGAGGTTGGCCGGGATGTCGCGGCGGAAATCCGAGGGCGGCGGCGGGGCGACATGGGTGATCTGGTACACCATGCTGAAGTTGTTGCTCGCCTGGAAGGGCAGCCGCCCGGTGAGCAACTGGTACATGACCACGCCGAGGGAATAGATGTCGGTCTGGTGGTTGAGCGGCATCTCGCGCACCTGCTGCGGCGACATGTAGGCGGGCGAGCCGACGCCGGAGACCTGGGTGCGCGTCTGCTCGCCGCTGGTGAACAGCGCCGCGCCGAAATCCGAGATCTTGATGTCGCCGCCGGAGGCGAGCAGGATGTTGGCCGGCTTGATGTCGCGGTGGGTGATGCCCAGATGGTAGGCATAGTCGAGCGCCCGCGTGCACTTGAAGACGATCTCCACCAGGCGGTCGAGCGGCAGCAGGCTGTCCGGCGTGCAGAAGGGCTCCAGCGTGCCGCCGGCGACATACTCCATGACGATGTAGCTCTGCGCCTCGTCGATCACCGCGTCGTAGATCTGCACGATGTGCGGATGCAGCAGCTTGCCGGCGAGCGAGGCCTCGTTGACCAGCAGGTGGCGGTAGACCCGGCCGCGGTCCCTGTCGCGCAGCACTTCCGGGGAAATGACCTTGATCGCCACCTCGCGCTGGGCAAAGGCGTCCCAGCCCAGCCACACCGTGCTGGTGGCGCCTTCGCCGAGGAGGCTGCGTACCTCGTACTTGCCGATCCTCTCCGGAGTGTCCATGCCGGCCTTATACCGATGTCAAACGGGTGTTGGCAAGCGAGAGGCGCTCGACCAGGATGCGCAGGAAGGCGCGATCGAAACTGTGGCGGCAGGCGTCCGAGGCCCGCTTGAGCGCCTCGGTCGGCACGGTGATGACGGTGGCTTCGCCCATCGTGGCGACATCGGCGCCGCGCACGCCGGCCTCCTCGGCAAGATAGGCCATCTCGCCGAAGCACTCGCCGGCGGAAAGGATGTTGAGCAGCTTCCGGCTCTTGGTGACCTTGACCTCGCCCGAGGCAAGGATGCAGAAGGTCTCGCCCGGCTCGCCTTCGCGCATCAGCACGGTGCCGGGCTGGGCGCGCTGCCATTCCGAGAAGCGCAGCACTTCCCACAGCTGCACGTCGCTGAAGTGGCGGAAGAAGGACAGGCCGCGCAGGGTGTTGAACTTCTCGCTGTCGGCGATCTGCGCGCGCGTCTCGGCGAGATGCTCGTTGCGGAAGGCCTCGGCCAGGTCGAAGGAAAAGGCGTCCCAGCTGGCGTAGCGGTCCTCGAGCGATTTCTCCAGCGCCTTCATGACGACGGCGTCCACCACCGGCGGAATGCCGGCGCGCAGCGCCGAGGGCGGCGGCGGCCGGGTGTTGAGGATCTGGTAGACGATGCTGACGTTGTTGCTGCCCTGGAAAGGCAGCTGGCCGGTGAGCAGCTGGTACATGACCACGCCGAGCGAGAAGATGTCGGTGCGGTGGTCGAGCGGCCAGTCCTGCACCTGCTGCGGCGACATGTAGGCGGGCGAGCCGATGCCGGAGATCGCCGTCTGGTCGCTCGATGTGGTGATGGCGGCGCCGAAGTCGGAGATCTTGACGTCGGTGCCGGAGGTGCCGCCGCGCAGGATGTTGGCCGGCTTGAGGTCGCGGTGGATGACGCCGAGGCGATAGGCGAAATCCAGCGCGCGCGAGCACTTGAAGATCATCTCGACGACGTCGGCCAGCGGCAGCAGCCTGTCCGCCGCGCAATACGCCTCCAGGGTGCCGCCCGGCACGTATTCCATGACGATGTAGCTGGGGTCGGCGTCGGCGGCGGCATCGTAGATCTGCACGATGTGCGGGTGGTTGAGCTTGCCGGCGAGCGAAGCCTCCGTGACGAAGAGCTTTCTCGCCAGTTTGCCGCGCTCACCCTCCGAGAAGACGCTGTTGGCCACCACCTTGATGGCGACGTCGCGCCCGGCGAAGGGGTCGTGCGCCAGCCAGACGACGGAGGTGGCGCCCTCGCCGAGCCGCCCGATGACCTGGTATTTGCCGATCTTGTCCATGAATGAGCGGGTCGGCCTGAAGACCTGGCTAGAGTTTTTGCCTCGCCTGGACAATGGCGGCGCGCACCTGCCCGGGCGCGGTGCCGCCGACATGGGCACGCGAAGCCAGCGAGCCTTCCACCGTCAGCACGGCCAGCGCGTCCGCGTCGATCAGCGGCGAGAAGCGGCGCAGCGCATCCAGGCCGAGTTCGGCCAGGTCGCAGCCCTTTTCCTCGGCGGCGCGCACGGCCAGCGCCACCGCCTCGTGGGCGTCGCGAAAGGGCAGCCCCTTCTTCACCAGGTAGTCGGCGAGGTCGGTGGCGGTGGCGTAGCCCTGGCGCAGCGCGGCGCGCATGGCCTCGGGCCGGACGCGGATGCCGCCGACCAGGTCGGCGAAGATGGCCAGCGTGTCGCGCACCGTATCGACCGTGTCGAAGAGCGGCTCCTTGTCTTCCTGGTTGTCCTTGTTGTAGGCGAGCGGCTGGCCCTTCATGAGCGTGAGCAGGCCCATCAGGTGGCCGTAGACGCGCCCGCTCTTGCCGCGCGCCAGTTCCGGCACGTCGGGGTTCTTCTTCTGCGGCATGATCGAGGAGCCGGTGCAGAAGCGGTCGGCGAGGTCGATGAAGCCGACGCGCGGGCTCATCCACAGGATCAGCTCCTCGGCGAAGCGCGAGATGTGGGTCATGATCAGCGCCGCCGCCGCCGCGAACTCGATGGCGAAATCGCGGTCGCTGACGGCGTCGAGGGAATTGGCGCAGATGCCGTCGAAGCCGAGCTCGCGGGCGACGAACGCGCGATCGATCGGATAGGAAGTGCCGGCCAGCGCGGCGGCACCGAGCGGCAGGCGGTTCACCCGCCTGCGGCAATCGGCCAGGCGCTCGCGGTCGCGTGCCGCCATCTCGAAATAGGCGAGCAGATGGTGGCCGAAGGTGACCGGCTGCGCCACCTGCAGGTGGGTGAAACCCGGCATCGGCGTCCCGGCGTGCCGCTCGGCGAGCTCGAGCAGGGCCGCCTGGTAGGCGGCCAGCAGGCTGTCGAGGCCGTCGATCTCCTCGCGCAGCCAGAGGCGGATGTCGGTGGCCACCTGGTCGTTGCGCGAGCGGCCGGTGTGCAGGCGCTTGCCGGCGTCGCCGACGAGCGCGGTGAGGCGCTTCTCGATGTTGAGGTGCACGTCCTCGTCGTCGAGCGTCCACCGGAACGCCTCGGTCTCGATCTCGTGCTTGATGGCGGCCATGCCGCGCTCGATGGCGGCGAGATCGTCCTGGCCGATGATGTCCTGCCGCGCCAGCATGCGGGCGTGCGCGAGCGAGCCGCGGATGTCGTGCAGGGCAAGGCGCCGGTCGAACGAGACGGAGGCGGTGTAGCGCTTGACGAGTTCGTCAACCGGCTCGCGGAAGCGGCCGGACCAGGCCTTGCCGCTGGAATCGCTGCTGTGATCTGTCATAATCGTTTCAATCATTGCGGACACGCGAAGCGACGGATGAGTATACGGCAAAATCCCCGGGCGACACGCCTGCCGGACTTCGGCAACCTGGGCGTCATGCTGCGCATCCTGCTGTCGGTAAACCTGCTGGCTGCGCTGGCTGCGCTGGCGCGCAATGACGATTTCGCGCGCCTGCCGCAGGAGCTGGCCGGACTCGCCGCCCTGGTCGAGCCGCCGCTGATTGCCGGCGTGGCGCTCCTGGCCCTGGCGGGGAGTTGGCTCGCCCGCCTGCCCTACGCCGCGGCGCTGGCCGCCTGCGCCGCTCTCGGCGCCCTGCCGTCCGCCCTGTTCTACGCGCTCTTCAATCCCCCCGGCCTGCCGCTGACGGACTGGCCGCGCGCCGCCCTGTGGGGCAGCCTGGCGGCGCTGGCCGTGCTCCTGTATTTCGATCTGCGCAACCGGGCCTTCTCGCCGGCGCTGACGGAGGCGCGGCTGATGGCGCTGACGGCGCGCATCCGGCCGCATTTCCTGTTCAACAGCCTGAATGCCGTGCTCGGCATCATCCGCTCCGATCCGCGCCGCGCCGAACAGGCGCTGGAGGAATTGTCGGACCTGTTCCGCGTGCTGATGCGCGAGAACCGGGAGCTGGTGCCGCTGGGCGAGGAATTCGCCCTGTGCCGTCAGTATCTCGCACTGGAGCACCTGCGTCTGGGCGAACGCCTGCAGGTGGCCTGGGATACGGACACCTGCCCAGAAGACGCGCAGGTGCCGCCGCTCATGCTGCAGCCGCTGCTGGAAAATGCGGTCTATCATGGCATCGAGCCGTCGCCGCAGCCGGCAAGCGTGGCGATCCGTGCGGCCCGGGAAGGCGAGGAGATCCGCATCGTGCTGTCGAATCCGTACTATGGAGAAAATGTCCACCACGCCGGCAACCGCATGGCACTCGACAACATCCGCGAGCGGCTGATGCTGTTCTACGATCTCGAGGCCAGGCTGGAAACCGAGGCGAAGAACGGCCTGTTCCGCGTCACGATCCGGCTGCCCTATCGCACGGGAGGCGGCGCATGAGCGAGCCCTTGCGCGTTTTCGTCGTGGATGACGAGGCGCCGGCACGCGCCCGCATGAAATCGCTCCTGGCGGACATCGCCGCCGAGCTGCCCAACGCGCTCGTCGGCGAGGCGGCCAACGGCATCGAGGCGCTGGAGCGGCTGGCGCAGACGCCCGCCGACGTCGCCCTGGTGGACATCCGCATGCCGAAGATGGACGGCATCGAACTGGCGCGGCACCTCTCCGGCACCGACCGCCCGCCGGCGGTGGTGTTTACGACAGCCTACGAGCAGTACGCGGTCGAGGCTTTCGAACTGAACGCGATCGACTACCTGGTCAAGCCGGTGCGCGCGCAGCGGCTGGCGGCGGCCCTGCGCAAGGCGCATCGCGCCGCGCCGCCGGCAAGGGAGGCGCTGGCCAGGCTGGCCTCCGGGCCGCGCCGCCATCTTTCCGTCTCCGAGCGCGGCCGCATCCTGCTGGTGCCGGTGGCGGACATCCTCTATCTGAAGGCGGAGCTGAAATACGTGACGGCACGCACGCGCGAACGGGAGCATCTCCTCGACGAGTCGCTCACCCATCTGGAACAGGAGTTCGCCGTGCGCTTCGTGCGCGTGCATCGCAACTGCCTGGTGGCGCGCGAAGCCATCGCCGGCTTCGAGAAGGGCGTGGCCGAGGACGGCGAGACACGCTGGACGGTGCTGCTGGCCGGGCTGGCGGAGAAGCTGCCGGTGTCGCGCCGGCAATGGCCGATGGTGAAAGCGGCGTTCGCCGGCGAGGGAAAGCCGTGATGCAGGTCCTGCTGCAGCCCGCCTGGGGCTATTACTGGCGCGAGGACTCGCCCTATCTGATCTGCGCGGCGCTGCTGCTGGCGCTGCTGTTGTGGGCGCTGCGCCCGGCCGACCGGCATTCCGTCGGCTATACCCTGGCCGTCTTCCTGTTCTGCCAGGCCGGGCAGTTCCTCGCCGGCCTGCTCGATGCGCATGGCCTGACGGTCGGCGCCGAGGCGGCGCACGGGATATTCGTCATCGGCGCGGGCATGGCGCTGATCCGTCTCGCCGGCCTGTGCCTGTTCCGCGTGCTGCTGCCGGCGACGGGCCTGCGGCCGCCGCGCATCGTCGAGGACATCGTCGTCATCCTTGCCTACATCGTCTTCGCCATGGTGCGCATGCGCCTGGCCGGCGTGGACCTGACCGGCATCGTCGCCACCTCGGCGGTCATCACCGCGGTGGTGGCCATCTCGATGCAGGAGACGCTGGGCAACATCCTCGGCGGCCTGGCGCTGCAGTTCGACAGCTCGGTCGAACTGGGCAACTGGGTGAAGATCGACGACGCCGTCGGACGCATCGCCGACATCCGCTGGCGTTCCACCGCCATCGAAACGCGCAATGGCGAGACCATCGTCGTGCCGAACAGCCAGCTCATGAAGAGCAAGCTCACCGTCATCTGGAGCCCCGAGCAGGCCATCCAGCCGTGGCGGCGCTGGATCTGGTTCAACGTCGACTACAGTGCGCCGCCGGCGCGGGTCATCGAGGCCGTCGGGCAGGCCGTCGGCGGCGCCGAGATTCCCAACGTGGCGCGCGCGCCGCAGCCCGACTGCCTCCTGATGGAGTTCGGCCCGAGCTATGCCCGCTATGGCCTGCGCTACTGGCTGACCGATCCGCGCGCGGACGACCCGACCGACTCGGCGGTGCGCGTCCACGTGCTGACCGCGCTGCAGCGCGCCGGCCTGCGCATCGCCGAGCCGGAATACTCGGTGCACATGATCAAGGAAAACGAAGCCTACCGCGAGACGGTGCGCGCGCGCGAGCTTGTCCGCCGGCTGAAGGCCCTGCGCGGGGTCGGGATCTTCGCCTCCTTCAGCGAGGAAGAGCTGAAAGCGCTGGCCGAGCGGCTCGTTCCCGCGCCGTTTGCCCCCGGCAGCATCATCACCCAGCAGGGCATGGTGGCACACTGGCTCTACATCCTGGTGTCCGGCGAAGCGGAGGTGTGGCTGGAACGGCAGGGCACGCGCCGGCTGCTGACGACGCTGCCGGCCGGCAGGGTGTTCGGCGAGATGGGCATGCTCACCGGCGAGCCGCGTCGCAGCACCGTCACGGCGAAGGGAAACGCGGAATGCTACCGGCTCGACAAGGCCGGCTTCGAGGAGATCATTCGCTCGCGCCCGGCGATCGCCGAGGAGATGGCCGCCATCCTCGCCGAGCGGACGCTGCAGCTCGCCAGCGCACGGGAAGCCCTCGGCGCCGAAGCGGAGACCCGGGAGGGTCAGCGCGCCAGCCTGCTCGGCAAGATGCGCGCTTTCTTCCGCCTCGGCGAAACCTGACCTGCCTGACGTGCCCCGGAAAAGTCAGTCCCGGCGGGACGGCGCGCGCAGATGCGCCAGCCCTTCCTCGATGGCGCGATTCACGTATTCGGCGTAATAGTCGGCCGTCAGGTAGCCGACGAGGGGTTCGGCCAGGCGCCGTCCGTCCGGCCCATAGACGATCAGGGTCGGCGTGAGGCGGGCGCCCTCGACGGCGGCGAAGCGGCGCTGCGTGGTGCGCCGGCCGGCAAAATCGGTCAGCGGCGCATCCGCGTCGAGCGCGACCTCGCGCAGCACGACGCGCCCGCGCGCGGCGGGATCGTTCTGCAGCGGGAGCAGCACCTCGTTTCTGGCGCGTTCGCACCACGGACAGCCGTGTCGGCTGAAGAGCACCAGCATCACGATGCCGCGCGACCGCATGGCGGCCGCATCGGCGGCAAGATCCTGCGCCGGCGCAAGGGCTGCCGCCGTGCCGGGGGGCGATGCCAGCCATGTTAAAATCAGCGCAATCACGCGCAGGCAGCGCGCCATGAATCTTCCCTCGAAAATCCGACCGTGAGCCCAACCCAACCCGAGCGCATCGTCATCGCCACGCGCGAATCCCGCCTGGCCCTCTGGCAGGCCGAACACGTGCGCGACCGCCTCAGGACATTATATCCGCGCTGTTCGGTCGAGCTGCTCGGCATGACCACGCGCGGCGACCAGATCCTCGACCGGCCGCTGGCCAAGGTCGGCGGCAAGGGCCTCTTCGTCAAGGAGCTGGAGACGGCCCTGCTCGACGGGCGCGCCGACATCGCCGTGCATTCCATGAAGGACGTGCCGATGACGATGGAGCCGGAATTCAACCTGGCGGCCGTTCTGGCGCGGGAAAGCCCGCTCGACGCCCTCGTTTCGAACAAGTACGCGTCGCTCGAGGACATTCCGCCCGGCGGCGTCGTCGGCACGTCCAGCCTGCGCCGTGAGGCGCAACTGCACGCGCGCTTTCCGTATCTCTCGGTGGCCAGCCTGCGCGGCAATCTCGACACGCGCCTGCGCAAGCTCGACGAGGGCCGGTACGACGCCATCCTCCTGGCGGCGGCCGGCCTCGCCCGCCTCGGCCTCGCTGCGCGCATCCGCGCCGTGCTGCCCGCCGAACTGTCGCTGCCGGCCGCCGGCCAGGGCGCGCTCGGCATCGAGGCGCTGGCGAACCGGCCGGAAATCGCGGCCTGGATGGCGCCGCTCGCCGACGCCGCCACCACCGCCTGCGTGCGCGCCGAACGCGCCGTCTCGCGTGCGCTGGCGGGAAGTTGCGAGGTGCCGCTGGGCGCCTTTGCCGAAATCGACGGGGGGCGGCTGCGCCTGCGCGGCTTCGTCGCCGCGCCCGACGGCGGCCGCATGGCCAGCGCGGAACTGCGCGGCGAGCCGGACGAAGCCGAGGCGCTCGGCCTGTCCCTGGCCGACGCCTTGCGGGCGCGCGGCGCCGAAGAAATTCTCGCGGCATTGCACGGATGACCGGCATGCCGTCACTGGCGGGGCGCCGCATCGTCGTAACGCGTCCTGCGGACCAGGCGGAGAAGCTCGCCCGCGAGATCGAGATGCGCGGCGGAACGGTCTTGCGTTTCCCGGTGCTGGCCATCCTCGACGTCGATGACCCCCGCCCCCTGCAGGCGGCGGCACAGGACATCGAAGGTTACGACGTCGCCGTCTTCGTCAGCCCCAACGCGGCGCAAAAGGCGCTCGCCGTCATTACCGCGCGGCGGGCCTGGCCCGAGCGGGTCGTCGCCGCGACGGTGGGCGAGGCCAGCGCGCGCGCGGTCGCCCGCTTCGGCATCACGCGCATCGTCGCGCCGGAGAACGGCCGCTTCGACAGCGAGGCGCTGCTCGCGCGGCCCGAGTTCGCGCCGGAAACGATCCGCGGCAAGCGCGTGGCGATCTTTCGCGGCGACAACGGGCGCGAACTGCTCGGCGAGACGCTGGAGGCGCGCGGTGCGCAGGTGGACCGCATTCCCTGTTACCGGCGCCTGCGGCCGGACATCGACGCGACGCCGCTGCGCACCCTGCTTGCGCAGCATGCGGTCGATGCGGTGACGGTGACGAGCAGCGAAGGCCTGCGCAACCTGGTGGCGATGGTCGGCGCGGCCGGCGCGGCGGCGCTGAAGGCAGTGCCGCTTTTCGCCGCCCATCAGCGCATCGTCGACGCCGCCCGGCTGCTGGGCTTTGCCCAGACCACCGTCACGGCGCCCGGTGACGCCGGACTGCTGGCCGGCCTGGAAACGCATTACGCAGCGCTGGAGACGGATCGATGACGGAACAGGATGCCTTGACCGCTCCGGCCAGGCCGGACCGCATGCGGATGACGCTGGCGGTACTGCGCCAGCCCGCCGTCTGGCTGGCTGCGGCGGCGCTCGGCCTGCTCGCCTGGCAGGTCATCGACTCGCGCAACCGCATTGCCGATCTCCGGCAGGTGGTGGCCAGCCGCCTTGCCGCCAGCGACGCGGCGAGCGAAGAGGCGCGCGTGGCCGCGCGGCAGAACCAGGAGGCGCTGGCCGCGCTGCAGGCCAGGGCCGGCGCCCTGGAAGCAAAACTGGCGGAATCGCAGAGTCAGCAGGCGGCGCTCGACGCCATGGTGCAGGAGTTGACGCGCAACCGCGACGAGCGCCTGCTCGCGGAGATCGAACAGGCGCTCAACACGGCCGCGCAGCAGTTGCAGCTGGCCGGCAACGTCGAAGCGGCGCTGATCGCCCTGCAGGGCGCGGAGGCCCGGCTCGGCGCGGCCGGCCGCGCACAATGGCTGCCGCTGCGCAAGGTGATCGCACACGACATCGAGCGCCTGAAGGCGCTGCCCCTGGCCGACGTCGCCGGCATCGCCCTGCGCATCGAGGGCGTCATTCGCGCCGTGGATGCCATGCCGCTGGCCTTCGAAGCCAAGCCGCGCATCGAGCAGGCCAGGGAGAGCTTCGTGCCGGCAGCCGCAGCAGGCTACTGGGAGGCGCTGCTGGGCGAGCTATGGCGCGACCTGAAGGGCCTGATCCGTGTCGAGCGCCTCGACCGGCCAAGCCCCGCGCTGCTGTCGCCAACCCATGCCTTCTTCCTGCGCGAGAACCTCAAGCTGCGCCTGGTGAATGCCCGCCTGGCCCTCCTGCAGCGCGACGGCAAATCGTTCCGCCAGGACATGCAGCAGGCGCAGGCCTGGCTCGAGCACTATTTCGACACCGGCGCCAGGCCGACGCAGACGGCGCTGGCCACCCTGCGCCAGCTGGCCGCCGTGGAGGTCGGGCACGAGCCGCCCACGCTCCAGGAAAGCCTGACGACGCTGCGCAATTTCAAGGTGGCGCGCGAGCGGGACATGCCGCTCCCCGCCGCCCGCCCGAGGGCGGCGGCTCCCGGGGATTCGAGATGAACCGCCCCGGCGCCCGCGCCTTTCACCGCGAGCGTTCAGCCCCCTTCGGGCGGCCGGACGGGTACTGAGGATGCGCATCCTGCTCTGGCTGCTGGCGCTGTTCGCCCTCGCCGTCGGCGTGTCGATGGCCTTCGGCTACAACGAGGGCTACGTTCTCATCGTCCTGCCGCCCTGGCGGATCGAATTGTCGCTCAACCTCTTCGTCGTTCTGGCGGCCGGCGGCTTTCTGCTCGGCCACTTCCTCCTGCGCGTGGTGTCGCACACCCTGAACCTGCCGCAGGCAGTGCGCGCCTATCGCGAGCGCAAGCGGCGCGAAAAGGCGGCGCGCGCGCTGCGCGAGGCGGTGCAGCAGCTCTT
Source organism: Rhodocyclaceae bacterium (assembly GCA_039807535.1). Lineage (GTDB taxonomy): Bacteria > Pseudomonadota > Gammaproteobacteria > Burkholderiales > Rhodocyclaceae > Desulfobacillus. Next base: position 12,490 of record JBDHRL010000036.1, read on the forward strand.
CGAGGGCCGCTATGGCCATGCCCTGAAGAACGCCGCCCTCTCCCATTCCGCCCAGGAAGCGCCGGCGCTCTCGGCGCTGGTGGCCGCGCGCGCCGCGCATTTCCTGCGGGACGCGCGCCGGGAAGAGGAATGGCTGAAGCGCGCCGCCGAGCACGGCGCCGAAGCGCACGCCGCCCGGCTGATGACCGAGGCCGAACTGCATGTCGATGCGCGCCGCTTCGACGAGGCGCTGGCGGCTTTGAACGCCCTGCAGGAAGGCGGCGGGCGGCATATCGCCGCGCTGCGCCTGGCCCTGCGCGTGCACCGCGGCCTGGGCCGCTGGGACGACGTGCTGAAAGTGGCGCGCCGGCTGGAGAAGCACCGCGCCCTCACGCACGAGGCCGCCGCGCCGCTCAAGCAGCGCGCCCACCTCGAGAACCTGCGTGGCCGCGAGGGCAATGCCCGCGCGCTGGCGGCCTACTGGGAGGCCGCACCCGCCGAGGAACGCCGCGATGTCCGCCTCGCCGCGGCGACGGCGCGCGCGCTGATTTCCGCCGGCGACGGCGCCACGGCACAGCGCATCATCGAGCAGCAGGTCGATGCCGGGTGGGATTCGGATCTGGCCGAGCTGTATGCGGACTGCCGCGGCGGCGATACGCTGGGACGGATCGCCCGCGCGGAGAAATGGCTGGAGAGGCACCCGCAGGACGCGCGCCTGCTGCGGGCGCTCGGCCGCCTGTGCCGCGAGCAGCAGCTGTGGGGCAAGGCGCAGAGCTATTACGAGGCCTCGCTGGCGGTGCAGCCCAGCCAGGAAGCGCACATCGAACTGGCGACGCTGTTCGCGCAACTGGGACGTGGCGAGGAATCCAACCAGGCCTACCGCAGCGCCGCGGCGCTGTGCCGGCAGGCCTGACCCGTCTCAGGCCCAGTCGCGCGGCCTGAGAAAGTCGGTGTACAGCTTTTCCTCGGCGCTGCCCGCTTCGGGCTTCCAGTCGTAGCGCCACTTCACCACCGGCGGCAGTGACATCAGGATCGACTCGGTGCGCCCGCCCGACTGCAGGCCGAACAGCGTGCCGCGGTCCCACACCAGGTTGAACTCGACGTAGCGGCCGCGCCGGTAGGCCTGGAAGTCGCGCTCGCGTTCGCCGTAGGGCAGCTCGCGCCGGCGTTCCGCGATCGGCAGCCAGGCCGGCAGGAAGGCGTCGCCGACCGCCCGCGTCAGGCCGAAGCAGCGCTGAAATGACCAGGGCGTGGACGTGTCGCCGCCCGGGCCCCCTTCATCGAGATCGTCGAAGAAAATGCCGCCGATGCCGCGCGGCTCGTTGCGGTGCCTGAGGAAAAAGTACTCGTCGCACCACTGCTTGTAGCGCGGATGCACGTCGTCGCCGAAGGGCGTCAGCGCGTCCCGGCAGGTTCGATGAAAATGGCGCGCGTCCTCCCCGAAGCCGTAGTAGGGCGTGAGGTCCATGCCGCCGCCGAACCACCAGATCGCCTCATCGCCCGCCTTGCGGGCGATGAAGCAGCGCACGTTCATGTGCGCCGTCGGGCAGTAGGGATTGCGCGGGTGCAGCACCAGCGAGACGCCCATCGCCTCCCAGGCGCGTCCGGCCAGCGTCGGGCGGGCGGCAGTGGCCGAGGGCGGCAGATGGCTGCCGGTGACATGGGAGAAATTGACGCCGCCGCGCTCGAAGAAGTCGCCCTCTTCGATCAGGCGGGTGATGCCGCCGCCGCCCTCCGGACGCTGCCAGGAATCGGTGAGGAAGGGCTTGCCGTCGAAGGCGGACAGCGCATCGACGATACGCGTCTGCAGGCTTCTGAAATACGCCAGAACCGGCGCGGCGTCCATGGTCGCAGTCGGATGGCGCGACGGCCGCCTAGCGTCGGATGGCGCGATGACCGATGTCGCGCCGCATCTGCATGCCGGCGAACTCGATCTGCTCGGCGATCTCGTAGGCGCGCATCTGCGCCGCCCTGACGTTGTCGCCCAGGGCGGTGACGCAGAGCACGCGCCCGCCCGCCGTGACGACGTCCTTGCCGGCGAGCGCGGTGCCGGCATGAAAGACGTGGTAATCGTCCCCCGCCGGAGGCAGGCCGTGGATGGCATCTCCCTTGCGCGGGGATTCCGGGTAGCCGGCCGCCGCCAGGACGACGCCGAGCGCGACGCGACGGTCCCATTCCGCCTCGACGTTCTTCAGCCGGCCGTGCACGGCCGCCTCGACGAGGTCGACCAGGTCGCTCTTCAGCCGCAGCATGATCGGCTGCGTCTCCGGGTCGCCCATGCGGCAGTTGAACTCCAGTGTTTTCACGCTGCCGTCCGGCGCGACCATCAGGCCGGCGTAGAGGAAACCGGTGTAGGGCATGCCGTCCTGCGCCATGCCGTTCAGTGTCGGCATGATGATCTCGCGCATGGCGCGGGCGTGCACCTCCGGCGTCACCACCGGTGCCGGCGAATAGGCGCCCATGCCGCCGGTGTTGGGGCCCTCGTCCCCGTCCCGCAACCGCTTGTGGTCCTGGCTGGTGGCGAGCGGCAGGGCGTGCGTGCCGTCGCACATGACGATGAAGCTGGCTTCCTCGCCGGCGAGGAATTCCTCGATCACCACGCGGGCGCCCGCATCGCCCATCCTGTTGTCGGTGAGCATCATGTCGATGGCGGCGTGCGCCTCGGCGGAATCCATGGCCACCACCACGCCCTTGCCGGCGGCCAGGCCGTCGGCCTTGATGACGATCGGCGCGCCCTGGGCGTCGACGTGGGCGTGCGCTTCCTCGGCGTTGCCGAAGGTGGCAAAAGCGGCGGTGGGGATCCTGTGGCGCTGCATGAAGCGCTTGGCGAAGTCCTTGGAGGACTCCAGCTGCGCCGCCTCGCGCGTCGGCCCGAAGATCGGCAGGTTTTTCGCGCGGAAGGCGTTCACCACGCCGGCGGCAAGCGGCGCCTCGGGGCCGACCACCGTGAGGAAAACCTGTTCCTTCTCGGCGAAGGCGAGGAGTCCCTCGACGCCGGTGACGGGCACGTTCTCCAGCCCGTTCTCGCATGCCGTGCCGGCGTTGCCGGGGGCGACGAAGACCTTCTGGATGCGCGGCGATTTCGCCAATCGCCAGGCCAGCGCATGCTCGCGGCCGCCGGAGCCGATGACAAGCAATTTCATGGGAACACCTTTACCGCCAAGACACCAAGGCACCAAGTTTCACAAAGAAAATCTTGGTGCTGCCCGGTGTCCTGGTGCCTTGGTGGTTCAAGATTTTAGTGTCGGAAATGGCGGAAGCCGGTGAACACCATGGCGACGTTCTCTTCGTCGGCTGCCGCGATCACTTCCGCATCGCGCACCGAACCGCCCGGCTGGATCACCGCCGTGGCACCCGCCTCGGCCAGCACGTCGAGGCCGTCGCGGAAGGGAAAGAAGGCGTCGGAGGCAACCACCGAGCCGGCCACGGTGAGGCCGTTGTTCTCGGCCTTGATGGCGGCGATGCGGGCGGAGTCGACGCGGCTCATCTGGCCGGCGCCGACGCCCATGGTCATGCCGTCCCTGCAATACACGATGGCGTTCGACTTGACGTACTTGGCGACGCGCCAGGCGAAAAGGAGGTCGGTCATCTCCCGTGCCGTCGGCGCGCGTTTCGTCACCACCTTGATGTCGGCCTCGGCAATGCGCGCCATGTCGGCGGTCTGCACCAGCAGGCCGCCGCCGACGCGCTTGTAGTCAAGCACGTTTTCGGTGTGTCCCAGGGGCACCCGCAGCACGCGCAGGTTCTGCTTGGCGGCGAAGACGGCGCGGGCGTCGGCGGTGATCTCCGGGGCGATGATCACCTCGGCAAACTGTCCGGCGACGGCCTCGGCCGTCGCCTTGCCGATGGCGCAGTTGAAGGCGATGATGCCGCCGAAGGCCGAGGTCGGGTCGGTCTTGAAGGCCTTGCGATAGGCCTCCTCCGCCGTCGCCGCGACGGCGACGCCGCAGGGGTTGGCGTGCTTGACGATGACGCAGGCCGCAGTTGCGTTACCGGTTTCAAAGGCCTTGACGCATTCCCACGCCGCATCGGCGTCGGCGATGTTGTTGTAGGAGAGCTCCTTGCCCTGCAACTGCTCGTAGTTGGAAATGGTGCCCACCGAGCTGCCGGGCCCCGAACTGGCCTCGCGGTAGAACGCCGCCTGCTGGTGCGGATTTTCGCCATAGCGCAGGGTGTCGATCTTGTCGAAGGCGAGCTGCAGGCGTTCCGGGAATGCCGTCGGCTTGCTCTCGGCGTCGAGGCCGGTCAGCCAGTTGGAAATCGCCGCATCGTAGCGCGCCGTGTGCGTGAAGGCTTTCTTGGCGAGGGCGAAGCGGGTGGCGTAGGAGAGAGCGCTGCCGTTGGCCTTCAGTTCCTCGATGATGGCGGCGTAGTCCCCGGGGTCGGTGACGATGCCGACGCCGCCGGCTTCGTTGCCGTGATTCTTCGCCGCCGCGCGCACCATGGCCGGGCCGCCGATGTCGATGTTCTCGATGGCGTCCGCCAGCGTGCAGTCCTTCTTCGCCACCGTCTGTGCGAAGGGATACAGGTTCACCACCACCAGGTCGATCGGCGGGATGCCGTGCTGCTGCATGGTGGACGCATGCCCGACGTTGCCGCGAATGCCGAGGATGCCGCCGTGCACCTTCGGGTGCAGGGTCTTGACACGGCCGTCGAGCATCTCCGGGAAGCCGGTGTAGTCGGAGACTTCCGTGACGGCGATGCCGGCCTCGCGCAGCAGCCTGGCGCTGCCGCCGGTGGACAGGATCCTGACACCGAGTCCGGCGAGGGCGTGCGCGAAATCGACGATGCCGTTTTTGTCGGAAACGCTGATGAGGGCTTGGGTGATTTTCATTTCGGTTGCCGGATTCGAGAAAACGCCAGATCGTCCTTCAGGTCGACAGTCGGGCCAATGCCCGCCTACAAAAGTTTGTGCTCGACGAGCTTGCGCCGCAGGGTGTTGCGATTGATGCCGAGCAGCTCGGCGGCGACGGTCTGATTGCCGTCGGCCTCGCGCATCACCACCTCGAGCATCGGCCGCTCGACGTTGCGCAACACCATGTCGTAGATGGCGCAGGGCTTCTCGCCGTCAAGATCCTTGAAATAGCGGTCGAGCGAGCGCCGGACGCATTCGGCGATTTCGCTGCGGCTGGGGGTGCTGGCGCGGCTCATGCTGCGAGTTCCTCGATACAGTGGAGGCGATCGTTCTGTGCGGCGAGGCCGAAAAAGAATTCATCGACCGCGGCGAGCTGGGTTTCGATCGTCGGCAACCGGTTCATGGCGTGGCGGAACTGGGCCGAGCCGGCCAGTCCCTTGGTGTACCAGGAGATATGCTTGCGCGCGACGCGCACACCGGTCTCCGCGCCGTAGAAGTCGTAGAGCGCGGCGAGGTGGCCGCGCAGCACCCGGCGGATCTCGTCGACGCGCGGCGCCGCCAGCTTTTCGCCGGTGGCGAGGAAGTGCTCGATCTCGCGGAAAATCCATGGCCTTCCCTGGGCGGCGCGGCCGATCATGAGGGCGTCGGCGCCGGTGGCATCGAGCACCCGCTTCGCCTTCTCCGGCGAAGTGATGTCGCCGTTGGCGATGACGGGGATGCGCGCCGCGGCCTTCACTGCGGCGATGGTCTCGTATTCGGCATCGCCGCTGTAGCCGCAGGCACGCGTGCGGCCATGAACAGCCAGCGCGCGGATGCCGGCATCCTCGGCGATCTTCAGGATCGACAGCGCATTCCTGTGGGCCTTGTCCCAGCCGGTGCGGATCTTCAGCGTCACGGGGACAGGCACGGCCCGCACCACGGCGTCGAGGATCTGTCCGACGAGCGCTTCGTTCTGCAGCAGCGCCGAGCCGGCCATGACATTGCAGACCTTCTTCGCCGGGCAGCCCATGTTGATGTCGATGATCTGCGCGCCCTGGTCGACGTTGTGGCGGGCCGCCTGCGCCATCATGGCCGGATCGGCGCCGGCGATCTGCACCGAGACCGGCTGCGCCTCGCCGTCGTGATTGGCGCGGCGCCTCGTCTTGGCGCTGCCATAGAGCAGCGAATTGGAAGTGACCATCTCGGAGACCGCAAGGCCGGCGCCCATCTGCTTGCACAACTGGCGGAAGGGGCGGTCGGTGACCCCGGCCATGGGCGCGACGAACAGGTTGTTGCGTAGCGTGTGGCCGGCGAAGTGCATCGGGCGTTCTGCGTTCGGTGTCTCGGGGAAGGCGCGAATTGTAACCCAATTCACGCCGAGGCGGCATCAACAGTCGTGAAGCCGCCGCGGCCGGATTTTATCGGCGCACGCTACCCGCCACGGGCGCCGAAAATCATGCGCCGCGCAAAAAAACGCCGCGCCGTTGGCAGGAGATCGAGCGCCAGCAATGCCGCGCCGCGCGCATGCGCGGACACGGGGTCGCGCAGGCCGAACAGCCGCACCAGGGCGTCGGTGGCTCCGATGGCGCCGCGCCGGTCGAGCCGGCGCGCCGCAGCATGGCGCGCCAGCAATTCCGCAGTGCCGCAATCGGCCGCCCCTTCCTGCAGGAGGCGGGCGAGTTGTGACGCGTCGCGCAGGGCCAGGTTGAAACCCTGCCCGGCAACCGGATGCAGCGTCTGCGCGGCATTGCCCAGCCAGACGGCGCGCGCGGCCACCGGCGTTTCGCGGTAACGCAGGCCGAGCGGAAACGCGACGCGTGCGTCTGCGGCCACGAAATCGAGCCGGCCGCCGAAGACGGCCGAGAGGCGTGCGAGGAAGGCGCCGTCGTCGAGCGCCGACAGGGCAGCGGCTTCGCCGTCGGGCACCGTCCACACCAATCCATGGCAATCGCCCTGCGGCAGCAGCGCGACCGGGCCGCCCGCAGTGAACCGTTCGTAGGCCATGCCGGCCGGCGCTTCGCGCGTCTGCACGCTGGCGACGATGGCCCGCTGTCCGTAGTCGCGCCGGACGACGCCGCGTCCGGCAGCAATGGCGCCATCCGCCCAGGCGACCAGTTGCGCCGAAACGTCCTCGCCGGCCTGCCGCGAGACGCAATGCAGCCGAATGACGTCCTTGCCGGCCTTGCTGCCGAGCACTTGTGTCTCGTGCCGCAATGCCACTCCGGCATCGGCGCAAGCCTGTGCCAGCGCCGTAGCCACGCTGCCGGCCGTGGCGACATAGCCGAGCGCCGGCACGCCGGACTCCTCGGCCCGGATCAGCGTTCTGCCGAAACGGCCCTGCTGCGAGACATGGATGGCGGTGATGGGCGTGGCACCGACCGGCATCCGTGCGCCGATGCGCTCGAGGATCTGGCGCGAGCCGTGGGACAGGGCCAGCACGCGGCGATCGTCGCCGGCGGCGCCGGCGGGACGCGCATCGAGAACCTCGCAAGCGATGCCGGCATGGTGCAGCATCAAGGCCAGGGACAGCCCGACCGGTCCTCCGCCGGCAATGGCGACGGGAAGCATCAGCCGGCTGTCGCCATCAGCGCCTCGACGTCGCCGGGGGTTTTCGGCGCGGCGTCGGTGAGGATCTCGCAGCCGTCCGCCGTGACGAGCGCGTTGTCCTCGATGCGCACGCCGATGTTCCACAGCGCCCGCGGCACGTCGGCGGCGGCGCGAATGTAGCAGCCCGGCTCGACGGTGAGCGTCATGCCGGCCTGCAGGGGGCGCCAGGCGCCGTCGACCTTGTATTCGCCGGCGTCGTGCACGTCCATGCCGAGCCAGTGGCCGGTGCGGTGCATGTAGAAGCGGCGGTAGGCGCCGGACTCGAGGACGCCGTCGAGACTGCCGGCGAGAAGCTTCAGGTCGAGCATGCCCTGCGCCAGCACACGCAGCGCCGCCTCGTGCGCGGCGTCCCAGGGCTTGCCAGGCGCGATCTCGCCGATCGCCGCGCGCTGGGCGGCGAGCACGAGCTCATAGACATCGCGCTGGGCGGACGAGAACTTTCCGCCCACGGGAAAGGTGCGCGTGATGTCGGCGGCGTAGGAATCCACCTCGCAGCCGGCGTCGACCAGCAGCAGGTCGCCGTCCCGCAGGGACTGACTATTGCCGACGTAGTGCAGGATGCAGGCATTGGCGCCGCCGGCAACGATGGGGGAATACGCCGGCGCCTGCGCGCCGCAGCGGCGGAACTCGTGCATCAGCTCCGCCTCGATCTCATACTCGAAGCGCCCGGGCGCGCAGGCGCGCATGGCGCGGCGGTGCGCCGCGGCGGAAATGGCGGCGGCGCGGCGCATGTCGGCGATCTCATGCGCGTCCTTGACAAGCCGCATTTCATCGAGTTCGACGCGCACGTCGCGGATCTCCGCCGGCGCGTGGGCGCCACTGCGCACGTTGGCCCGCACGCGATTGAGGGCGGCGACGAGGCGATCGTCCCAGCCGGCGTCGTGGCCCATCGAGTAATGCAGGACGGGCTGGCCGGCAAGCAGCTCGGCGAGCTTTTCGTCGAGGCTGGCGATGGGGTGGGCGGCGTCGAAGCGGAACGTCTCGCGCGCGGCCTCCGGGCCGAAGCGGAAACCGTCCCAGACTTCCTTGTCGGGATCCTTCTCGCGACAGAAGAGCAGGGAGCGCGGTTCGTCTCCGGCGACCAGCACGACGCAGGCTTCGGGTTCCGCGAAGCCGGAGAGGTAGTAGAAGTAACTGTCGTGGCGGTAGGGGTAGTGCGAGTCGCGGTTGCGCACGCGCTCGGGCGCGGTGGGAATCACGGCGATGCCGCGCGCCATCGTCCTGAGCAGGCGTGCGCGACGGTCGACGAAGGCTTGGATGTCCACGGGCGAAACCGGTCGTTGAGGTTGAAACGATTATAGAACCTATCTCACGAAT
>JBDHRL010000171.1:0-3388 GCA_039807535.1 Rhodocyclaceae bacterium
TTCGCCATCAACCTCGTCTCCAGCCCCGGCTCGGGCAAGACCACGCTGCTGGTCGAGTCGATCAAGCGGTTGTCCGGCCGCCATCCGCTGGCGGTGATCGAGGGCGACCAGCAGACCAGCAACGACGCCGAGCGCATCCGCGCCACCGGCGCCCAGGCCATCCAGGTGAACACCGGCAAGGGCTGCCACCTCGACGCCCACATGGTCGGCCATGCCTTCGAGCGGCTCGACCTGAAGGCGGGCGGCCTGCTGCTGATCGAGAACGTCGGCAACCTGGTGTGTCCGGCGGAGTTCGACCTCGGCGAGGCGCACAAGGTGGTGATCCTCTCCGTCACCGAGGGCGAGGACAAGCCGCTCAAGTACCCGAACATGTTCGCGGCGAGCGACCTCATGCTGCTGACCAAGGTCGACCTGCTGCCGCACCTGACGTTCGACGTGGCGAAGTGCCTCGAGTACGCCCGCCGCGTCAATCCGAAGATCGAGGTGCTGCAGGTCTCGGCCAAGAGCGGCGAGGGCATGGACGGCTGGCTCGCCTGGCTGGAGCGGGGTGTGGAAACCAGCCAGGCTTCCTGGCCATGCAAGCCCTGACAAACTTTCGTCGTCCCCGCGAAAGCGGGGACCCAGCAGCGTGTCGAATCGCGGCATGGATTCCCGCTTGCGCGGGAATGACGGTTCCGTCCTGAATAGCATGACGATTCCCATGGCCCGGTCCCTCGTCTGCCGCCGCATCCGCGTGCGCGGGCAGGTGCAGGGCGTCGGCTTCCGGCCCTTCGTCTACCGCCTGGCGCAGGAGCTGAACCTGGCCGGCTGGGTGCGCAACGACGGCGAGGGTGTGGACATCGAGGCGCAGGGCGCGGCGGAAGCGGTCGAAGCGCTGATCGCACGGCTGGAAGCGGAAGCGCCGCCGCTGGCCAGCGTCGCTTCCGTGGAGGCGACCGAGGCGCCGGCGGGCGGTTCGCGCGGCTTCGAAATAAAAGTCAGTCGCCACGGCACGGCGAACACCGCGGTGACGCCCGACAGCGCCACCTGCCCGGACTGCCTCGCCGAGCTGTTCGATCCCGCCGACCGGCGCTGGCGCCACGCCTTCATCAACTGCACGCACTGCGGGCCGCGCTACACGCTGACGCGCCGCCTGCCCTACGACCGGCCGCACACCAGCATGGCGGCCTTCGCCATGTGTCCGGTTTGCCGGAGCGAGTATGACGATCCGGCCGACCGCCGCTTCCACGCCCAGCCGAATGCCTGCCCCGAGTGCGGTCCGCGCCTCGCGATGCGCGATGCGGAAGGCAATGCGCTCGAGGTGGCCGACCCCATCGCCGAAACGCTCGCGCGCCTCCTGCGCGGCGAGATCGTCGCCGTCAAGGGACTCGGCGGCTACCACCTCGCCTGCGACGCTTCAAATGCCGAGGCGGTTGCACGCCTGCGCGAGCGCAAGAACCGCGAGGAGAAGCCCTTCGCCGTGATGTTCGCCAACGCGGCGTCGGTGGCGCAGTTCGCCGAAATGAACGGGGCCGGGCGCGCGCTGCTCGAATCGCGCGAGCGGCCGGTGGTGCTGCTGAAGAAGCGCGCCGGCTGCGATGAAGTGTTGCCCGGCGTCGCGCCGGGCCTCCCAGAACTCGGCGCCCTGCTGCCGTGTACGCCGATCCAGTTCCTGCTCTTCCATGAAGCGGCGGGGCGGCCGAGCGGCATCGAGTGGATCGCCGTGCCGCAGCGGCTGACTTTGCTCATGACCAGCGCCAACCCCGGCGGCGAGCCCATCGTGCGCGACGACGAGGAGGCGCTGGCGCGGCTGCAAGGCATCGCCGACGCCTGGCTGATGCACGACCGCGCCATCGTCACACGCGTCGATGACTCCGTGATGCGCCAAACCAATTCCCTCTCCCCTCGGGGAGAGGGCCAGGGAGAGGGGGCGGGGCCGCAATTCATCCGCCGCGCTCGTGGCTTCACGCCCCAAGCCATCAAGCTCGCCCGTTCCGGCCCCTCCGTCCTCGCCACCGGCGGCTTTCTCAAGAACACCATCTGCCTCACGCGCGGCGACGAGGCCTTCCTCTCCCAGCACATCGGCGACCTCGACAACGCGCCGACCTGCCGCGCGCTGGAGGAGACCGCGCAGCGTCTGATGGACCTGCTGGAGATCGAGCCGGAACTCGTCGCCCACGACCTGCATCCGGATTTCCACGGCACACGCTTCGCCGCCGACTTCGCAAGGAACCGCAATCTCAAGTCCGTCGCCGTGCAACACCACCATGCCCACATCGCCGCGGTGGCGGCGGAACATCGTGCCACCGGTCCGCTGCTCGGCCTGGCGCTCGACGGCGTCGGCATGGGAACCGAAAAAGGAGGTGGAGGCATCTGGGGCGGCGAGCTGCTGCAGGTCGACAATGAACGCTTCGACCGCCTCGGCCACCTGCGCGAACTTCCGCTGCCCGGCGGCGACAAGGCGGCGCGCGAGCCCTGGCGCATGGCCGCGGCGGCGCTCTTCGCATTGGGGCGCGGCGGCGAGATCAGGGAAAGATTTCCGCAGCAGCGCGCCGCCGGGGCGATTGCCATGATGCTCGGCGGCAACGCCCACACGCCGCCGACCTCGAGCTGCGGCCGGCTCTTCGACGCCGCGGCGGCGCTGGCCGGCGTGTGCGAAGTCGCCGCCTTCGAGGGCCAGGCGGCGATGCGCTACGAAAGTCAGGCTGCGCGGCACGGCGAAGTGGAGCCGATGCAGGACGGCTTCGTGCTGAACGAGGACGGCACGCTCGACCTGCTGCCGCTGCTTGCGCGCCTGGCCGACGAGCGTGATGCCGGCTTCAGTGCCGCGCTGTTCCACGCCACGCTGGCCGAGGCGCTTTCGACGTGGGTGCAACGCGCCGGCAAGGAGCACGGCCTGCGCCGCGTCGCGCTCGGCGGCGGCTGCTTCCTCAACCGCATCCTGAGCGCGGGCCTGCGCAACCGGTTGGAGGCGAAGGGTTTCGAAGTGCTGGCGGCGCGCCTGGCGCCGCCCAACGACGGCGGCCTGAGCCTGGGACAGGCCTGGATCGCGATGAATTCAGAGTGAATGGACATGATGCACGGACTTCCGTTCCCCCTCGTCATTCCCGCGAAAGCGGAAATCCAGCGCTTTTCCTATGGAACGGCTGGGTCCCCGCTTTCGCGAGGACGACGAATTGTCATCAATTGCTTATGTGATTTCCAATAGGAAGACGGATATGTGCCTGGCAATACCGGTGAAGGTGGTGGAGCTGCACGAGGGCGACCAGGCGACGGTCGACGTCGGCGGCGTGCGCAAGGAAATCTCGCTGGCGCTGGTCGACGGCATCGCGGTCGGCGACTACGTCATCCTGCACGTCGGCTACGCCATCCAGAAGCTCGACCCGGAGGAGGCCGAGAAGACGCTGGC
>JBDHRL010000037.1:0-20939 GCA_039807535.1 Rhodocyclaceae bacterium
GCGCGCGTCACCCTGCTCGCCGGGAGCATCCATCTCATGCCGCGGGAAGCGCCCGCTGAAACGCGGGAGGAATAGAAGCCGCGCGCCGTGCCGCGGCGACTGACTTTCAGTCGCCCGTCGGTGAAATACGGAATGCCCGCACGGGCTTCAATTCACGCAGCGCCACGGCCAGTTCGGACAGGTTGTTGGGATTGTTGGTCCGGATCACCATGCGATATTCGAAATACAGCCCATCGTCGGACAGCCGATGACTCATGTTGGCGACCGTAAAGCCGAGGCTTGCCAGGAACCCCTTCAGGTCCGGCTCCGGCATGGCGTTGTCGCGGTCGAAGCGGACGAAGTGGTGGGCATAGAAATGGGAAGGAATCCTGGACTCGATCCACCGGAAAAACGAAAGCGTGGCGACCGTGAGAATCGTTGCCAGAATTGCCGGCAAATAAAACCCGATGCCCATCAGGATGCCGATCGCGGCCGTGATCCAGATCGAAGCCGCCGTCGTGAGTCCGCGAACGGACAGGCCCTCCTTGAAGATTACGCCGGCGCCCAGAAAACCGATGCCGGTCATGATGCCCTGCGCCATGCGCGTGGGGTCGGTGCGGACCGTTTCAAGCGCCATGCCGGGCATCCATTTCCCCTGGTACAGCGTAACCAGCATCAGGAGGCTCGATGCCAGGCACACGAGCGCGTGCGTGCGGAAGCCGGCGGGGCGGCCGTGATAGCTGCGCTCAAGCCCGATGACGCCGCCTGCGACCAGGGCGGCCACGAGGTGAGTGACGATTAGAACGGAGTCGGCGTCCGGCAGCATAGGGACGAATTCTGCCCCGAAAGCGCTTGTTTGCAAACCATCCGGAAATCGATCCCGGCGCTCCGGGCCCGGATCGAAGACGCGGAGCCGGCCGTATTACGGCGACCCCCCATGACTTTTGTACGGCAGGCGGCGCGCCGTCTCCGCTGCGTAGTCCAGCATCACCTCGCCCTCGCGCGCGAGGAAGTCGGCGACGATGCCGCGCATGCGCGGATCGGCGATCCAGTAGGCCGACCAGGTCGGCGCCGGCTCGAAGCCGCGCGCGAGCTTGTGCTCGCCCTGGGCGCCGGGCTCGAAGCGGGCAAGGCCGTGTTCGATCGCATATTCGATGCCGCGGTAGTAGCACAGTTCGAAATGCAGCCCGGGGCAGTCGATGTCGGCGCCCCAGTGGCGGCCGTGGAGGACGGTGTCGTCGCGGTAGCAGATCGCCGAGGCCACCGGCCGCCCGGCCTGCCAGGCAATGAACACCACCATGCGCCGGCCGAGCGCGGCGCCGGCGCGCACGAAGAAGTCGAGCGGGAAGGCCGGATGATTGCCGTGGCGCAGGAAGGTGTCGCGGTAGTGGCGGTGGATGGCGCGCCAGAGCGCGGCGTCGATCCCGTCGCCGTGGCGCGCCTCGATGCGCAGGCCGGCCTCGGCGACGGCGCGGCGCTCGCGCTTGAGCTTCTTCCTCTTCTCGGCGGTGAAGCCGTCGAGGAAGTCGGCGAAGTCGCGGTAGCCGCGGTTCAGCCAGTGGAACTGCACGCCGCGGCGCAGGAGCAGGCCGGCGTCCCGCAGGAACTGACTTTCCGCCTCGCGCACGAACAGGCACTGCCAGGAGGAAGCGCCGCGTTCGCCGGCCAGCGCGAGCGCGGCCTCGACGAGGGCGGGTTTCACGCCGGTCGCCGTGTCCTGCGCCGCCAGCAGGCGCGGCCCGGGCGAGGGCGTGTACGGCACGCCGGTGACGAGCTTCGGGTAATAGGCGCGGCCGTTCTGCTCCCACGCCGCCGCCCAGTTCCAGTCGCGCGAGAAGTCGCCGAAGGAGTGCTCGCGCAGGTAGAGCGGCAGCAGGCCGGTCAGGCGGCCCGCGCCGTCGCGCAGGGCGAGGTGCATCGGCCGCCAGGCCATTTGCTCGCCGGCGGCGCCGGTCGATTCCGCCGCGCCGAGGAAGGCGCGGCTCATGAAGGGGTCGTTGCCGGTGGCGAGGCGCTGCCAGTCGGATTCCGGGAGATCGGCGGCGCTGGCGAGTATTTGCGGTTGCATGCCCTCTCCCCCGGCCCCTCTCCCGCTTGCGGGCGAGGGGAGAAAACCGCTCAGAAACGTTCGTCCTCGCGCAGGTAGCGCCACTTGCCGCTCGGCAGGTCGCCGAGTTTGACGCTGCCGATGCGCACACGCTTCAGGCCCGTCACCTTGAGGCCGACCAGCTCGCACATGCGGCGGATCTGGCGCTTCCTGCCTTCGCGCAGGACGAAGCGCAACTGGTCCTCGTTCTGCCAGCTCACCTTGGCGGGCTTGAGCGCCCGGCCGTCGAGCGAGAGGCCGTGGTTGAGCAGCTTGAGCCCCCTTTCGTCGAGCTTGCCTTCGACGCGCGCCAGGTATTCCTTCTCGATGCGCGAGTCCTCGCCGATGAGCAGCTTGGCGATGCGGCCGTCCTGGGTCAGCACCAGCAGGCCGGTGGAGTCGATGTCGAGGCGGCCGGCCGGGGCGAGGCCCTTCAGGTGCGCCGGGTTGAAGCGCTGCGGCGAGCGGTCAGAGGCGTGGTGCGTGGCGGCGGCGATCAGCGTCACCGCCGGCTTGTAGCCCTGTTCGGCCTGGCCGGAGACGTAGCCGACGGGCTTGTTGAGCAGGATCGTCACCTGCGCGAGCTGGCTCGATTTGGCTTCGCGGCTCAAGGTGATTTTCTGCGTCGGCAGTGCGCGGCTGCCGAGTTCAGTGACGCGCGCGCCGTCGACGAACACCCAGCCGCGCTCGATGTAGGCGTCGGCCTCGCGGCGCGAGCAGAGGCCCTGCTCGGACATCAGTTTGGAAATGCGGATTTTGCCGTCGTCGCTCATGCCGGCGCTCAGGATATTTCAGTGGATTCCCGCGTTCGCGGGAATGACGGGGTGTCCAGACGCACGATGCCCATCGTGCCGGCACGCTTTTCGAGTTCGCGGCGCAGGATGCGGTAGGCGTCGATGTCGAAGGCGGCGTCATGGCGCGCCTGCGCGGCTTCATGCAAATCCGCCTCGCTCTTCACCGTGCCGAGGTGGCACCAGTGCTCGAACAGGTGCCACTCGCAGCGCCCGCCGGCTTCCAGCCGCTCGCGGATGGCGATGCGCCCGGGGAAGGGCCAGGCACGCAGTTTCAACACGGCCAGCGCCGTCTTCAGGCGCAGGTCGTGTCGCGCCGGGCTTTCCTTGCCGACGCAAAACCCCTTGCAGCGCTTGATCTGGTGGTTGAAGCAGGGGCCTTTGCCCTGTTCTAGGCCCAGACGCTTCAGGCACAGGCCGTGCTCGGCCGCCAGCTCGCGCAGGGTATTGTGGGCCTCGCGCTTCGACTTGAACTGGCCATAGAGCGCGCCGAGCCCGTCCGGCGATGCGCCGGCCAGTGGCACAAGATCGAGGGCGCGATCCTGGGGTTCGCCGTCTTCCCGGAACCGAAAGGCGCAGAGCTCCCCGTTCCTGCGCAGATGGCGGTTGTGGACCGGCTGGCGTTCCTTGATGAGACGCGCCTCGAGCAGCAGGGCGCCCAGCTCGCCGGCGGTCTCGATCCACTCGATGCGCCGGGTTTCCTGCGCGATGCGCATGGCGCGGCCGGTGGTGTGGTCGGCGGTGAAGTGCGACTGCACCCGCGCACGCAGGTTGACGCCCTTGCCGATGTAGAGGGGCAGGTCGTTCCCGCCATGGAAGAGGTACACGCCCGGCGCCTCCGGCACGGCGTCGACCGCCGTCGCCTCGAGGCCCGAGGGCAGGCTGGGCGACTTCATGGCCTTCTTCAGCGCGGCGCGGATCGCCTCGGGCGGCTTCTCGGCGTGCACCCGCTGCACGAAGTCCCACAGCACGCGCGCGTCGCCGAGCGCGCGGTGGCGCGCCGCGCAGGCGAGGCCGTGACGGGCGATGAGGGCGTCGAGGCCGTGGCGATGGTGCTCGGGATACAGGGCGCGGGAGAGCTTGACGGTGCACAGCACGCGCGGCTGGAAGGCGCGCTCGAGGCGCCTGAATTCATTCTTGAGGAAGCCGTAGTCGAAGCGCGCATTGTGGGCGATGAAGAGGCTGCCCCCGATCCTCTCGAACACTTCGTCGGCGATGTCGGCGAAGGACGGCGCGCCGCGCACCATGGCGTTGGTGATGCCGGTGAAGCCCTGGATGGCCGGCGGGATGGATTCGCCCGGATCGACCAGCGTTGACCACTCGTATTCGATCCGGCCGGCGCTCACCTTGACGATGCCGATCTCGATGACGCGGTCGAACGCCGGATTGGCGCCGGTGGTCTCGAGGTCGACGAAAACGAGGGGGGAGTCGAGCAAGGCAGCGCAGGTCGGTCTTCAGGCCGACATGGAGAGGTGGCCGGCCGCCGTAGTCGGGCTGAAGCCCGACCTGCCTTTCATCGGTAGACGTAGGGCTTCTGCGGCAGCCTGGATTCCTTCAGGCGCTGCTGCTCATCGGGCGTCTGCGGTGCCTTGTCCCACCAGAGGGCGCGGCCGGCCTGCTGGACGGCGACCTCCTCGGGATGCTGCGCCATCCATTGGCGCATGAATTGGGTGTGCTCGGATTCGTACTGGGCCATGATGTCGCTCTTCGGGTTCGGATGGGCGGATTTTACTCCCGCACGCGCGAGATGCGCACCACTTCGGGGATATGGCGCAGCGCCCGGATGATGCGCGCCAGGTGCACGCGGCTGGCGACCTGCAGGGTGAAATAAAGGGAAGTGTAGACGCCGTGCTCGTCGTCCATGGTGACATGCTGGATGTTGGAGCCGGCCTCGGCGATCTCGGCGGCCACCTTGGCCAGCACGCCGCGGCGGTTCTCCGTCTCGACCTTGATGGCCGCCTCGAAGAGCTTGCCGCTGTCGCGCTCCCACTCGACGTCCACCCACTTGGCGCGTTCGCCGCGGCCGCGTGCCGAGATGCTCGGGCAATCGGCCAGATGCACCACCAGGCCCTGGCCCTTCTTGATGACGCCGACGATGGGGTCGCCGGGAATCGGCCGGCAGCAGTGCGCCAGCTGCACCGCCATGCCTTCGCTGCCGCGGATGAGGATCGGGCCCTGCGGCCTTGGCTCGGCGACCGGTTCGCCTTGCCGCTCAATGGCATCGGCGAGGCGGCGGGCGACGATGGCCGGCAGCCGCTTGCCGAGGCCGATGTCGGTGAGCACGTCCTTCTTCGACTTGGCGCCGCACTCGGACACGAACTTGTCCCAGACGGCCTCCTCGATGCGCCCGGCGGACAGCTCGAAGGGCCGCAGGGCCTGCGCCAGCAGGCGCTCGCCGAGGGCGGCCGACTCCTCGAACTGCACGGTCTTGAGGAAATGGCGGATCTGCGAGCGCGCCTTGCCGGTCTTGACGTAGGACAGCCAGGCCGGGTTCGGGCTGGCGTGGCTGGCGGTGATGATCTCGACCCGGTCGCCGCTCCTGAGCTCGGTGCGCAGCGGCATCAGCTCGTGATTGATGCGGCAGGCGATGCAGCGGTTGCCGATGTCGGTGTGCACGGCGTAGGCGAAGTCGACCGGTGTCGAGCCGCGCGGCAGCGGCAGGATCCTGCCCTGCGGCGTGAACACGTAGACCTCGCCCGGGAAAAGGTCGATCTTGAGGTGCTCGAGGAACTCGGCCGAATCGCCCGAGGCCGACTGCAGTTCGAGCAGCGACTGCAGCCACTTGTGCGTGCGCTGCTGCAGCTCGGAGAGGCTCTTGTCGTCCTTGTAGAGCCAGTGCGAGGCGACGCCCGACTCGGCGACGTGGTGCATCTCGGTGGTGCGGATCTGCACCTCCACCGGCGTGCCGTAGGGGCCAATCAGGGTGGTATGCAGCGACTGGTAGCCGTTGCCCTTGGGGATGGCGATGTAGTCCTTGAACTTGCCCGGCACCGGCTTGTACAGGCTGTGCAGGGCGCCCAGCGCCAGGTAGCAGGTCGGCACGTCCCTGACGATGACGCGGAAGCCGTAGATGTCGAGCACCTGCGAGAAGGAGAGCGACTTGCCGCGCATCTTGCGATAGATGCCGTAGAGGTGCTTCTCGCGGCCCATCACCTCGGCCTCGATCTGCGCCTCGGCCAGGCGCGCCTTGATGCCGCCGAGGATCTTGCCAACCACCTCGCGCCGGTTGCCGCGCGCCGCCTTGATGGCCTTGGCGAGCACGCGGTAGCGCATCGGCCAGACGTGGCGGAAG
Source organism: Rhodocyclaceae bacterium (assembly GCA_039807535.1). Taxonomy (GTDB): domain Bacteria; phylum Pseudomonadota; class Gammaproteobacteria; order Burkholderiales; family Rhodocyclaceae; genus Desulfobacillus. Next base: position 6,149 of record JBDHRL010000037.1, read on the forward strand.
GCCAGCTCCTGCAGCTCGCGGTAGAGGTTGTTGAGGCCGAGCCGGTTGGCGATCGGCGCGTAGATTTCCAGCGTCTCGCGCGCGATGCGGCGACGCTTGTCGGGACGCAGCGTGTCGAGCGTGCGCATGTTGTGCACGCGGTCGGCCAGCTTGATGAGGATGACGCGCACGTCGCGCGCCATCGCCAGCAGCATCTTGCGGAAGTTTTCGGCCTGGGCGTCCTCGATCGACTGGAACTCGATCTTGTCCAGCTTGGAGACGCCATCGACCAGTTCGGCCGTCACGCTGCCGAAGCGCTCGCCGATCTCCTTGTTGGTAATCTCCGTGTCCTCGGTGACGTCGTGCAGCAGCGCCGCCATCAGCGCCTGCGCGTCGAGGTGCCAGCCGGTGAGGATGCCGGCGACCGCCAGCGGATGGGAGAAGTAGGGTGCGCCGCTGATGCGGAACTGGTTCTTGTGCGCCTCGGCGGCGAAGCGGAAGGCTTCGGCGACGCGTTCGATGTCCTCGGGCTTGAGGTAGGTGCCGAGCAGCTCCTTCAGCTTCTCCAGCTGAAGAGCGAACTCAGTATCGAAGGCCTGGGGTGTCTGCGGGCCAAAGGGGCTGTTCGCACTCATTTGGTCGGTGCGAACGGGTCTTTCCGGGTGCAGGGCAAGGCGCGGCGGCGAAGACAGTGGTCATTCCACGGCGAGCCGCCGCAACGCGGCCATGCGCCCGGAAAGACCCGTTCCCTCCGGGTTGTGGCCAGAAGCGCCGGCTGCGTCGTTGCGCTCCTTGCCAAGGGAATAACCCTTGACCGCGTCGCACGCCTAGCAGTCGACGCTTCTGGCCACAACGCATCCGACCAAATGAGTGCGAACAACCCCTCTGGGGACGCGGCGACATGCATGTCTGTTCACCACCCCCTCCCGCGTGGCGCTCAGGCTTGCCCGCGGTTGAGCACTTCCAGGCCGACTTTGCCGGCGGCAACCTCGCGCAGGGCGATGACGGTCGGCTTGTCCTTCTCGCCCTCGAGCAGCGGCGTCGCGCCAAGAGTCAGCTGGCGCGCACGATAGGTGGCGGCCAGGGTGAGCTGGAAGCGGTTGGGGATTCTTTTCAGGCAATCTTCAATGGTGATGCGGGCCATGGTTTTTCCTAAGCATTCTGTTCGAGAAACGAGAAAAGCACGCGGTGTCGTTCCAGCTGCGAGGCGGCGCGCAGGCGCACCGCACGCACTACGGTCTGGAGGTCTTCGATGGCCTCCGGCAACTTGTTGTTAATAATAACATAATCGAACTCGTGTACGTGTCGCATTTCCTCCAGGGCGGCGGCCACGCGGCGGGCGATGACTTCTGCGCTGTCCTGGCCGCGGCCGCGCAGGCGCCGCTCCAGTTCCGCCAGCGAGGGCGGCAGGACGAAAATGCCAATGCTGTCGTGGAACAGGCCGCGCACCTGCTGCGCGCCCTGCCAGTCGATTTCGAGCAGAATGTCCTGCCCCGCCGCCATCTGCTCGACGATCCAGCGGCGCGAGGTACCGTAGCAGTTGCCATGCACCTCGGCGCTCTCGAGAAAGTCGCCGCGCTCGCGCATGGCCAGAAAAGTCGGCACGTCGATAAAGTGGTACTCGCGGCCGTCCGCCTCACCGGGCCGCGGCGCGCGGGTGGTGTGCGAGACCGACAGACGGATGCCGCTGTCGCGCTCGAGCAGCATCTTCACCAGTGTCGTCTTGCCGGCGCCGGAAGGGGCGGAGACGATGAACAGGTTCCCCTTCACGGGATACCACCTTCCCCCCGCCCCCTGCCCCACGGCTGGCTTTGCACAGCCAGCCGGCTCAGGCGGCGCAGAGCAATGCTCTGCGAAACCCCGACTTCGCCCCAAGGAAGGGGATGACGATGGTTCGCCGCTACGCGGCTCCACGTGGTTGGCTGCGCCGTCCTTGGGGCGGCCCTGCGGGCGGCACTCATTCGATGTTCTGCACCTGCTCGCGCATCTGCTCGATGAGCAGCTTCATGTCGACGGCGATGGCGGTGATTTCGGTCGAGACGGACTTCGAGGCCAGGGTGTTGGCCTCGCGGTTGAGTTCCTGCATGAGAAAGTCGAGCCGCTTGCCGATCGCGCCGCCCTTGCCGACGACGCGCGCCACCTCGTCGAGATGGGTAACGAGGCGGTTCAGCTCCTCGGCGACGTCAACGCGGGTGGCGAACAGGCCGACCTCCTGGCGGATGCGCTCCTCGTCGAGGCTGGCGGCGGCCTCGCGCAGGCGCGTGGCCAGCCGCTCCTGGTAGCCGGCCAGGGCCTGCGGCAGCAGGGGCGTCGCCTGCGCCACCAGGGTGCGCATGCGCTCGACGCGCTCGAGGATCATCGCCCCGAGCTTTTCCCCCTCGCGGGCACGCGTGGCGAGCAGCTCATCGAGGGCAGTCTTCGCCAGTGCGGCGCACCCGGCCTGCAAAGTGTCGGCGGCGAGCGTGTCGTCGCCCAGCATGCCCGGCCAGCGCAGCACTTCGGCCACGCTGAGCGGGGCCGCCTCGGGCAGGCGATCGCGCACGCCCGACTGCAGGTCGGCGAGCTGCTGCAGGAGGGCGCGGTTCAGGCCCGCCTCGCGCGGCGTCGCGGCCGGCGCCAGCAGGTTGAGCCGGCAGTCGACCTTGCCGCGGTTGAGGCGGGCGGAAATCATCTCGCGCAGGGCCGGCTCGACGATGCGCACCTCCTCGGCGATACGGAAGTTCATGTCGAGATAGCGCGAATTGACCGTGCGCAGCTCCAGGTGGAGGACGCCGCGCCCGATGTCCTGCATCTGGACGGCATATCCCGTCATGCTGTGGATCATGGGTGTGTTCTCAATCCGCGGCTTTACAGCGCGGCGATAAATAAAGACAATTCGAGCCTTATCTTAACCCGAACTCATGCCGGGCGCGCGCCCATGCCTACGCAAGTCAACGTCCCCCTGCCGCCAGGCTACCAGCTCGACGAGTACCGCATCGAACGCCAGCTCTCGCTGGGCGGCTTTTCGATCGTCTATCTGGCCCTCGACAAGGAGGACACGCCGGTCGTCATCAAGGAATACCTGCCCAACTCGCTGGCGCTGCGCGCCGAGGGTGACGCCCTGCCCTCGATCGCCGAGGAGAACGTGGCGACCTTCCGCTACGGCATGAAGTGCTTCTTCGAGGAAGGCCGCGCGCTGGCGAAGATCTCCCATCCGAACGTGGTGCAGGTGCTGAACTTCTTCCGCGCCAACGAGACCGTCTACATGGTCATGCACTACGAGCGCGGCCGCACCCTGCAGGAGCACATCCAGCGGCACAAGGGCGAGATCCGCGAGAGCTTCATCCGCACCGTCTTCGCGCGGCTGTTGAACGGCCTGCGCGAGGTGCACACTCACAAGCTGCTGCACCTCGACATCAAGCCCTCCAACATCTACCTGCGCAACGACGGCCAGCCGGTGCTGATCGATTTCGGCGCGGCGCGCCAGACGCTGTCGACCGACACGCCGCTGCTCAAGCCGATGTACACGCCCGGCTTCGCCGCCCCCGAGCAGTACAACAACACCCGGCGCGAGCTGCTCGGGCCATGGACGGACATCTATTCGATCGGCGCCAGCATGTATGCCTGCATGGCGGCGACGGCGCCGCAGGCGGCCGACCAGCGCATCGAGCGCGACCAGCTGGTGACGGCCGTCAGGCGCTGGCCGGACAAATATTCGAAGCAGCTGCTGGAAACCGTCGACTGGTGCATGCGGCTGAACTACCTGGAGCGCCCGCAGAGCGTGTTCGCCCTGCAAAAGGCGCTGTCCGACAAGGAGCGCAGCGTACCCAGGCAGGCCGGCGGCCTGCTCGGCCGCCTGCGCAAGAAGGTTAAAGCGTTCATCAAATGAAAACCACCCACCCCCTGGCCCCCGCCCCAAGGGCGGAGGTAACAACGGTTCGCAGGCTGCGCCTGCTCCACGTCGCTGACTTACCGCCTCCCTGGGACGGCCCGGCGGAGGCGACATGAAGTTCACCATCTACCAGGAAAGCCGGCCGGGCAAGCGTCCGACCAACGAGGACCGGATGGCCTACAGCTATTCGCGCGACGCCCTGCTGATGGTCGTCGCCGACGGCATGGGCGGTCATTTGGACGGCGAGGTGGCGGCGCAGATCGCCGTGCAGTACGTCACCGAGAGTTTCCAGCGCGAGGCGAAACCCGCCCTGAAGGATCCCTTCCTGTTCCTCTCGGGGGCGCTCACCAACGCCCACCACGCCATCCTCGACTATGCCGCCGACCGCTTCCTGCCTGAGGCGCCGCGCACCACCTGCGTCGCCTGCATCGTGCAGGACTCGATCGCCTACTGGGCGCACGCCGGCGATTCGCGCCTGTACCTCATCCGCGCCGGCCGCGTCCTCGCGCAGACACGCGACCACTCGCGCGTCCAGCGCATGGTCGAGGACGGCCTCATCAGCGCCGAGGATGCCACCCGCCACCCGGCGCGCAATCGCATCTTCAGCTGCCTCGGCAGCGCCACCGCGCCGCAGATCGACTTCTCCAAGAAGACGCCGCTGCTGACCGGTGACGTCGTCCTGCTGTGCAGCGACGGCCTCTGGGGGCCGCTGCCGAAGGACGTGATTCCCCGCGCCATGAGCGGCGGCAACGTGCTGCAGGCGTCGCCGGCGCTGCTCAACCAGGCCGAGGCGCGCGGCGGCGACAACGCCGACAACCTTTCGATCATCGCCATCCGCTGGGAGGACAGCTACGCCGAGGACACCCTCGGCAGCGTGTCGACCAAGACCATGCCGGTCGATTCGTTCACGACGCAGATGGAAGCCTTCGCCAAGGCGCGCAAGGGCGCCCAGCCGATGCCCACCCTCTCGGACGAGGACATCGAGCGCGCCATCCAGGAAATCAACGCGGCCATCAGGAAATACTCCAAATGAACCCGAACAGGCCCAGCGGCCGCCGCCCCGACGAACTGCGGCCGGTCAGCATCGCGCGCAACTTCACCCGCCACGCCGAGGGCTCCGTGCTGGTGGCCTTCGGCGACACCAAGGTGCTCGTCACCGCCAGCATCGAGGCCGGCGTGCCCGCCTTTCTGCGCGGCAGGGGCCAGGGCTGGCTCACCGCCGAATACGGCATGCTGCCGCGCTCGACGCACACGCGCACCGCGCGCGAAGCGGCCAAGGGCAGGCAGAGCGGGCGCACGCTGGAGATCCAGCGCCTGATCGGCCGGGCGCTGCGCGCCGTCACCGACCTCGAGGCGCTGGGCGAACGCACCGTGCAGCTCGACTGCGACGTGCTGCAGGCCGACGGCGGCACGCGCACCGCCGCCATCACCGGCGCCTGCGTCGCCGCCCACGACGCCTTCTCGAAGCTCCTTGCCGAGGGCGCCCTCGCGCGCCACCCGCTGCGCGAGCTGGTCGCCGCCGTTTCCGTGGGCATCGTCGGCGGCGTGCCGGTGCTCGACCTCGATTACCCGGAAGACTCCGCCTGCGATACCGACATGAACGTGGTGATGACGCAAGGCGGCGGCATGATCGAAGTGCAGGGCACGGCCGAGGGCACGCCGTTCAGCCGCGCCGAACTCGACGCCCTGCTCGGCCTCGCCGGGCACGGCATCACGCAATTGATCGCCGCGCAGAAGGCGGCGCTGGAGACATGAGACCGCCTTCGACGCAGAGGGCGCCATAAATGTTCTCCAAACTCGTTCTCGCCTCCAACAACCCGGGCAAGCTGCGCGAGTTCGCCGCGCTGTTCGCGCCCTTCGCCATCGAGGTGCTGCCGCAGTCGGCCTTCGCCATCCCCGAGGCGGAGGAGCCGCACTGCACCTTCCTCGAGAACGCACTGGCCAAGGCGCGCCACGCCGCGCAGCTGTCGGGCCTGCCGGCGCTCGCCGACGACTCCGGCCTGTGCGTGCCCTCGCTCGGCGGCGAGCCGGGCGTGCACTCCGCCTACTACGGAGGCCGCGACGGCGACCGCGCCACGCGCGACGCGCGCAACAACGCCAAACTGCTCGCCGAACTGGCCAAGCGCGCCGACCGCCGCGCCCATTACGTCTGCGTGCTGGTGCTGGTGCGCCACGCCGAGGACCCGCAGCCGGTCATCGCCGAGGGCGAGTGGCACGGCGAGATCCTGGCGGCGCCGCGCGGCGCGGGCGGCTTCGGCTACGACCCGCTGTTCCTCGTGCCCTCGGCGAACTGCTCCTCGGCGGAATTGAGCGAGGAGGACAAGAACGCCCTCAGCCACCGCGCCGTCGCCTTCGCCAAGCTCGCCGAGCGCCTGCGCGCCGGCCTCTGAGCCGTGGCGCGCGGCGTCATTCCGATCGTCTCCGAAGGCCGCGGCAGCGCGCCGGCCGGACTGGCGGCGCTGCCGCCGCTCTCGCTCTACGTGCATTTCCCCTGGTGCGTGCGGAAGTGCCCCTACTGCGACTTCAACTCGCACGAAATTAGCCCCCCCCGAAGTCGCCGCTCCGCGGCGCCCTCCCCCCAGGGGGCGAAGCAACACTTGGGGCGGCCCGGCGTGTTGCTTCCCCAGCAGGAAGCGGCCTACCTCGCCGCCCTCATCGCCGACCTGGAGCAGTCGCTGCCACTGGTCTGGGGCCGGCCGGTGGTCAGCGTCTTCATCGGCGGCGGCACGCCGAGCCTGCTCTCGCCCGAATCGGTCGACGCCCTGCTCGCCGCCGTGCGCGCCAGACTGACTTTATTGCCGGGCGCCGAAGTCACGCTGGAAGCCAACCCCGGCACGGCCGAGGCGGCGCGCTTCGCCGGCTACCGCGCCGCCGGCGTCAATCGCCTCTCCGTCGGCGTGCAGAGCTTCAATCCGCGCGCCCTCGCCGCGCTCGGCCGCATCCACGACGCGGACGAGGCGCGCCGCGCCGTCGACCTCGCGCTGGCCCACTTCGACAACGTCAACCTCGACCTGATGTACGCCCTGCCCGGGCAGACCCTGGCGGAGGCGCGCGCCGACATCGCGGCGGCGGCGGCCTTCGGCACGCCGCACCTGTCGGCCTACCACCTGACGCTGGAGCCGAACACCGTCTTCTTCCTCAAGCCGCCGCCGCTGCCGGATGCCGACCTCGCGGCGCGGATGCAGGACGCGGTGGAGGCGACGCTCGCCGCGTGCGGCTACGGCCACTACGAAACCTCGGCCTTCGCGCGCAAGGGATTCGAGTGCCGCCACAACCTCAACTACTGGCTGTTCGGCGACTACCTCGGCATCGGCGCCGGCGCGCACGGCAAGATTTCCTCGCACAGCCCCGCCGCCGGGCCGCCCCAAGGCGGGGCAAGCCAGCCGGGTGGGGGCAGTGCGACGCACGGCCGAACAGACGTCACCCCCGCCCACGGGGCGGGGGATGGGGGGTGGGCTGTCATGAACATCGTGCGGCGCACGATGAAGCACAAGCAGCCGCAGGCCTACCTGCAGGCGGCAGAACGCGGCGACGCCGTGCAGGAAGCGCATGCGGTCGGCGTCGCGGATCTGCCCTTCGAGTTCATGATGAATGCCCTGCGCCTGACGGAAGGTTTCCCGGCGCGGCTCTTCGCCGAACGGACGGGACTGACTTTGGAAGCGATCCGGCCGCAGCTCGAAATGGCGGCGGCGAAGGGGCTGCTGGACGTGACGGTGGAGCGCATCGCGCCGACCGAACGCGGCCGGCGCTTCCTCAACGATTTGTTGCAGATATTTCTGCGGGGCTGATCAGCCCTGCAGCAGCGCCCCGGTGCGCCTGATCCAGCCGTCGACGAGGGCGCGGCCGGCGGCGTCGGTGGCGAGCTCGGCGCCGCGGCGGTTCACCTCGTTGAGGATGTCGCTCACCTGCCAGCGCGATTCGCGCACCATCAGCTGCATTTCCGCCAGCGCCACGGCGTCGTCCTCGATGCCGGCGGTCAGCGCCGCCAGCTCGTCGGGATGGAAGCCGGTTTCGAGCAGGGTGCGCTCGAGGCCGGTGATGCGCTCATTGACGAAGGCCACCAGCGGCGCCTCGGCGATCTTCGGCGTGTCCACCGTGCAGCCCTGATAGGCGCCGTGCCAGTTGCGGAAGATCTCGGCGAGCTGGTCGAGCTGGGCGACGACCGCCTCGGCGGAAACCTCGCCCATGCTGTCGAGGCCCTGCGGCTGGCCGCCGTGCAGCAGGCCGACCAGGTGGTCGATCAGCTCGCGGTCGAACTTGCGGCGGTTCATCTTCAGCATGACCGACAGACGCGAGGCGCCGTGGGTGCGCCAGCTCTTCTCGAACAGCGTGGTGACCGCCTCGGCCAGCATGAGGATCTGCCCGACGGGGCCGATCTCCTCGCCCTTCAGGCCGCGCGGATAGCCGCTGCCGTCGAGGCGCTCGTGGTGCTCGAACACCGCGGTGCTGATTTCCGGGTGGAATTGCGGGAATTCCTGCAGGATCAGGTAGGCCGTCATCGGATGGGCATAGACGTGGCGCAGCTCGGCGCCCTCGAGGCGGCGGCCGGGCCGCAGCAGACCGGGATCGATGTGCAGCTCGCCGATGTCGTGCAGCATGCCGGCGGCGGCGGCGATGGCCAGGTCGCGGTCGGGCAGCCGGCTCTTGATGGCAAGGAACAGGGCGATCAGCGTCATCTGCACGCTGTGCTCGTAGATCTCCGGCCGCTGCTCGCGCGCCACGGTCAGCTTGAAGGCCAGCGCCGGGGCCAGCGGCATGGCATAGATGGCGTTGAGCAGGCGCTCGATGCCGGGCAGGGCCGAGCGCAACAGCTGGAAGCGCGGCTCGGTGTCGAGGATCTCGCGGGCGCGCTCGCGCAGGCCGGTTTGGCTGACGCCGTTGGCGACCGTGAGGCACTGGTCGATGGGCGGCAGCAGCTTGTGCTGCACCAGCTTCTCGCGGAAGGCGGAGTTGATGCGCGCGCCCTTGTCGACGAGCTTGATGCCGTTGCGGGTGAACACCGCCTGGCTGGTGACGACTTCATGGGTGTCGCCCAGCGCGGTGACGCTGCTGATGTAGTGTTCGTCGTAGCGTTCCGTCATTGACTGCCTTCCCCCCAACCCCCTTCCCCGGGAAGGGGGTGACGGTTGTTCGCCGCTGCGCGGCTCCTTGTAGTTGACTGCGCCGCCCTTGGGGTGGCCCGGCGGACGGCGCTCATTTCTTCCTGAATACGATGTCCCGGACGCCGTGTCCGAGCTTCAGGCCGCGCGTTTCGAATTTGGTTTGCGGGCGGTATTCCGGCCTCGGTGCGTAGCCGTCCGCCGTGTTCTCCAATTGCGGCTCGGCGGTGAGGACGGCCAGCATCTGCTCGGCATACTCTTCCCAATCGGTTGCGAGGTGCAGGTAGCCGCCCGGCTTGAGCCGGTCCGCCAGCAGGGCGACAAAGTCAGTCTGCACGAGACGGCGCTTGTGGTGGCGTTTTTTCGGCCAGGGATCGGGAAAGAAGATGTGGGCGCCATCGAGCGCGCCCGGCGCGATCATTTCCCGCAGCACTTCCACCGCATCGTGCTGGATCAGGCGCAGGTTCGACAGACCGCGCTCGCCGATCTGCTTGAGCAGGCTGCCCACGCCGGGCGTGTGCACCTCGATGCCAAGATAATCGTTTTCCGGGTGCGCCGCAGCAATCGCGGCCGTGGTCTCCCCCATGCCGAAGCCTATTTCGAGGATTTTCGGGGCCGCCCGCCCGAACACGGCCGCAAGATCAAGTGGCTGATTTAAAAAGGCTATTCCATACCGGGGAAGCAGATCCCGATGCGCACGTGCCTGGGCGCCGGATACCCGCCCCTGTCTCAGCACATAGCTGCGGATGGGTCGATTCGGGGAAATGTTCATGCAAGCGCGAACCGGCAAGCAATGCTCCTCAAGATCCCGGGGAGTTGCCCGTTATAAGGGACTGGCAGTCTAGCCCCTGCGTCAGGCTCAGTAAAGACAAGACCGGTCACGCCATGCCGACTCCACCGTCCAGTTCGCAAGCCATCGCGCGCGCCTCGGCGCTGATCGCCGCGCTGCTGTTGCTGCTGGCCCTGGTCATGCGCTGGCAGGACGCATCCTCCCGGTTGCACCCGGGCGCAGTCCTGTTCGTGTCACTCGGCTTCGCCACCTTTGCCGCGCTGGTCTGGGTCGCCAGGCGCCGGCTGCAGCGCGTCGAGTCCGACAAGCACACGCTGACCCTCGACTATCGCACCATCCTCGATGCCGCGCCGCAGGGCGCGATCGTCTTCGACCGGGGGGGCGTCATCGGCCTGGCGACGCGGCGCGCCGAAGAGCTGTTCGGCTACGCGCCGGGTGAGCTCACCGGCGCCCCGCTCGAGCAGCTGGTGCCGGACCGCGTGCGCGACAAGCACATCCGCCGCCGCAATGAATTCATCGACCAGGTGTCTGCCAATGACGTCATCCAGGGCGAACGCATGCTCGCCCGGCGCAAGGACGGCAGCGAATTCCTCGCCGGCCTGAACGTCGGCGTGCGCCATACGGCAAGCGGTACGGCCATGACCCTCTTCGTCGAGGACATTTCCCTGCATGTCCGCCGCGAGGCAGAGCTGAACCGCATCAATCGTGCGCTGCGGCTCCGGTCCGAAGCCAACCAGATCATGCGCCAGGCGGACAGCCAGATCGAACTGCTGCAGGCGATCTGCCGCTGCATCATCCAGACCGGCGGCTACCGCTTCGCCTTCATCGGCTACGCCGAGCACGATGCGGCAAAGACCGTGCATCCGGCGGCCTGGGACGGCTTCGAAGACGGCTACCTGAACGAGGCTGTGATCACATGGGACGAGTCGCCCACCGGCCTGGGCGCGGCCGGCACGGCCCTCCGCAGCGGGCGGCCGGTCATCCTGCGCAGCATCGCCCGCGACGCCGCCATGGCCCCCTGGCGCATCCGCCTGCTGGAGCGCGGCTACGCCTCGGTGGCGGCCTTTCCCCTGCGCATCGAAGGCGCCGTGCGGGCCGTGCTGGTCATCTACGCCGCCACGGAGGACGCCTTCGGCAAGGAAGAATGCGCCCTGCTCGAGGATCTCTCCGCCGACGTGAGCCATGGCATCGGTGCCCTGCGGGATGCCGAGCGCCGCGCGCAGGCGGAAACCGCGCTGCGGCGCAGCGAATCCATTCTCGACCGCGCGCAGCATATCGCCCATGTCGGCAGCTGGGAGTGGGGCCTCCTCACCCGCGAAGTGCGCTGGTCGGACCAGATGTTCCACATCCTCGGCTACCAGCCGGGCGAGATCGAGCCCGGCATGGAAGCCGCCATTGCGCGCATCCACCCGGACGACCGCGACAACGTCAACCAGGGCATCCGGGCCTTGCTGCACGACGAAGTCTCGTCGACAAAACTCAATCACCGCGTAGTCTGGGAGGGCGGCCTGATCCGCCACGTGCAGATGATTTGCGAGACGGAAGCCCTGGAGGGCCGGCCTGTCAGGGTCATCGGCTCCGTCCAGGACATCACCGCCCAGGTGCTGCGTGAGAACGAGTTGCAGCGCACCAACCGCGCCCTGCTGCTGCTCTCCGAGGTCACCCGCGCGGCGCGCGAATCGGCCAGCGAAGCCGATCTGCTGCAGCGCGTCTGCAAAATCATCGTCGGCGCCGGCGGGTACATTTTCGCCGGAATCGCCGTCAAGGGACTCGACGGGGCCAAATCGGTCACGCTGTGCGCCAGCGCCGGCGACGCCCTGGTGCGCGAGCCCTTCGATCTCGGCCTTGTCAACTGGGACGCGACGCATCCGGGCGGCGAAGGCGCCGTCGGCCGCGCCCTGAGCAGCGGCACGCCCTGCATCGTGCGCGACGTGCTGAGCGATCCGCGCTACGCGAGCTGGCGCGATCAGGCGCAGAAGCGCAACTTCAGCGCCTGCGGCGCGCTGCCCCTGGCCATCGACGGCAGGGTCGAGAGCGCTCTGGCCATCTACGCGAGAAACGATACCTTCGGCGAGGCCGAATGCGGCCTGATCGAGAGCCTGGCGGAAAACATCGCCCATGCCGTCGCCGCCCTGCGCGCCGAGAAGGCGCGCAACGAGGCGGAGGCCGCGCTGCGGCGCAACGAGGCCCTGCTCGGCCGCGCCGAATCCCTCGCCCATGTCGGCAGCTGGGAGTGGGACATGCGCACGCGAACCTTCCAGTGGTCCGACGAGACCTACCGAATTTTTGGCTTGCCGCCCCACGAGACGGAACCGAATTTCGACCTGGTTCTGGAGCGCACCCATGTCGACGACCGCACCGCGCTGCGGGAGAAGCTGTCCGCCGTGGCTGCCGGAGAGGCCCTGTTCGCGGAACAGGAGTTTCGCATCCTGCTGCCCGACGGACAGATGCGCTGGGTGCACACCAAGGCCGAAATGGAGTACCACGACACCGGTCCGTTGCGCATGACCGGCATCCTGCAGGACATCTCCGAGCGCAAGCGCTTCGAGCAGAAGCTCTCCGAGATGGCGAGCTTCGACACGCTGACCGGCCTGCCCAACCGCAACCTCCTCAACGACCGCCTCGGTCAGGCGCTGGCGCACGCGCGACGCAACGGCGGCCTGATGGCGGTCGGTTTCGTCGATCTGGACCGCTTCAAGGTGATCAACGACACGCTCGGCCACGACGCCGGAGACGACCTGCTGAAGGAGATCGCGCGCCGCCTTTCCGGCTGCCTGCGCGGCAGCGATACGGTCGCCCGCCAGGGCGGCGACGAGTTCGTCGTGGTACTCACCGAACTGGTCCGCCCCGAGGATGCCACGGTCGTGGCGCAGAAGCTGCTGGACGCGCTCACGCCGCCGGTGATCCTCGACGGACGCGAGATCGTGCCCGGCGCAAGCCTCGGCTTCGCCCTCTATCCGCAGGACGGCGACAGCGCTCAGGCGCTCCTGATGTCGGCCGACAAGGCCATGTACGCCGCCAAGCATGCCGGCCGCGGCCAGTATCGCTTCTTCGATCCCGAGATGAACCGCGCCGCCGCCGACTGGCTGGAGGTCGGCGCCGAACTGCATCACGCCCTGGAAAGGGATGAATTCGTGCTGCACTACCAGCCCAAGGTGGATTTGCGCAGCGGTGCCATCACCGGTGTGGAAGCCCTGCTGCGCTGGCGCAGCCCGGAACTGGGACTCGTGCCGCCCAGCAAGTTCATCCCCGTCCTCGAGGAGACCGGGCTGATCCTGGAGGTCGGGGAATGGGTCATCGCGCGCGCCTGCCGGCAGGCGCGGCTGTGGCAGGAACAGGGATTGCCGCCGCTGCGCATCGCCGTCAATCTCTCGCCGCGCCAGTTCCAGCAGCACGGCCTCGCCGAACGCATCCGCACGCTCATCGACCAGCCCGACTTCCTGCCGGAATACCTCGAGCTGGAGATCACCGAGAGCATGGTCATGCAGAATGTCGAGCGCGCCATCGCCACGCTCACGGAGTTGCGCCGGCTCGGCGTGCACATCGCCATCGACGACTTCGGCACCGGCTATTCCTCGCTGGCGGTGCTGAAGCGCTTCCCGGTGGACTGCCTGAAGGTGGATCGCTCCTTCGTGCGCGACGTGCCCAACGACCCCGACGACGTCGCCATCACCCGCTCGGTGATCGCGCTGGCGCACAGCATGGGCCTGTCGGTGGTGGCGGAAGGCGTCGAAAACGAGGCGCAGCGCGCCTTCCTGACCGAGAGCGACTGCGACGAGATGCAGGGCTTCCTGTTCTCCAGGCCCTTGCCGCCGGCGGACCTGGCCGATCTGCTCAGGGAAAAGGCGGCGCCGGCCGCCTGATCAGCTTTTGCCGATCAAGCCGCCGGCCGGCGAACTCGGTGCGGCGGTGTAGCGTTTCCTCGGCATGCGGCCGGCGCGGAACGCCTCGCGTCCGGCCTCCACCGCCTTCCTCATGGCGGAGGCCATCAGCACCGGGTCCTGCGCGCCGGCGATCGCCGTGTTCATGAGCACGCCGTCGCAGCCCAGCTCCATGGCGATGGCGGCATCCGAGGCCGTGCCGACGCCGGCATCGACCAGCACCGGCACTTTCGCGTTGTCGATGATCAGGCGCAGGTTCCACGGATTGAGGATGCCCATGCCGGAGCCGATGAGGGACGCCAGCGGCATCACCGCCACGCAGCCGATCTCCTCGAGGCGCTTGGCCTGGATCGGGTCGTCGGCGCAGTACACCATCACCTTGAAGCCGTCCTTCACCAGCGTCTCGGCGGCACGCAAGGTCTGCGGCATGTCGGGGAACAGCGTCTGCGCATCACCCAGCACTTCCAGCTTGACGAGGTCGTGGCCGTCGAGCAGCTCGCGCGCCAGGCGCAGCGTGCGCACGGCGTCCTCCGCCGTGTAGCAGCCGGCGGTGTTCGGCAGCAGGGTGTATTTCGACGGCGGCAGGACGTCGAGCAGGCTCGGCTGGCCCGGCTCCTGGCCGATGTTGGTGCGGCGGATCGCCACCGTGACGATCTCGGCACCCGAGGCCTCGACGGCCGCGCGGGTCTGAGCGAAATCCTTGTACTTGCCGGTGCCGACGAGCAGGCGCGAGTGGTACGCCTTGCCGGCGATGATGAGGGAGTCTTGCATACAGGTCTCGCCAGGTTCGTCATTCCCGCGAAAGCGGGAATCCATACGCCGCGTGGATTCCCGCTTTCGCGGGAATGACATGATTGTTTAGCCGCCGCCAACGGCGACGACGATCTCGATGCGGTCGCCCGCGGCGAGTTGCGTGGCGGCATGCCCGCTCTTCGGCACGATCTCGCCGTTGCGCTCGACCGCCAGGCGCCTGCCTTCCAGTCCCATGCCGCGCAGCAATTCCGCCACCGAAAGCGCGTCCGCCACGCGACGCTGCTCGCCATTGACGCTGATTTCCATGCCGGAATTCTAACAGGTAGAATGGCGCCGTTCGCGGGTGTAGTTCAATGGCAGAACGGCAGCTTCCCAAGCTGCATACGAGGGTTCGATTCCCTTCACCCGCTCCAAGAAT
>JBDHRL010000038.1:0-20924 GCA_039807535.1 Rhodocyclaceae bacterium
GGTCTCGCCCGTCTCGGGATCCTTCAGCACGACGAACACCGTGGTGCCGATGTAGCGCCCGCCGTCGAGCGGGAAGAACTTCGGCACCGGGAACATGTTGAGGTCGACCTTGTCGCCGGAAATGATGTTCTCCAGCACCGGGCCATCCTTGACCTCCTTCGCCTTGATGAGGCCCTCGGCGGTGATCGTCTTCTTCATCCAGGCCTGGGCCGACTGGCACAGCGTGTAGTCGTGCGGCAGGCCGAGCATGATGGCCAGGCGCTTGGTGGTGGCGAAGGCGCCGGTGAACACCGGGGTCTTGTAGCCGGCGACGTTCTCGAAGTACAGGGCGGGACCCTTCTGCTCCTCGGTCAGCTTGGAGATGTGGGAAATCTCCATGTTCCAGTCCACCTCGGTCTGAATGCGGTGCAGTTCGCCGGCCGCTTCACACTGGTTGATGAAATAGCGCAAATCCATATTGCTCAAGTCTCCTGTCGGTTAATGTTTTTCGCAGTGCGCATCGACGGACTCGATGACGCGAAAGTCGGCGGCCTCCAGCACGGCCATCACCTTCTTCAGTTCGGCGGCGTGGAAGCGCACGATGACCTTGCGCTCGTGCGGGTGGCCGTTGCCGCCGCCCTCGCCGCGCGCGATCGGATAGATGGCCTGTACCTCGGCGCCGGCCCCCTCCACCAGGTCGGCGATGCGGCCGATGGTGCCGGGCCGGATCTGCATCGGTCCGAGCGTGACGCCGCAGCGCTTTTCCCAGGCGCCAAGAAAATGGGCGGCGAGCGAGAAGATCTCCTTCGAGGAGATGACGCCGACCACCTTGCCGCCGTCCATCACCGGAAACTGGCCGACCCCGAGTTCCTGGCCGCGGCGCAGGCATTCCTCCATGGTGTCGGTGGCTTCCAGCGTGGCCGGGTTGCGCACCATGATGTCCTTCACCTTGAGACGGTTGGCGAAGAAGTGGTATTCGTCGGGGTTCTGCGTGCGGGCAACGAAATGCGATACGCGCAGGCAGTGCTGACGGGTCAGCATGCCGCGCAGACGGCCCGCATCCACCACGGGCAGGGCCTGCAGATTGTGCTCGGTCAGGATGCGCTTGGCTTCGGACACCAGGGTGTCGCCGTCCACCAGCGTCGGGTTGTGCTGCATCCAGTTGCGTATGATCACAGGAAGCTCCCGTTGATTCGTCGTCCCCGCGGAAGCGGGGACCCATGCACGCATTGAGCGGCACAATGGATTCCCGCCTTCGCGGGAATGACGTGGCTATCCCACAAGGTGTCGGTCATTTCGAATCCTTATGAAACCTTCTTCCCCGTCAGCAGGCTGGACAGGATGAAGTCCATGGCCGAAGTGGCCCTCGGCGCCTCGGCAGCCTCCTTCTCGCGCTTCTCGCTCCAGACGGTTTCCGGTCGCGCCTGCAGGATGAAGATGTTGCCGCCGGCGGGCAGGTCCTTGTCCACCGCCCACTCGATGTCCATCGGCCGGCCGTAGTGCTTCTCGATGGCCTTGCCCATGCGCGCCAGTTCGATGATCTCCTCGTCGATGATCGACTGCACGTTCTGCCGCTCGTAGGGCGTCTCTATCTTCACGGACTTCTGCGTCTTCGTGTCCACCGTGTAGGTGATTCCCTTGCTGCAGATGGTGCGCTCGAGGATGTCGAGTGTGATCTTGTTCACCACGAAATGGTCCGGCGTCACCTCGCCCGAGACGACCGACTCGCCGAAGCCGAAATTCGAATCGATGGCGATCACGGAGCGGTCGCCGTTGGCCGGATTGAGCGTGAACATCACGCCCGCCGTATAGGCGTTGGCCATCTTCTGGAAGCCGACCGAGAGGGCGACGTCCTCATGCGGGAAATCCATCTTGATGCGATAAGAGATCGCCCGCGCCGTAAACAGGCTGGAAATGCAGCGGCGGGCGTGGTGCAGCAGGTCGTCCACGCCGCGCACCCACAGATAGGTGTCCTGCTGACCGGCGAAACTGGCGCCGGGCAGATCCTCGGCGGTGGCGCTGGAGCGCACCGCCACCGGGACCGCCGGAACCATGCAACGCACGGAGAGCTTGCGGTAATACTCGGCAATGGCGTCTTCCAGTTCCCAGGCGAAGGGGTGGGACTCGATCATCTCGCGGATCGACCTGCTGGCCAGTTCGAGCCGGTCGAGGTCGTCGTGCACGACATCGGCGAGCATGCCGGGAATCTCGCCGCTCACCCCGGCTTCGCGCATGAAGCGCGCGTAGCCATGGGTGGTCAGCGCGAAGCCCGGCGGCACGCGCACGCCGGAATTGATCAGTTCGCCGAGCGAGGAGCACTTGCCGCCAACCAGCGCGACATCCTCCTTGCGCACTTCCTCGAACCAGCACAGCTGCGGGGCCGCTGATGCCCCGGCCCCGGCAGCCGTGTTGCGTTGTGTTGCCATTGCCGCTCCCGTCGAATCAGCGCGCAACCGTGATGGCGCCGGAAGAGCCATCGACACGGATCGTCATGCCCGTCTCGATGATCTTGGTCGCGTGGCCGGTGCCGACCACCGCCGGCATGCCGTACTCGCGGCAGACGATCGCCGCATGGCTCATGACGCCGCCGACATCGGTGACGCAGGCCTTGATCTTGGCGAAAGCCGGCGCCCACGACGGCGAGGTCGTCGGTGCGACGAGGATCTCGCCCTCCTGCAGCTGGCGGATCTCGTCCACCGTGCGGCAGACGCGCGCCTTGCCCTCGGCGATGCCGGGGCTGCCGGCAAAGCCCTTGAACTCCTTGACGGTGGACAAGTCCTTGACCTCCGCCACCGAGGCCCAGTCGGCCAGCGACGAGTTGGTGACGCCCCAGAGTACGATGGTGAACGGCTCCTGGATCACCTCCGGCGCGGTGCCGATGGCGGGCGGCGCCTTCCATTCCTTGAACTTGGCCATGACGCCCTTGCGCCACTCGATTTCCTTCGGCCAGGTCTGCGTCCCCCGCGGCGTGACACCGGTGGCCCAGGCGGTGACGATGTCCCACAGCGCCTGCTTGATCTCGTCACGGCGCAGCAGCCAGACGTCCTCGACATCCTTGATGACGCCGTGCTCCTTCATGATCGCGGCGACATCGCGCATCTTGTTCCAGAACACCGAGTGGAACCAGTGCTCGACGTAGAAGAGGTGGTTTTCCACATAGGGGAACACCGTCTTGGCGCAGCCGAGCAGTTCGTCGAACTGCTTGCGGTCCTCCTCCTTCTCGATCAGGCCGCGGTACTCGGCGGTGATGCGGTCGCGCTCGGCGCGCACCTGCTCCACCGGCCGCTCGATGTTGACACCCTGCTTGACCTTCTGGATGTAGGTCTGGATGCCGGAGAGAGGAATGTTCATCGCATCGTTCCAGGAGCGGTCGTGGTGGAACCAGCCGGTGCCGGTCGACACGTTGAACCAGGGCTCGCGCGAAAGATTGAGCGAGGTCAGCCATTCGACCCCCTTCGGCAGCTTCTTCAGCGCCGCCTCGACCTCGGTCCATTCCTGGCTGAAGGTGACCGCACCGTCCACGCCCAGCTCGATGGCCTTCTTGGCGAGCTTCTTCAGTTCCTCGTCGGGCTGATACATGATGACGTCGATGCCGGAGATCATCTGCGTCACGCGCTGCGCCGGGATGCTCGGGAAAAGCTTCTGCACGAAGTCGAGGAAGAAGACGTAGGCGGCATAGCCCAGGTTGAGGAACTCGAAGTGGTACTGCCAGCACTTGATGCCGAGGTTGATCAGGTCGTCGTAGTTCTTCAGCAGGTGGTAGCCCTTCGATTCGCCGACGGCGTCGGTGACGACGGATAGATCTTCCATGTCGGCCAGGCGCGGAATCTCGAGCTTTTCCAGTTCGCGGATGGTGGCTTCCATCTTCACCTTCCACTTCTTTTCCAGCTCGTCCCAGTTCTTGTAGTAGTAGCCGGCGCGCTCCATGAAGTGCGGCGCGCGGCTGCCGATCTCCTCGGGGTTCTTCACCGGCACCGGCGAAATGTAGACATAGCCGTTGATCATGCGATGGTCGACGCCGCGCACCGGCGGCACCATGAAGATGCGGTTGTTGAACTGCGACAGGGCCAGATACCAGGCCTCGTCCCAGATGGTGTCGAAGGGATACAGCGGCTCGGGATAGTGCAGGCCATCGTAGAACCAGAACGTCTCCTTCTCGTACTGGTTGCGCACCGGATCGTCGGTGACAAACTGGTACTGGTACGGATACATGCGCTCCCAGCCTTCGGTGCCGGGAATGGTTTGGGCCTTCACGTCATGCGGAACAGGAAACTTCATTTCGGCTACTCCTCCATGCGGTGATTGTTTAGATATGAACTTGTGCCGCGCATACGTGGTGCGCAGCTGTGCGTGGGAGGCTTTAGTGCAAGCGATGTGCCATGTGCGTCGCAACATGCGGAATGCGTAGCCGGGGAATCGATCGTGGGGAATGGAGAACCGCAGACGGAAACCCGCCGCGCCAACCCGGAAACATTGCGGTGCAGCAGCCGCGAGCGACGTTTATGCCCTGATCGCGCTTTACGTTTTGATCAAATCAGGCCCGAGTTGGAGTAGGATTTGACCATTTGGTGCATTTGCGGCACCTTCCCCGGCAGATTCCGACACGGCTGCAGCATCAGCCGCCCAGCGACGCTTCACCAATTGATAAAAAATCGCGAGCGGCAACAACGAGGAGGCAGAAATGCGCAAACTGACCTCGGTCGCAAAGGCGGCCGACGACATGCGTTCGCACATACACTTCGACGCCGAGACCGGGCAGATCTGGCTGCACGAGCACCGCATGCTGCTGGTGCATGCGGAGGCACAGGCCCTGCTGCGCAAGGAACTCATCGACAGCCTCGGCATGGAGCGGGCGCGCGGGCTGCTCACCCGCATGGGCTACGCCTCGGGCATGCGCGACGCGGAACTCGCGCGCCGGCAGGCGCAGGGCGTCAGCGACATGGACGCCTTCATGATCGGCCCGAAGCTGCATACGCTCGAGGGCATCGTGCGGGTGACGCCGATCCGCCTCGAGATGGACCGGCCGCGCGGCCGCTTCTACGGCGAATTCCTCTGGGAGAACTCCTGGGAAGGGCAGTGGCACCGGCAGTATTACGGCATCCATCACGAGCCGGTGTGCTGGACGCAGATCGGCTACGCTTCGGGCTACACCTCGGCCTTCATGGGCCGGCGCATCCTCTATCAGGAAGTGGAGTGCGTCGGTGCCGGCAGCAACAACTGCCGCATCGTCGGCAAGCCGGTCGAGGAATGGGACAACGCCGAGACGCACCTGCGCTACTACAACCCGGAATCCATCGCCGACCAGCTGATCGATCTGCAGACCCAGGTCACCCATCTGCGCTCGTCCATCGGTGCGAAAGAATCGCTGCCCGAATACATGATCGGCCTCTCGCCCGGCTTGCGCTCCGCCTACGGTCTGCTCAAGCAGGCGGCCGACAGCCAGATTCCCGTGCTGCTGCTCGGCGAAACCGGCGTCGGCAAGGAGCTTTTTGCGCGCAGCCTGCACGAGATGGGGCCGCGCGCGACGGAGCCTTTCGTCGCGGTGAACTGCGCGGCGATCCCGCAGGAGCTGGTCGAGTCGGAACTGTTCGGCGTCGAGAAGGGCGCTTACACCGGTGCGCAGTCCTCGCGCCCCGGCCGCTTCGAGCGCGCCAGCGGCGGCACGCTGTTCCTCGACGAAATCGGTGATCTGCCGCTGCCGGCGCAGGCCAAGCTCCTGCGCGTGCTGCAGGAGCACGAGATCGAGCGGCTCGGCGACCAGAAGCCGCGCAAGGTGGACGTGCGCGTGGTGGCCGCCACCAACGCCGACCTGGCCAGGCTCGTCAAGGACGGAAAGTTCCGCCTCGATCTCTACTACCGCCTGAATGCCTATCAGGTCCACATACCGCCGCTGCGCGAGCGCAGGGACGACATCTCGCCGCTGTCGAAGTCCTTTCTCGACAAATACGCGACCCTCCACGGCAAGAAGCTGCGCGGTTTCACCGACAAGGCCAAGCGCGCACTGCTCTCCTACAGCTGGCCGGGCAACATCCGCGAGCTGCAGAACGTCATCGAAAGGGCCGTGATCATCGCGCCGCACGGCACGCGCGTCGAGGCCGAGCACCTTTTTCTCGTCGGGCGCGACAGCCCGTCGCCCGATCTGGGACTGGACGCGCATGGCGACCTCGCGCGCGGCTGGCAGCCGGGCGAGAAGCTGTGCGAGTCGGTGCTCAACGGCGTATTCACCCTCGACGAAGTGGAGTCGATGCTGCTGGAAGGGGCGGTGGCCAAGGCCAGGGGCAACCTCTCCTCGGCAGCGCGCCTGCTCGGCATCACCCGTCCGCAGCTCGCCTACCGCCTGAAGCGCATGCAGGAGGGGGACAGGCCGGACAAGGCGGCGCCCGGGCGCCGGCTGAAAAACGGCGTCTCCGCCTAGGGCCGCCCGGGACACCCGGATGAGCGCCGACCTGCAAAGCCGCGTGCGCGCCTTTCTCGACGAACACCACGTCATGACCCTGGCCACGGTCGGACGCGACGGCCCGTGGGCAGCCGCGGTGTTCTACGCCCGCGCCGATTTGCGCCTGTACTTCCTCTCCGCGCCGAGCACGCGCCACGCGCAGCACCTCGCGGCCGATCCGCGCGCCGCCGCCGCCATCCAGCGCGACTACGACGACTGGCCCGGCATCCGCGGCCTGCAATTCGAAGGCACGGTGCGCGAAGTCGCCCGCGAGGACGAGGCGCGGGTGCGCGCGCTCTATCAAAAACGCTATCCGCTCATCGGCGGCGGCGCCGGCGTGCCGCGCAAGCTTCTCGAAGCGCTCGACAGGATCCGCTGGTACGAATTCGTGCCGAATGACATCCATCTCATCGACAACACGCTGGGCTTCGCGCACCGCGAGCGCCTGCCGCTCGAATAAGGGGAACCATCGATGACGCAATCCAAGACACCCGGCAAGGGCTTCACCACCCGCGCCATCCATCACGGCTACGATCCCTACGCGGGCCACGGCTCCGTCAATCCGCCGATCTACCTCAGCTCGACCTACGCCTTCCCCACGGTGGAAGACGGCAGCGCGCGCTTTGCCGGCGAGCAGGCCGGCTTCGTCTACTCGCGCGTCGGCAACCCCACCACCTGCCTGCTGGAGGACCGCCTCGCCGACCTCGAAGGCGGCGAGGCGGCGCTGGTCACCGCCTCCGGCATGGGCGCCACCACTTCGCTGATGTGGACCCTGCTGTCGCCGGGCGACGAGGTGATCGCCGACAAGACGCTCTACGGCTGCACCTTCGGCTTCTTCAACCACGGCCTGGCCAAGTTCGGCGTGAAGATCACCCACGTCGACCTGGCGCAGCCGTCCAAGCTGGAGGCCGCCATCGGCGCGCAGACCAGGGTGGTGTTCTTCGAGTCGCCGGCCAACCCCAACATGCGGCTGGTGGACATCGCGGCGATTTCCGCCATCGCCCATCGCCACGGCGCGAAGGTGGTGGTGGACAACACCTACTGTACGCCCTACCTGCAGCGGCCCATCGAACTCGGCGCCGACTACGTCGTGCACTCGGCGACGAAATACCTCGGCGGCCACGGCGACCTCATCGCCGGCGCCATCGTCGGCCCGCAGGAGTCGCTGAACCAGGTGCGCTTCTACGGCATCAAGGACATGACCGGCGCCGTGCTCTCCTCGCAGGACGCCTTCCTCATCCTGCGCGGCCTGAAGACGCTGGCGCTGCGCATGGAGCGCCACAGCAGCAACGCCCAGGCCATCGCCGAATGCCTGGCCGCGCATGAAAAAGTCGAGGTCTGCCACTACCCGGGGCTGGCCGCGTTCCCGCAGCGCGAACTCGCGCGCCGGCAGATGAAGCTGCCCGGCGGCATGGTCGCCTTCGAACTCAAGGGCGGCATCGAGGCGGGCCGCCGCTTCATGAACGCGCTGCAATTGATCACCCGTGCCGTCAGCCTCGGCGACGCCGAGAGCCTGGCGCAGCACCCGGCCAGCATGACGCACTCCTTCTACACGCCGGAAGAACGGCGCGAACACCTCATCGGCGAGGGCCTGGTGCGCATCTCGGCCGGCCTCGAAGACCCCGAAGACCTGCTTGACGACGTGCGCCATGCGCTGGCTGCCGCGTGAAGACGTTGCGGCGCCGTGCCGCGGAGACTGACTTTCAGCAGGCGAGAAAGGCGTCCACCGCGCCGGCCAGCCCCGGCGTTTCGATTTCCGCGAACTCATAGCGGGCGCGCACCACCGGCTTGTGTACCTGGATCAGCGCCGCCAGGTCGATCGGCGTGGCCGAGACGACCAGGTCGGCCGGCGTGGCGTTGATGGTCTGGCGCAGGGCGTCGAGCTGCTCGCGGGAATAGCCGGTCGCCGGCAGCACTTCGCCGATGTGCGGGTGGCGCGAATAGATCGCGCGGATGGCCGGCCCGGCGAAGGGCCGCGGATCGACGATCACGGCGCCGGCCTGCAGGGCGGCGGCGTGCCCTGCGCCCCAGGGCATGCCGCCGTGGGTCAGCGTCGGGCCGTCCTCCACCACCAGCACGCGGCGGCCGCGCACCGCTTCCTCGTCGTCGAGGCGCACCGGCGAGGCGGCGCAAACGATCACGGCGCGCGGATTGACGGCCTGCGCCGATTCCATCACGCGGCGCACGTCGGCCGCCGGCGCGGCGTCGCTCTTGGCGACGACGATCACGTCGGCCATGCGCAGCACCGCCTCGCCCGGATGGTAGCCGGTCTCGTGCCCCGGACGCAGCGGATCGACCAGCACGATGTGCAGGTCCGGCCGCAGGAAGGGAAAGTCGTTGTTGCCGCCGTCCCAGAGGATCAGGTCGGCTTCGGCTTCGGCCGCGGCGACGATGCGGACGTAGTCCACGCCGGCGAAGACGATGCTGCCGCCGGCCAGGTGCGGCTCGTATTCCTCGCGTTCCTCGACGGTGCACGCGGCGGCATCGAGGTCGGCGCGCGCGGCGAAACGCTGCACCGCCTGGCGCGCCAGGTCGCCGTAGGGCATCGGGTGGCGGATCACCGCCACGCGTTCGCCTTTGCGCTTCAGCAGGCCGGAGAGGTAGCGCGCCGTCTGCGACTTGCCGCAGCCGGTGCGCACCGCCGAGACGGCAATGACCGGCACGCGGGCCTGGATCTGCGTGCGCGCCGGACCCAGCAGGCTGAAGTCGGCGCCCGCCGCCAACGCCTTCGAGGCGAGGTGCATGACTTGGGCGTGCGGCACGTCGCTGTAGGCGAACACCACCTCGTCGATGCGCCGCTCGCGCAGGATCGACTCGATGTCGGCTTCGTCCAGGATCGGGATGCCCTCCGGGTAGCGCGGGCCGGCCAGTTCCGGCGGATAGCGGCGGCCGGCGATGCCGGGGATCTGCGCGGCGGTGAAGGCCACCACCTCGGCGGCCGGGTCGTCGCGGTAGACGAGGTTGAAGTTGTGGAAGTCGCGCCCGGCGGCACCGAGAATCAGTATGCGGCGGCTCATTCTGGCTCAGACCAGTTCGAAGGCAAACAGCACCCCGGTGATCGTCATCATGGCCAGCCCGACCATGAACAGCGTGTCCGCCAGGGACTCGAGCCTTGCGGTCTTTTTCGGCGTGCGCACGGAGAGGTAGGAAAACATCGCGCTGAACAGGAACAGCACGCTGTCGATGGCGAGAACCTCGTCGATGTGGCTCGCGCCCTTGCTGCCTTCAAACAGCTTGACGAGCCCTATGACCGTCATGCACACGCCGACCATCGTGGCCGAGGTGGGCAGCACATGGGAGGACAGGTTCGAATTCAGGGGCGCGTCGTCGCCCGTGTCGCGTTCATCCGGTCTGTTCATGAACTGGTTCGCGTCCGAGGTCTATGGCTTGCGGAGTCGTCTGATCGTCCAGGCCGCTGCCGCCATCAGGACGACGGCGCCCAGCAGCCACGCCTCGATTCGACGAAGGTCGCCCAGAATAAGTTCCATGGCCTGGCCGAACCCATAACCGGCCCCGGCTATGGCCAGCGCCCAGAGCAAGGCGCCGGCCAGGTTGATCAGGGCGAAACGCCTGGCCGCAACGGAGCTCATGCCGACCGCCACCGGCCCGGCGATGCGCAAGCCATAGAGAAAGCGGTTGGCCAGGATGAACAGGGCGTCATGCCGGACGAGCAGGCCGTCGGCGCGCGCGGCGGCCTTGCCGAGACGCGGAAACCTGGCCAGCAGCCGGCCGCCGTAGCGGCGCCCGAGCAGGAAGAAGAACTGGTCGCCGGCAAAGCCTCCCGCGGCGGCAATCAAAACGACGAACGCGAAATGGAGGTGGCCGCCGTGGGCGAGCAACCCGGCGAGCAGGACAATCGTTTCCCCCTCGAGCAGCGCTCCCAGGAAAATCAGGGGATAGCCCCACTGCTGGACGAACTGGAGAAGCGGGCCGCCCGCATCCATGATGGTCTTCCCCGGAATCCGCCCGCCTGCGCCCGCTCAGTCGCGGAATTTCGGCTCGCGCTTCGCCCGCGCCGCCGCCATCGCCTCGCCGAGGTCTTCCGACATCAGCATGGCGGCGTTCCAGGTGGCGACATAATTGAGGCCGTCGGGCACCGAGTGATCGCGGGCGTAGTTGATCATCTCCTTGATGCCGCGGACGGAGAGCGGCGACTTCCGCGCGATGGCGGCGGCGATCTTCGCCACCTCGTGGAAGAGCATGCCGGCGCTGGCGTAGCTGTGGTTCACCAGCCCGATCTCCTTCGCTTCGGTGCCGGCGACGGCGCGGCCGGTGTAGGCCAGCTCGCGCGCGATGCCCTCGCCGACCAGCTTCGGCAGGCGCTGCAGGGTACCGACGTCGGCGGTCATGCCGACGTCGATTTCCTTGATGCTGAAGGTGGCGTCATTGCTGCAATAGCGCATGTCGCAGGCGCAAATCAGATCCACGCCGCCGCCGATGCAGTGGCCGTGGATGGCCGCCAGCACCGGCTTGCGGCAGCGCTCCAGCGCCGTGAGGCTGTCCTGCAGGTCGAGGATCAGGCGGCGCAGCTTCTCGCGCGCGCGGCCGTCGCAGGGGTCGGCGATCTCCTGCCGCACGCTGCCGAGCAGCTCCAGGTCGATGCCGGCGGTGAAGCAGGGGCCGCTGCCGCGCAGAACGGCGACGCGCACCGGCGACGCCTCGTCCACCCACTTGAAGGCCTCGCGCAGTTCCAGCCACATGCGCAGGTTCATGGCGTTGGCCTTTTCCGGCCGGTGCATCTCGATCGTGGCGACGGCGTCGAGCAGCTCGATCTTCAGGGCTTCGAATGTCGGAGGCGTCAAGGTCGTCATGCGGAAAGCCCCGGATAGTCGAGATAGCCGTCGCGGCCGCCGGTGTAGAAGGTCTTGCTGTCATACGGCGCGAGTTCCGCGCCCCGGCGCAGCCGCCCGACCAGATCGGGATTGGAGATGAAGGGCTTGCCGATGGCGACGAGATCGCCGCTGCCGGCGGCGAGCGCCGCCTCGGCCCTGGCGCCGTCGAAGCCGCCGCACAGGATCAGCGCATTCGTGAATTTCGCGCGGATCAGCTGCAGCAGTTCGTTGGACGGATCGTGGATCCAGCTCGTCGACTGGTCATAGAGATGCAGGTAGGCCAGGCCGAGCTTCTGCAATTCTTCGGCCAGGTAGCCGTAGGTCGCCATCGGCTCGGGATCGGGCTGCAGGTCGTTGGCCTGGCCCAGCGGCGAGAGGCGGATGCCGGTCCGTCCCGGACCGACGGCGGCCGCCACTTCGCGCGCAACTTCCAGGTGCAGGCGGCAGCGGTTTTCCAGCGGGCCGCCGTAGACGTCCGTGCGGTCGTTGACGATGGGGCAGCGGAACTGGTCGAGCAGGTAGCCGTTGGCGCCGTGGATCTCGACGCCGTCAAAGCCGGCGGCGATGGCGTTTTTCGCCGCCTGCGCGAACTCGCCGACGACGCCCTTCACTTCCGCGGTCGACAGCGCGCGCGGCGGCTCGCAGGGCTGCCAGGCCGTCTCACCGGTGGCACGGTCGAGCGCCAGCGCCCTTGCCTTGGCGGCGATGGCGCCCGGCCCCACCGGCGGCGCATTGTCCTCGCGCACGCTGCCGTGGCTGGCGCGGCCGCAGTGCCAAAGCTGGGCAAAGATGCGGCCGCCACGCCGGTGAACTTCCCGTGTCACCGCCTGCCAGCCCGCCACCTGCTCGGCGGAATAGAGGCCGGGCGTATACGCGTAGCCGCGCGCCTGCGGCGACACCACCGCGCCCTCGGAGAGGATCAGCCCGGCTTCCGCGCGCAGGCCGTAATACTCCGCCATCATCGGCGTCGGCGCGGTGGCCGGGCCGGCGGCGCGGCAGCGCGTCATCGGCGCCATGACGATGCGGTTGGGCAGCGCGAGGCCGCCCAGCGTGAAGGGGGAGAAAAGTTTACCTGCGCTCATGGAATCCTCACTCCATCCTCGAACAGCTCGCCCGGATCGAAGCTCTTGTAGGCTTCCGCCGGATAAAACGCGCGGAAGTCCGCCATCACCTTCTCGAAGGGGAAGTCCGACCAGCAGCCGTGGTCGCGCACGTATTCCATGTGGCGGCGGTTCTTCATGTCGTATTCCTGGAAGATGGCGTTGTCCGTGCCGTCGAACTCGGTCGGATGCACGTGGAACTTCTCGCACATCTCGATGTTGAAGGCCGGCGCCGCCTTCACCCACTTGCCGCCGAGGTAGAGCACCGCGTAGCCGTGGTGCATGAACAGCGTCTTGCCGCCCATCATGGCCTTCAGCTTCTCCGTGGTGAGGTGGTTCTCCACGTCGGAGAGGCCGATCGCGGCGTGGATGCCCGCGGCGCGCGCCGCCGCCGCGAGCAGGATCGCCTTGGGCAGGCAGTAGGCCGCCTTCGCCTGCAGCACGTTGCTGGCGACGTAGGGCTCCGGGTCGAGGCTCATGGTGAACGGATCGTAGCGCCAGCCGTCGCGCACGCGGTAGAAGAGCCTGACGGCCTTCTCGATGTCGGTCGTCGCGCCGGCGACGGTTGCCTCCGCGAAGCGGCGGATGGATTCCGTGCCGGAATCGATGAAGCGCGCGCTGGCGAGGTATTCGGGGCCGGGCTCGGGCCGGGCGCCGGGAGGGGTATGGATCATGTGGATACCGTTTGGTGTGAATTGAATCATGCGAACACGACTTTGGTGCGGCCCGCGCCGGCATGCTTCGAGCGCGTCGCCTTCCTCACGACGATCTCGACATCCCGCCCGAGGCGGTTCAGGCAATCGAGCATCCTGGCTTCGCTGATGCCGCGGAACTGGCCGCGCAGCATGTTGGACAGCTTGGGCTGGGTCATGCCGAGAATTTCCGCGGCCTGTTGCTGGGTCAGGTGGCGCTGTTTGACGATCTCGCCGATCTTCGCCGCCAGGTGCGCCTTGACCAGCATTTCGCCGGCGTCGGGCATGCCGATGTCGGCGTAGACGTTGTTGCTGCCTTTCTCGATTTTCATTTGCCGGTTCCTTTCGCATGCATTTCCGCTGCCTTCAGCCTTTCGCGGATCAGGTCGATGTCGGGCCTGGGCGTACCGATGCCGCGACCCGATTTTTTCTGGAAGCAGTGCAGAACATACACGGCGTCTCCGAATTTGACTGTGTAGACCGCCCGATAGGTGTCGCTCCGGAAGTCTTCGACGACCTCGAGCACGCCCGCGCCGCCAAACCCCTTGAGCGGTTTCGCCTGCTCATGCTTCCGGCCGGTCTGGGCCAGGTGCAGGGCATAGCCGAAGACATCCTGCACCGATCCCGGAAGCGCCCTCAAGTCCTTCCTGGAGGAGGCCACCCAGAAGATCGGTCTCGGTTGATCCGTCATGGTGGATTATACCCAAATGGATATAAGGCGCAATTTTCGTTTCTTTGGCGACGGCTTGGCCGCCTACGCCGGCACGGCGAAGCAGCGCAAAAATTCCGTGCCGGAATCGATGAAGCGCGCGCTGGCGAGGTATTCAGGGCCGGGTGCCGGGAGGGGTATGGATCATGTCGAAGTCGCTTGGGGGAAAACGACATTATGCCGGGCGTGCCTTGCAAGGCAAGGCGGTGCATTATTTTCCCCGGTTCTGTGGCGAAGTCTTGTAGGTGGGGAAGGCGCTGAAGGCTGGCATCACCGCCAATCAACCGCACTTATTGAAAATCGGAAATGGCTGACACGCCCCGTGCAGGTCGGGCTTCGGCCCGACGGCAGCGGCCGCGTCGGCCTGAAGCCCGACCTGCATACGACAGGTCTATACACGAGGCTCAATAACGCACCATCCGCGGCGCCGGGTCGCGCAGGATGAGTGCGGGCGAAGCGAAGGGGGCGAGCCTCTCGAGAAAATCGAGGAGTTCCAGCGCGGGCGAGTTGGCGAAGAACCTGGCCTTCGGCGTCTCCAGCCAGATGCGGTCGGCGTAGAGCCAGACCTCGTGCGGCGTGTCGCCGATGCCGTCGTGGTCGCGATCGAAGCCCTGGTAGTCGCTCCAGGCGTTGCCCCGCCACAGGTTGGCCTCGCCGGCGCCGGCGGCGCTCACCGCCACCTGCGTCAGGTTGTTCTCGAAGCGGTTGGACTCGATGCGGTGGCCGCCCTGCTCGCCATAGAAGTACATGCCGATGACGTTGTGGGCGAACCGGTTGCGGCGCACCGTGAGCACGGCTTCCGCATTCACCGGTGCGTTGGCGGAGAGGCCGGCAGCGCAGTGCAGTATCTCGTTGTCCTCGACAAGGGCACCGCCGCTTTCCTTGAAGGCCATGCCGGCGCCACCGCCTTCGAGCGCGTGGGCGACGGTATTGCCGCGCAGGACCAGTTCCGGAGAATAGAGAACGGCGATGCCGGTGTCGGTGTCCGAGAGACGGTTGTTCTCCACCTTCGCGCGCGGCGAGAAGACGAAGTGCATGCCGTAGCGGCCGTCGACCAGCGTGTTGCCGATGATGCGATTCTCGGGCGAGTTGGCGAAGGTGAGGTCGCGCACCGTGCGGAAGGCGTTGCCCTCGATGCGGTTGTGGCGGCTGTTCCACAGGCGCAGGCCGTCACCGCGCGCGCCGCGCGGGGCGGGGCGGCCGCGGACGCGGTTGTTCAGGATGCGGTTGCGGTTGCCCTGCCTGACATGGATGCCGAAGAGGACATCGTCGATGACATTGCCCTCGACGAGATTGTCGTCGCCCGCGACGAGCAGGCCGGCGTCGAGGCCGTCGTGGCTGTCGCCGGAGCGGGTCAGGCGCAGGCCGCGCACGGCGGCGCCGCTCGCGGCGAGCGTCAGCACCGTGCCTTTGCCGCTGCCTTCGATGACGACCTTGCCGCCGCCATCGAGCGTGATCGGCCTGGCGATGGTCACCGGTCCGGCATAGCGGCCCGGCGCCGGACGCAGCGTGCCGCCGGCGGGCAGGGCGTCGATGAACGGCTGCAGCGACGGCGCGGCCTGCGCCGCATTGCAGAGCACGAAGAGAAAAGTCAGTCTGGGCAGCACGGCGACATTGTTGCCGCCATGGGAAATCCGGCCTTGTCTTGCGTCAATTACCAGCTGCCGGAGGCGCCGCCGCCGCCGGAACTGCCGCCCCCGCCGGAAAAACCGCCGCCGGAAGAGGAGCCGGAGCTCCAGGACGAGCCGCCCGAACTGCCGCCGAGGGTGAAGCCGCCGAGGGTGGCCGAGCCCTTGGTCTTGATGTCGAGCCTGGCCTTCTCGTACCAGGGCATGCGCGAGACGATCAGCTTGGCGATGGGGAAGCCGACGACGTAGGTGCCGAGCAGCCAGAGTGCGCCCCGGGTGCCGACGACGACGATCGGGAACATCGCCCAGAAGGGGATGAGGAAGAAGTAGAGGAACCAGCCCATGCCCGGCGTGAGGATGCCGAGCACGGTGAACAGCCC
This sequence comes from Rhodocyclaceae bacterium, assembly GCA_039807535.1. Taxonomy (GTDB): domain Bacteria; phylum Pseudomonadota; class Gammaproteobacteria; order Burkholderiales; family Rhodocyclaceae; genus Desulfobacillus. The sequence continues at coordinate 15,757 of JBDHRL010000038.1, forward strand.
GATGATGCCGAAGATGAAGGCACCGATGAGGATGCGTTCGGTGAGCGTCAGGGTGTTGTCCTCGAACAGGCCTTCGGACGATTTTCCGTGGCCGGAGTCCGTCGCACCCTCTTCCGCGGGCGCATCGGCCGGCGCCGCGGCGCCGCCGAGCTGGCCGAGGATGGCGCCCACGCCCTCCCCGATGCCGGCGTCGAAGTTGCCCTCCTTGAAGCGCGGCGCAATCACGTTGCGGATGATGCGGCTGGCCGCCACGTCGGTCAGCGTCCCCTCGAGGCCATAGCCGACCTCGATGCGCAAGCGCCGCTCCGCGGGTGCCACCAGCAGCAGGACGCCATTGTCCTTGCCCTTCTGGCCCAGCTTCCAGGTGTTGAAGACCTGCTCGGCGCAGGACTCGACGCTCTCGCCCTCGAGCGAGCGCACGGTGAGCACGGCGATCTGATTGCCGGTTTCGGCCTCGTGCGCCTTGAGCTGCGCCGTGAGCCTGCGCTTCGTCTCCGCGCTCAGTATCTCGGCGTTATCGACGATGCGGCCGGAGAGGTAGGGAACGTCGATCGCATGGGCGAGGCAGGCGACGAGCCAGGAAGCGAGGAACAGGGCGGCCTTGCTCAAGCGCCTTTCTCCTCGATGATTTCCTGTTCGATTTCGTCTTCCCCCGCGCCGCCGTCGAATCCTTTCGCCACGAGGAGCATCTCCAGCGTGTCGAGGCCGTCGCGCAGGGCCGGCGCAACCTGCCCGGCGGCCAGCCGCGGCCGCATGCGCGCGATGATCTCCTGCAGTTCGCCTTCGTCGAGCGGCAGGCCGCAGTCCGTCAGTACCACCATGCTGCGCTCGAAAACGCCCACCAGCATGAGGATGGTGCGACGGCGCCGCGTGCGCGACAGGTCGTGATCCAGGAAGAACGACGCGGCGTAGCGGCGTGTCGCGCTCTCGCGCCGCTGCGCATCGACAAACAGGCGGGCGAATCCCGGCAAAAACAGCGTGGTCAGCGCGGCAGCGGCGCCGCCGAGCAGAAAAGTCAGTCCCCCCGGCACGGTGCCGAAGCGTCCGAACATGACGGCGAGCAGGCCCAGGCCGGAGAACAGGGCAAAGGCTTTCCAGGGAATTTCCGGATAGGCGTCGCAGCGGTCGATCACCGCGGCGACGGCCTCGACGCCCGTGCGCGCTTCGAGGCGCGCGGCGCGCTCCCCTAGTTCGCGGCGCTCGGATTCGCTGAGGCCCATCGCGGCTCCCTGCGGAAGGAAGGACGGCGCAAGGGTAACACGGCGTTCAGCGTTTCGTCCGCGGCAGGAACAGGCGCGGATCAACGGCGGCACCGTTGGCGAGCACCGTCCAGTGCAGGTGCGGCCCGCTGGCGCGGCCGCTCACGCCGGACAGGCCAATACGCTGGCCGGCAGCGACCGCATCGCCGGGCCGCACCTCGATGCGCCCGAGATGGCAGTAGAGCGTGACCAGGCCCTGGCCGTGGTCGATGTAGACCGAATGGCCGTTGAAAAAATACTCGCCCGTCTCGACGACGATGCCCCCGCCCGCGGCGTGCACCGGCGTGCCTGCCGGAACGGCGACGTCGATGCCGGCATGCGGGTTGCGCGGCAGGCCGTTGATGACGCGGCGCAGGCCGAAGCTGCTGCTGAGGCGGCCCGCCGCCGGCTGGCGGAAGGCCAGGTCGACATCCGGCACGTCGCGGAAGGCTGCCTTGATCTCGTCGATGCGCTGCTGCTCGCGCGCGATGCGCAACTGGTCCTCGGGCAGCGGCTCGACCTTGCGCTGGTCCGGCACCGTAAAGCGCTGCAGCGGGTAATGCTTGGCGGCGACGCGAACCGGCCTCGTCGTCTCCTCGCCGCCGGCGCGCACGCGCAGCGCATGCACGCCGGGTTCGAGGGCCAGCGGCAGGCCGACCAGCGCCACCCAGTCACGGCCGTCGCGCACCACGGCCACGCGCCGCTCGCCGAACCAGGCCTGCGGCGGCTGCGGACCATTGCCGAGGCGCACGAGGGCGATGCCGCCCGGCACGGCCGCCTCCTGCGGCAGGGCCCGGGCGGCCAATGCGACAAGGCAACCCAGCGCAAGCGTGGCCAGGCGAACCGCGCGCGAACGCATGACGGCGCCCTACTTCACGGCCGGATTCGGGACAAGGCCGATCGGCAGAAGGGCCCACATCTCGCCCTTCTGGCGCATGCGTCCGGCCTGCGCGCCGGCCTCGGCGCCGAAGCCCCAGAAGAAATCGGCGCGCACCGCGCCCTTGATGGCGCCGCCGGTGTCCTGCGCCAGGACCAGGCGCCGCAACGGCTGCTCGCTCAGGGGCAGTGTGGTGGACAGGAACACCGGTGCGCCGAGCGGCACGGCGCGCGGGTCGACGGCAATGCTGCGCCCCGGCGTCAGCGGCACGCCGAGCGCGCCGGGCGGGCCGCCGCCGCTGTCCGGCAATTCACGGAAAAAGACGAAGCTCGGGTTGGCGCTGAGCAGTTCGCCCACGCGCTTCGGGTTGGTCCGCGCCCAGGCCTGGATGCCCTGCATGGATGCCTCTTCCAGCTTCAGCTCGCCCTTCTCCACCAGCCAGCGGCCGATGGACTGGTAGGGATGGCCGTTCTGCTCGGCATAGCCGACGCGCACGCGGCGGCCGTCGGGCAGCTCGACGCGGCCCGAGCCCTGCACCTGCAGGAAGAACAGTTCGATCGGATCGGCCACCCAGAGCAGCGCCTTGCCGGCCAGCGCCGGCGACTGCGGCGTCAGTTCCGCGCGCGACCAGTAGGGCACCACGCGGCGTCCGTCGAGGCGGCCGCGCAGGCGGTAGTTCTTCAGTTCCGGATAGAGTTCGCCGAGGTCCACCACCAGCAGGTCGTCGGGCACGCCGTAGAGGGCGTGGGCGAAGCTGCGGCTCCGCTCGCGGCTGCCGCGCAGCAGCGGCTCGTAGTAGCCGGTGACGAGGCCCTCCGTCGACTCGTCCGGATTCACCACCCGCCAGGGACGGAAGCGCGATTCGAAGAAGGCGCGCAGGGCGGCGTTCTCCGCCGACAGCGTGCGCGCCTCCTCGCATGCGTCGCGCCACGCCGGCTGCTTCGCCAGCACGCCGCAGGAGGCCAGCAGCGCGCCATGCGCCTCGGCAAGGTTGTCCTCATTCCAGCCCTTCACGTCTTCCCAGCGCGTTTCCTGCAGCGGTTTCGCCGGCGGCTTGGGTGGCACGGCACCCGGGCACGCCGGGCAGGCGGCGCACACGCATTGCGCTTCGGGTTTCGTCCGGGCGGTCGGCAACTGGGCGCAGCCGGCAAGAACAAGCAGGGCGCCCAGCATGGGCGCGAGTTGGCGCAGGAACATGAATTTCGCTAAAGTCGAAGTTTCCGCAAGTATAGCAACCGCAATGAACGATCTTTCCCGACTGATCTCCCGCGCCGAAGCGCTGCTCGAGCGCATCGAATCCCTGCTGCCGCGGGCGGCCGCAGCCCCCGACTGGAAGGCGTCGACGGCTTTCCGCTGGCGCAAGCGCAGCGGCCGCGGCCACCTCGAGCCGGTGGCCCGGCCACATCGCATCCGACTGAAGGACCTGCGCAACGTCGACGAGCAGAAGCAGCGCATCGAGCAGAACACGCGCCAGTTCGTCGAGGGCAGGAGCGCCAACAACGTGCTGCTCACCGGCGCGCGCGGCACGGGCAAGAGCTCGCTGGTGAAGGCGCTGCTCAACCAGTACGCGGCGAAGGGCCTGCGCCTGATCGAGGTGGACAAGCACGACCTCATCGACCTGCCCGACCTCGTGGATCTGCTCGCCGGGCGCGGCGAGCGCTTCATCCTGTTCTGCGACGACCTCTCCTTCGAGGCGAGCGAGCCCGGCTACAAGGCGCTGAAGAGCATCCTCGACGGCTCGGTGGCGAGCACGCCGGACAACGTGCTGCTCTACGCCACCTCGAACCGCCGCCACCTGATGCCGGAGTACATGGACGAGAACCTGGAGACGAAGCACGTCGACGGCGAGATCCATCCGGGCGAGACGACCGAGGAAAAGATCTCGCTCTCCGAGCGCTTCGGCCTGTGGCTGTCCTTCTATCCCTTCGACCAGGACGAGTACCTCGCCATCGCCGGCCACTGGCTGCGCGAGTACGGCGTGCCGGCGGCGGCCGTCGCCGCCGCGCGCGAGGAGGCGTTGCAGTGGGCGCTGATGCGCGGCTCGCGCAGCGGCCGCGTCGCCTGGCAGTTCGCGCGCGACTACGCCGGCCTGCACGGCAGCCGCGGCAAGTGACGCGGATCGTCGAAGCCGCGGCGGCCGTCATCCTCAGGCCCGACGGCAGCTTCCTGCTCGGCCGGCGTCCCGAGGGCAAGCCCTACGCAGGCTACTGGGAATTTCCCGGCGGCAAGATCGAGCCGGGCGAGACCGCCGCGCAGGCGCTGGTGCGCGAGCTGCACGAGGAACTCGGCATCGAGGCCGACCGCTATACGCCGTGGATCACCCGGGAGTTCGTCTACCCGCACGCCCGCGTGCGGCTGCATTTCTTCCGCGTCAGCGGCTGGCGCGGCGAGATCCGCGACATCCACCACGACGCGCTGGCCTGGAAGCGCGCCGACAAGGTCGACGTCGAACCGATGCTGCCGGCCAACGTCGCCGTGCTGCGCGGACTGACTTTGCCGGACTTCTACGCCATCACCCACGCCGGCGGGATCGGCGTCGAGGCGCAGATGGAGAAGCTGGAGCGGGCGCTCGCCGGCGGCCTGCGCCTGCTGCAGATCCGCGAACCGTCGATATCAGTGGAGAAGCGCGAGGCCTTCGCCCGCGAGGCGACGCGGCTGGCGCATGCGCACGGCGCGCGCGTGCTGGTGAACGGCGACGTCGCGCTGGCGGGGCATGTCGGTGCGGACGGCGTGCATTTGCCCTGCGCCCGGCTCATGCAACTCGAATCGCGGCCCGATCTGCCGCTGGTGGCGGCCTCCTGCCACAACGCGCCGGAACTGGCGCGCGCCGCCGCGCTGGAACTGGATTTCGCCGTGCTCGGGCCGGCGAAGGAGACGCTCAGCCATCCCGGCGTCGCCGGCCTGGGCTGGGAGCGCGTTGCGCATCTGCTGGAAAACATTTCCCTGCCGGTGTACGCCCTCGGCGGCCTGCAGCGCGGCGACCTGGCGTCGGCGCAGCAGGCCGGCGCGCACGGCATCGCCGCCATCCGCGCGGCGTGGGCGTAGCCCTGTAG
>JBDHRL010000039.1:0-20858 GCA_039807535.1 Rhodocyclaceae bacterium
GGAGCGCGGCGTCGACATCCCCCCTCTGCCGGAAACGGCGGAAGCCTGAAAATTCCATGGCACCGGGGCGTATAGTGTCCGTACAGGACGCTTCGCCTCCATGCCCGACAAGACCCACTTCCACGCTTCCGACTTGCGCGGCTTCGGCCGTCTGACCATCGATGCCGTCACCGGACTGACCGATCTGGTCGAGGCGATGCATCGCAATATCGCCGGCAAGCCGGCCATCCTCGGCAAGGCGCCTGCCGGCCGCACGCGGGGCATCACCGGATTCGTCTATCGCAGCATCCGCGGCGTGACGCGTCTCGCGGGCGGCGGGCTCGATGCGGTGCTGGGACGTCTGGTGCCGCTGTTCGGCGAAAAGGCGTCTTCGCCCGAGCGCGAGGCCGTTCTGGCCGTGCTCAACGGCGTTCTCGGCGATTACCTCGAAGCCAGCGGCAACCCGCTGGCCATCCGCATGCGCCTTCGCCGCGACGGACGCCCGCTGCAGCCGGACAGGGCGGCCCTTGCCGCCGCCCTCCCGAAGGCCGGCGGCAAGCTGCTGGTCCTGGCGCACGGCCTGTGCATGAACGACCTGCAATGGAAGCGCCAGGGCCACGACCACGGCGCGGCCCTGGCGCACGACCTCGGTTACACCCCGGTATACCTGCAGTACAACAGCGGCCGCCACATCTCCACCAACGGTCGCGAATTCGCCGGCCTGCTGGAAACCCTGCTCCACAACTGGCCGGTCCCGGTCGCGGAACTGGCGATCCTCGGCCACAGCATGGGCGGCCTGCTGGCGCGCAGCGCCTGGCATTACGGCACGGCAGCCGGCCACGCCTGGCCGCGACGGCTCAGGAAGCTCGTCTTCCTCGGCACGCCCCATCACGGCGCGCCGATGGAACGCGGCGGCAACTGGATCGACACGCTCCTCGGCATCAGCCCCTATACCGCGCCCCTGTCCCGCCTGGGCAAGATCCGCAGCGCCGGCATCACCGACCTGCGCCACACCTTTCTGCTGGACGAGGACTGGCACGGCCGCGACCGCTTTGCACGTTCTCCCGGCCACCGCCACGCTGCCGTCCCCTTGCCGGAAGGGGTGCGGTGTTACGCGATTGCCGCGACGACCGGCAGGCAGATCGGCGACCTGAAGGACCGGCTGATCGGCGACGGGCTGGTGCCGCTGGCCAGCGCGCTCGGCTGCCATGCCGAAAGCGATCGCAGCCTGATGTTTCCGCAGGAGCGGCAATGGATTGCCCTGGAAACGGGCCACCTCGATCTGCTGTGCCGGGCACAGGCATATGAACGGATCAAGGGCTGGCTCGGAGAACGCCCCTAGCCGCCATCGCCGGCAGCGAGGCGCCCCGCCTACTTGCCGAACAGGCCTTTGACCGCCTTGCCAACCCCCTCGGCCGCGCCGCCCGCCGCCTCGACCCCCTTCTGGCCGATCGCCCCGGCACCCTTGGCCAGCCCCTCCACGCTGAGGCCCAGCACATCGCCGAGCGAGGAGGCGATCTTCGTGGAGAAGCCCTCGTTCAGCCTGAAGTTGGGATCGTCGAGCTTGCCGTCGAGCGTGAACTTGATGCTGATCCGGTCGTTCTTGTCCTTCATCAGGCCGACCACCGCCGCGCGCGGCATGCCCATGAAGGTGCCGCCCGAATCGAGTTCGAGCCCGTTCAGCGTCAGCGTGCCGGGCGCGTGCAGGTGGCTGGCCTTGATGGTGGATTGCAGGTCGAGGTCGAGCGTGCCCTTCCGGACGCCGCCCTCCGTCGCCTTGAGCAGGTAGGGCTGCAGGGCGATCAGGTCGACGCCGCGCAGCGTGTTGCGCAGGTCGGAGTCCTTGCTGGCGAACTCCATCCAGCCGTCGATGAGGATCTTGCCGTTGCTGCGCACGCCCTTCAGCACGCCGTCCAGATGCAATTTCGATTTGGCCTCGAGGTCCGGCAAATGGAGATCGGTGACTTTCGCCTGCAACTGCTCCAGGCGGATCTTGTGCGCCGGCTTCCTCACGGTGGCATCGAAGAACTCGAGCACGCCGTCCTTCAGCTCGATGGTGCCGATGCCGACTGCCGGCCCCTTTCCGGTTTCCTTCTTTTCCTCCTTTTTCTCCAGCAGGCTCGGCACGACACGCAGCTTGCCGTCCGTCCCGCGCAGGGCCGAGACATAGGCGCCCTCGACGACGATGCCGGAAATGCTCACCTTGGCCGAGAGCAGGGCGAGCAGGTCGGGCGCGATGCGGATGCGCTCCGCCCTCAGCGTATCCGCCGCCGGCCAGCCGGGCGGCGCCTTGAGGCGCAGCCTGATCACTTCCACGGAAGAGAGGCCCAGCCGGATCTCGCCGATCTCGCTCTCCGGACCGAGTGCCGACTCCACCTTGCCCTTCAGCGCCTTTGCGCCGAAGTACAGCCCGCCGACGACCAGGACGGCAAGGCCGACCAGGACGGCAAGACCGATGACTAACCAGCGCTGCGGCTTCGATGCGACCATGATCGGCTCCTTCGGCAGGCGTTTTTTCCTATTCTAGCCTTGCCGTCATGTCCGCGACAGCGGCCAGGGCGACAATGGCATATCGCGCGCTGCCGGCAGGCGCGTCATTACCGCCGGTCTGGCGCGTGCGCGCCGCCCTCTTGCATCCGCGCCACGATCTGTTCGGCCACCTGCCGCGCCGGGGTGGCATAGGCGAAGCGCAGGACAGCGCGCCCGTCGGGCGCCACCAGGATCATGCCCGCAGAGTGGTCGACGGTGTAGCTGCCGGCGGGCGCCGCCGGATCGCGCACCTTTTCATAGCGTACCCTGAACTCGGCGGCGGCGCGGCGCGTCAGCGCCTCGGCGCCGCGCAGCCCGAGGATGCGCGGATCGAAGGCCGAGGTGTATTCGCGCAGCACCTGGGCGCTGTCGCGCTCCGGATCGACGGTGATGAAGATCGGTTGCAGCTGCGCCGCCTTCTCGCCGAGGAGTTTCAGCACTTCCTGCATCTCCAGCAGCGTCGTCGGGCAGACGTCCGGGCAGGAGGTATAGCCGAAGGCGACCAGCTGGAAGCGGCCGAGGAAATCCTCGTTGGTCACCGCCCGGCCGTTCGGATCCTGCAGCAGAAAGCGCGGCACGACGGCGTTCGGCACCGACTCGGCCGGGCTGTGCCCCTGCGGCACCTGGCCCGGCGCGGGCAGCGCCTGCTTCAGGCGCTGCGTGATCGCGTCGATCTTCGCCGAGAGTTCGGCGGGCGCGGAACAGGGCGTGCCGCGGTTGTGGGCAGCGAAGGCCTCGCTGGTCCCCTCCTCGTAGGCTTCGCCATAGGCGCGCGTCTTCGGCGCATGATTGAGCATCAGAACCCGAACCCAGGCGGCCGCGTCCTTCTGGCCGCAGGCCAGCGTCTGGCCGTTCAGCCGGCCCAGATCGCGCACCGCGGCAAGTCCGGCTTCGTCGGAGGCAAAGGCCATGGCGGAAAAAGTCAGCCCGCACAGCACGGCGAAGAGCTTGTTGCACACGGTCATCCTTTCAGCGGCTTGTAGCGCAGGCGCTTCGGCTTGGCGCCCTCCTCGCCCAGGCGCTTCACCTTGTCGGCCTCGTACTCGTGGTAGTTGCCGTTGAAGAAGGTCCACTGCGACTCGCCCTCGCAGGCGAGGATGTGGGTGGCGATGCGGTCGAGGAACCAGCGGTCGTGCGAGATCACCAGCACGCAGCCGGCAAATTCCAGCAGCGCATCTTCCAGCGCGCGCAGCGTCTCGACGTCGAGGTCGTTGGACGGCTCGTCGAGCAGCAGCACGTTGCCGCCTTCGATCAGCGTTTTCGCCAGATGCAGGCGACCGCGCTCGCCGCCGGAGAGGTTGCCGACGAGTTTCTGCTGGTCGGCGCCCTTGAAATTGAAGCGGCCGATGTAGGCGCGCGAGGGCGTCTCGTACTTGCCGACGGTGAGGATGTCGGCGCCGCCGGAGATGGCCTCCCACACCGTCTTGTCGTTGGGCAGCGCCTCGCGCGACTGTTCGACCGAGACGAGTTTCACGGTCGGGCCGGTGACGATCTCGCCGGCATCCGGCTGCTCGCGGCCGCTCAACATGCGGAACAGCGTCGACTTGCCGGCGCCGTTCGGGCCGATGATGCCGACGATGGCGCCGGGCGGGATCTGGAAGCTCAGGTTGTCGATGAGCAGGCGCTCGCCATAGCCCTTGGAAACACCCTTGAATTCGATGACCTTGTCGCCGAGGCGCTCGGCCACAGGAATGAAGATCTCCTGTGTCTCGTTGCGCTTCTGGTATTCCTGGCTGGAGAGCTCGTCAAAGCGCGCCAGGCGCGCCTTGCTCTTCGCCTGGCGGCCCTTCGGGTTCTGCCGCACCCATTCGAGCTCTTTCTTGATGGCTTTCTGGCGGGCGGATTCCGACGCTTCCTCCTGCTTGAGGCGCGCCTCCTTCTGCTCCAGCCAGGAGGAATAGTTGCCCTTCCACGGAATGCCCTGGCCGCGATCGAGCTCGAGGATCCACTCGGCGGCGTTGTCAAGAAAATAGCGGTCGTGGGTCACCGCCACCACCGTGCCGGGGAAGCGCGTGAGAAACTGTTCAAGCCAGTCTACCGATTCGGCGTCGAGGTGGTTGGTCGGCTCGTCGAGCAGCAGCATGTCGGGCTTCGACAGCAGCAGGCGGCACAGCGCGACGCGGCGCTTCTCGCCGCCGGAGAGGTGGGCGATCTTCGCCTCCCAGGGCGGCAGGCGCAGGGCGTCGGCGGCGACTTCGAGCTGCTGCTCGGCGCTGTGGCCGTCGGCGGCGGCGATGATCGCTTCCAGGCGCGCCTGCTCGGCGGCCAGGGCGTCGAAGTCGGCGTCCGGCTCGGCATAGGCGGCATACACGGCGTCGAGCTTCTGCTGCGCCTCGAACACCTCGCCGAGTCCTTCCTCGACGGCCTGGCGCACGGTCTTCTCGGCATCGAGCTGCGGCTCCTGCGGCAGATAGCCGATGGAGAGGCCGGGCATCGGCGTGGCTTCGCCTTCGATCTCCCTGTCCACGCCGGCCATGATCCGCAGCAGCGTCGACTTGCCCGAGCCGTTCAGGCCGAGCACGCCGATCTTCGCTCCGGGGAAGAAGGACAGGGAAATGTCCTTGAGGATGTGGCGCTTGGGCGGGACGATCTTGCCCACGCGGTTCATGGTGAAAACGTATTGGGCCATGCGTGAAACTCTCGACGACGGAAAACGGGGATTTTAACGGAGAGCGATCATTCGGTCTCGATGGTCAGCAACAACGCGCCTTCGGGCACGCTGTCGCCCTCCGCAACGAACACCTCGACCACCCGGCCGGCCTGCGGACTGGGTATGTCGAGCGCCACCTTGCCGGTTTCCAGGACCAGGATCGTGGCGTCGCGCTCGATCACGTCGCCCGCCCCGACCAGCAGGGTATCGATGACCACCTCCCCGCTGCCGCAATTGCCGCAGGTCTCCCAGCACTCGGGGTATTTGGGCATGCGCACTTCAACAATGCGGCTCATCCATTGCTTTCGTTCCGGCGGCATTAGGCTAGGCTTCAAATATGTTGCATGATTGGGCCAGCAACGAAATTTATCAACCCATTCATGAATATCTATTAGATTGTCGCGGAAAGGGAAAATCCGACACGACAAGAGGTATCATGAACCGTGGCGGAAGAATGTCGTTGGGAGGAGCGCAAAACATGAAGATGGTCCGCAAGCTGATCGGCATTCTTGCGACGGGCATGGCCCTGTTCGCCTGTCAGCCTGCCGCCTCTGCCGAAAGGGCCTATCTGCTCGGCGTCATCAGCTATGGGGCCAGCGCCCAGATGATCGCCTCCGAATACGAGGGTCTCACCGATTACCTCAGCCGGGTGCTCAAGCGGCCGGTGCGCGTCGAGGGCGCACGCGATTTCACCACCTTCGGCGAGCGCGCCAGGGCCAAGCGCTACCAGATGATGTTCGTGGCGCCCTCCGCCGTGGTCGAGGCGAACCGCTCCGCCGGCTACCTCCCCGTCGCCAAGATTCCCGGCCTGCTCTCGGTGTCTTTCATGGCGCTGACGAAAAGCGGCATCGCCTTTCCCGAGGACATGAAAGGCAAGCGCATCGGCTTCACCGGCAAGGATGCCATGATCACCCGGCTGGGCTTCGTCGAGCTGCGCAACCTGGGCATCAAGGATCCGGAAAGATACTTTAGCAGCGTCGCCTACTACAACGACGTCGACGGCGTGCTGGCCGGCATGCAGATGAACCTGATCGACATCGGCGTGGCCAATTCGGGGCTGTTCAACGTATGGACAGGCAAGGGGTTCGACATGAACCTGATCCATTCCGGCAAAGGCGTGCCGCATCTGACCTTCGCCGTGCGCGGCGATCTGCCTGACTCCGAGCGCCTCGCCATCACCGAAGCCCTGCTCAAGGCGCCGCAGGACAGGCACGCGCAGGAATTTCTCCGCTTCAGCAACTTTCCCGGCTTCGAACCGGCCAGGCTGGCCGATTATGAAGAAATGGCCAAGATACTCGGCATCAAGTAACGACAAGCCATTCAAGCTGATGAAGCACGCGAACTCCTCACCGCTGCCATTTCATTTGACCGAAGGAACCTCCGCCGTTTCGAACACGGACCGCCGCGATGCCGCGATTTCGACATGCGGGCTTGTCCGCGGCGCGAACGGCTGCAATAATCGCGGAAAAGTCAGTGCTGCCGGGACGGCGTCCGCCTCTCCGCCGGGCGCGTTCCCGCCGCCGGCAAACGACATCCTGAAACGATTTTTGGTTAATCGACATGAACGGCAACGATACCCATTCGACAACTGACGGCAGCGGGAAAGGCACGAAGCACAAAGGGGCCCGCATCGTGCTGCGCACCCTGGTCATCGGCATCGTCGGCGGCATCATCATCTGGGGCAGCCTGAACACCGCCATGGAATGGACCAACCGTTCCGAGTTCTGCGTCTCCTGCCACGAGATGACCATCCCCTACGAGGAACTCAAAAAGACCGTTCACTACAAGAACCGCAGCGGCACCACCGTGCAGTGCGCCGACTGCCACGTCGCCAGCAGCAAGACACCCACCGACTACATGTTCAAGTCGTTCCAGAAGCTCATGGCGGCGCGCGACGTCATCGGCCATATCCGCGGCACCATCGACACGCCCGAAAAATTCGAAGCCTACCGGCTGACCATGGCCCAGCGCGTGTGGGACCGCATGATGAGCCGCGACTCCAAGGAGTGCCGCAACTGCCATGATTTCAAGACGATGGATCCGGAAAAGCAAAAGGACCGCTCGGTCGTGAAGCACGAGGGTGCGGTGGAGGATGGCAAGACATGCATCGAGTGCCACAAGGGCATTGCGCACAAGCCGGTGCATCAGCAGGCCGAGGGCGGGCAGGCCGCCAGGGAAGGCTGACGCAGACCCGGCGGGGGCTTGCCGCAACCGGATCGTGGCTTTTCGTTGATTAACCGTTCGCCCAGCGGGGCATTGCAACAGGAGTGAGCATGAAGAAGACAGCGATTGCGTTGGCGGGGGTTTTCCTTGCGGGGTCGGCCGTGGCCGCGCCGGACTGGAGCAAGGTGCCGGTGCGCAAGATCAAGGTGTTCTACCCCGGCCAGGCCAGCCTGGAATGGGTCATGAACAAGGCCGATCATTCGGCCGTGCCGGACATCGTCGACAAGAAGCGCCCCTGCGCGAAATGCCACGAGGGGGATGCCCAGGACGTCGGCAATCTGATCGTCGCCGGCAAGCCCGCCGGCAGCTCGAAGACCGTGCTCGAGCCCAAGCCCATCAGCGGCAAGGTGGGCTGGCTGCCGGTGCAGTTCCAGGCCGCGCACGACGGCGAGAAGATCTACTTCCGCTTCGAGTGGGTGCCGCCGAAGCTCGGCGACGTCAAGATGGACAAGAAGAACGAGATGAAGCTGACCATGCTGTTCGACGGCGGCGGCACGGTGGAGGGTGCCGAACTGAACGGCTGCTGGGCGACCTGCCACAGCGACCTGCGCACCATGAAGGACGCCAAGGACGACAAGAAAACCAAATACGTCAAGGGCGCCGACCTCGCCGGCGGCAAGTTCTACGACTTGATGCAGTTCCGCAGCGGCAAGGGCGAAAAGCCGGTGGACGGCTATGTCGCCGACAAGCGCGTGATGGAGGGCGGCAAGGGCCTCGTCAAGGCGGAAGGCGTCAAGGACGGCAACAAGTGGGTCGTCACCTTCGAACGCACGCTCGCCGGCGGCGGCACGGGCGACCATGTCATCGCGGCAGGCAAGGTTTACAACTTCGGCTTCGCCATCCACGAAGACCATACCGAAGCGCGCTATCACTACGTCTCGCTGGGTTACCAGTTCGGCCTCGACAAGCCGAATCCGGACGTCAAGAACTACATCAACGTCGCCAAACCGTGACGCTGCGGCATGAGGTAGTAGCATCGAGCAATATTTTTTTCACGCAAAAGGAGGAGTGCTTATGAAAATAAGTCGATTCAAGTGGACACTGTCCACGGCCGCCCTGGCCTTGTCGGCGAGCGCCTTTGCCGCCCCGCCGACACCGGCGATGCTGGCCAACGCCTGCGGCGGCTGCCACGGCACCAACGGCGCCAGCGCCGGACCTTCCATGCCCAGCCTGGCCGGCCATTCGAAGGAATCCATCGTCACCGCCATGAAGAAGTTCAAGAGCGGCGAGCGTCCGGCCACCGTCATGGGACGCCTGGCCAAGGGCTACAGCGATGCCGATTTCGTTGCCATGGGCGATTACTTCTCCAAGCAGAAATTCCATGTCACCAGCCAGGCCCTCGACCCCGCCAAGGTCGCCCGTGGCAAGAGCCTCGAGGAAGAGAGCTGCTCGCGCTGCCACATGGAAAGCGGCAAGGAAGGCAAGGACGACTCGCCGATCATGGCCAGCCAGTGGCTGCCCTACCTGCAGATCCAGATGGACCAGTATCTGAGCGGCCACCGCAAGATGCCGGAAAAGATGGCCGAAAAGGTGAAGCCGCTGTCCAAGCAGGACCTGGACGCCCTGCTGCAGTTCTACGCCAGCGTCAAATAAGGGAGGACAAAACATGACTATGGAACGCAGAAGTTTCCTCAAGCTGATCGGCGCGGGCGCCGGCATCGGCGCAGCCAGCATCATGACGGGCTGTGCCGGCCTCGGCATGGAAGGCCCCACCGGCGGACGTCGCGTGGTGGTGGTCGGCGGCGGCTACGGCGGCACCATTGCCGCCAAGTACATCCGCATGATGGACAAGAACATCGAGGTGGTGCTGGTCGAGCGCAACGATCATTTCGTCTCCTGTCCCTTCTCCAACCTCTACATCGGCGGCCTGCTGAAGGACCTCTCGACCCTGACCATCGGCTATGACAAGCTGGCGGCCAACCACGGCATCAGGTTCGTGCAGGCCGAGGTCACCGGTGTCGATGCCGCCGCCAAGCTGGTGCGCACCTCGCGCGGCGACATCCGCTACGACCGCCTGGTCCTCTCGCCCGGCATCGACTTCCGCACCGAGGAAGTGAAGGGCTACGACCCGGCGAGCACGCCCGAGATCATGCCGCACGCCTGGAAGGCCGGTCCGCAGACCGTGCTGCTGCGCAAGCAGCTGGAAGCCATGCCCGCTGGCGGCACCGTGGTGCTCTCCATCCCGCTCGCGCCCTTCCGCTGCCCGCCCGGACCCTACGAGCGGACCAGCATGATCGCCATGTACCTGAAGCAGCACAAGCCGAAGTCGAAGCTCGTCGTCCTCGACGCCAACCCGGACATCGTTTCGAAGAAGGGCCTGTTCCTGAAGGGCTGGAAGAAGCACTACGAGGGCATCATCGACTACCGTCCGGCCAAGAAGGTCACCGAGATCAACGCGGCCAGCAAGACCCTGCTGATCGAGGGCCTGGAGGACGTCAGGGGCGACGTGGTGAACCTCATCCCGCCGCAGCGGGCCGGCGCCATCGCGGTTGCCGCCGGCGTCGTCGGGCCGGACAAGAACTGGTGCCCGATCAACCCGACCACCTTCGAGTCGACCCTCAAGAAGGACATCCATGTCATCGGTGACGCCTGCGTCGCCGGCGCCATGCCGAAGTCCGGCTATTCGGCCAACTCCGAGGCGAAAACCTGCGCGACCAACATCGTGAACATGATGAACGGCCGCGAGCTTGTCGACATGTCGAGCATCAACACCTGCTTCAGCTACCTCTCCGCCAAGGAAGCGGTCAGCGTCACGGGTGTGTATTTCGTGAACAAGGAAAAGAACACGATCGATGCCGCCCCCGGTTCGGTGGCCGTTTCTCCGGATCTCTCCGAGCTCGAGGCAATCTATGCCGAGAGCTGGCTGAAGAACATCCTCACCGAGATGTCGAGCTGACCGGCCGCTGCCGCCACGACAGGCCCCGCCGCGGCGGGGCCTGTTTTTTGGGGCCGCCTACCTGCGGCCGGTACTGCCGAAGCCGCCGGCGCCGCGATGGGATTCCTCGAAGCTGTCGACGATGTCGAAAGCCACCTGCAGTACCGGCACCACGATCATCTGCGCCAGCCGGTCCAGCGGATTGATGGTAAAGGTCTCGCGGCCGCGGTTCCAGGTCGACACGAAGATCTCGCCCTGATAGTCGGAGTCGATCAGCCCGGTCAGGTTGCCGAGCACGATGCCGTGCTTGTGGCCGAGGCCGGAGCGCGGCAGGATCAGCGCCGCCAGGCCCGGATCGGCCAGGTGGATGGCGATGCCGGCCGGAATCAGCTGCGTGTCGCCCGGATGCAGCTTGACCGGCGCCTCGATGCAGGCGCGCAGGTCGAGGCCGGCCGAGCCGGGCGTGGCGTAATGCGGCGGATTGTCCTTCAGGCGCGGATCGAGGAGACGAACGTCGATGCGGTGCATTCACTGCCCCCCGTTGCCGGCCAGCATGGCTCCGATGTGCGCAACGATGGCGCGGGCGATCCCGATCTTCGGCGCGGGGCCGAGCGGATGACGGCCCCGGTCGTCAAACAGGATCACCGTGTTGGTGTCGCCGCCGAGCCCGTCCTGCACCAGGTTGCCGACCACCAGCGCCAGCTTCTTCTTCTGCCGCTTGCCCTCGGCGTGCAGCTCCAGGTCATGACTCTCGGCGGCGAAGCCGACGCAGAACGGCGGCCGCGGACGCGCCGCCACCTCGGCGAGGATGTCCGGATTGGGCACCAGCGCGACCTGCAGCGGCTTGTCTTCCTTCTTCAGTTTCTCCCGCACCGGCTCGGCGGGGCGGTAGTCGGCCACCGCGGCGACGCCGATGAAGATGTTGCAGGCATCCACGTTCCGCATCACCGCGGCATGCATCTGCAGCGCGCTCGTCACGTCGATGCGCCTGACGCCGGCCGGCGCCGGCAGCGCCACCGGCCCGCACACCAGCGTCACTTCGGCGCCGGCGTCGCGCGCCGCGCGCGCCAGGGCGAAGCCCATCTTGCCGGAACTCGGGTTGGTCAGACCGCGCACCGCATCGAGCGCCTCGAAGGTGGGTCCTGCGGTAAGCAGGACGCGGCGCCCGGCCAGCGCTTTCGGCTGGAAGAAGCCGGCCACGGCATCGTGGATCTCCTCCGGCTCCAGCATGCGCCCCATGCCGGTCTCGCCGCAGGCCTGTTCGCCTGCGGCCGGGCCGAGCACGATCACGCCGTCCTGCAGGAGCTGACTTTTGTTGCGCTGCGTGGCGGGGGTCTCCCACATCTGCCGGTTCATCGCCGGCGCCACGATCAGGGGACAGTTCCGCGCCAGGCACAGCGTCGACAGCAGGTCGTCTGCGAGGCCGTGCGCCAGCTTGGCAAGGAAGTCGGCCGAGGCCGGCGCGACGACGATGGCGTCGGCGGCGCGCGACAGCTCGATGTGCGCCATGTTGTCCGGCATGCGCGCGTCCCAGGGGTCGCACCAGGCCAGCCGCCCGGTGAGCGCCTGGAAGGTCACCGGCGTGACGAATTGCGCGCCCGACTGCGTCAGCACGGCATGCACTTCCGCGCCGTCCCTGACGAACCGGCGCGCCAGTTCCGCCGCCTTGTACGCCGCGATGCCGCCGGTGACGCCCAGCACGAGCCGCTTTCCGTTCAGTTCAGCCATGACTGTGAGATAGAATCGAAATTCCGACGAACGATTCTACTGGATTGGCCCACGCATGGCGATTACCGACTGGCCGGAAAGCGAGCGCCCGCGCGAGCGGCTGCTCAGGCAGGGTGCGGCAACGCTCTCCGATGCCGAACTGCTTGCCATCTTCCTGCGCGTCGGCGTAAAGGGGGCCAGCGCCGTCGACCTCGCCCGCACGCTGCTCAATCACTTCGGCGGCCTGAATCGCCTGTTCGCCGCGCCGGCGCGGGAATTCGCGGCCATTCCCGGCATGGGCGATGCCAAGTACGCCCAACTGCAGGCGGTGCTGGAACTGGCGCGGCGCGCCCTGCGCGAGAAGATCGCGGCGGGTGCGGCGCTTTCCTCGCCGCGCGCCATGCGCGACTGGCTGCGCCTGACGCTGGCCGCCCTCCCCCACGAGGTGTTCATGGTGCTGCTGCTGGACGCGCAGAACCGCCTCATCGCCGCCGAGGAGCTCTTCCGCGGCACGCTGGTGCAGACCAGCGTGCACCCGCGCGAGGTGGTCAAGCTGGCCCTCGCGCACAACGCCGCCGGCGCCATCCTCGCCCACAACCACCCTTCCGGCGTGGCCGAGCCGAGCCGGGCCGACGAAGCGCTCACCCAGGCGCTGAAGCAGGCCCTCGCCCTGGTGGAGGTGAGGCTCCTCGACCACTTCATCGTGGCCGGCACGGCGGAGCCCCTCTCCTTCGCTGAAAAAGGCTTGATTTAACTGCCAAAGCTTGCGTATAATGCGCGGCTTTGCTAAACCCAGAATCTGGAGCATCCTATGGCCCGCGTCTGCCAAGTCACCGGTAAGGCACCGATGGTGGGTAACCACGTGTCCCACGCCAACAACAAGACCAAGCGCCGCTTTCTGCCCAACCTGCAGAACCGCCGCTTCTGGGTCGAGTCCGAAAACCGCTGGGTGAGCCTTCGCGTGTCCGGCGCCGGCCTGCGCACCATCGACAAGAAGGGCATCGACGCCGTCCTCGCCGAGTTGCGCGCCAAGGGTGCCATCTAAGGAGATCCGCCATGCCCCGCGAGAAGATCAAACTGGAAAGCACGGCCGGCACCGGCCACTTCTACACGACGACCAAGAACAAGCGCACCATGCCCGAGAAGCTGGAGATCAAGAAGTTCGACCCCAAGGCGCGCAAGCACGTCACGTACAAGGAAACCAAGCTGAAGTAAGCCGGTTTCCCCCGACAAAAAACAACCCGCCGATGGCGGGTTTTTTATTGGCAACGGCTGCCTTGCCCAGGCCTTCGGCAAGTTCAGGCCGACGGACCGGACGGGCCGGGCAGGGCCGCATTCAGCAGCCGCACTTCCCGCTGCGGATAGGGGATTTCGATGCCCTCGCGGCGGAAGGCGCGCCAGATCGCCAGGTTGATGTCGGACTGGGTGCCCAGCACGCCGGCCACCGGATCGGCGACCCAATAGCCCAGTTCGAGGTCGATGCCGGAGTCGGCGAAGCGCGCCAGGAAGGCCTTCGGCGGGGGCTCGGCCAGCACGCGCGCCTGCGTCCGCGCCGCCTCGACCATCAGTGCCATGGCGCGCTCGAGGTCGCAGCCGTAGCCGACCGGCACCGTCACGGCATGGCGGACGCGGGAGTTGGTGTGGGTTTCGTTCTGCACCACCGAGCCGACCAGCACTTCGTTCGGCACGATGGACTCCACCCCGCTGCCCGAGCGCAGCACCGTGTAGCGCGTGGTGATGTTCGTCACCTCGCCGGCGTACTTGTCCACCGTGATGACGTTGCCGAGCCGGATCGAGCGGTCGAGGAGGAGGATGAAGCCGGAGACATAGCTCGCCGCGATCCTCTGCAGGCCGAGGCCGAGGCCGACGCCGAGCGCGCCGCCGAATACCGACAGCGCGGTGAGATCGATGCCCACCAGCGGCAGGCTGATCAGCACCGCCAGCAGGATCAGCGCCGCGCGCGCCAGCCGCGCGAAGACCAGCTTCAGGTTGCCGTCGAGGCCGGCGGCCGCCATCAGGCGATGCTCGACCATGCCGCCCAACCACAGCGCCGCCAGCAGCGTGACGAGCACCGTGGCCGCGCCCTGCAGGATCAGCCACAGCGAGAGCTGCTGCCTGCCCACCGTGAAATGGACGGCCTCGAGCGATTCGGCGACCTCCGGCAGCAGTCCGGTGAGATACAGCGCGACGATGCCCCATATCGCCAGCACCAGCACGCGCTCGAAGGCCGCCAGCCACGTCGCGCGCGGAAAGCCGTAGCGCAGGGCGAGCATCATGGCGCGGATGGCGGCAAAGGAGCCGAGCAGCGGCACCGCCAAATGAAAGAGGCTCACGGAATGCCAGTGCTTGAGCAGCGGCCGCGCGATCAGCACGAAAGCCAGCGCAACAAGGGGGAACGCCAGGCGTTTCAGACCGCGCTGGCCGAAACTCCTCTGCTCGCCCGGATGACGGCGGAGGGCGCGCGCCGCCAGCCAGGCAAGACCGAGGCACAACGCCAGCGCCGCCACCTGCCAGAGCACGGCCGGCGCCTGCAAGTCCAGCCAGAGATCGGCGAGAAGGCCGCCGAATTGGGTTTTCTGCATGTCAGTCGTCGCGTTTGAGGAATTCTTCGTAACTCAGCGCCTCGGCGCGATGGCGCCGCCAGTTGCCGAGGTAGCTGCGCGCCAGTTCGCGGTCGCCGCGCAGAATCAGCACGTTCTCGGCATTCTTCGCCTGCGCCGACCAGGTGAAGTTGTAGGAGCCGGTGATCACCGCCGGCGCCTCGCCCTCGGCATCGATAAGGAGGATTTTATTATGCGCCGCGGCATAACGCACCTCGAGCGCCACCGCGATGCCGGCCGCGGCCAGTTGCGGGATGCGGCTGTTCTCGATCCGCTCGGCCTGTTCACGATCGGCCAGCACGCCGACCCGGACGCCGCGGGCATGCGCCTGTACCAGCGCCGACGCCAGCGCGCGGCTGGTGAAGGAAAAGGCCTGCACGTGGATGGTATGCCGTGCCGCCCGGATCGCCGCGACAAGGGCGCCCTCGACATCCTGCCAGGGCGTGAACAAGGCCTCGACCGTGCCCTGTGCCGGCAGCGCGCGCGGCGCGACGGCATCGAAGGCGGCTGCCGGGCGCGGCGGGAGAAAAGTCAGTCCCGCCAGCACGGCGGCAAGGGCGATGCGCATCATCGGCGCAATGCCTCGATCCCTTCGGCCGGCTTCTGCGTCGTCGCAGCGCAGTCGAGGCAGGCCGGGCGCCGGCCTGCGCACCGGGCGCGAAGGGATCGGGAAATCGTCGCGCAGGCGCCGAAAGCCCGTCCCCGTCATGCGGCGCCGGCGGGGCGGACGACAATCACCTGCGGATCGCGGGCATGGTCGACGAGGATGGCGCGCACGCGTTCCTGCCAGAGGCGGCCGAACTCGCGCTCGGTCGCGCCGTCGGCGCGGCCGGTGATGCAGGCGGACATCAGCTCGCCGACGTGGGGCGCGCTCGGCACGTGCTCGAGGTGGGCCGCGACGTCCACCGCCGCGCCCGTGTCCTTGCGCGTGAAGCGGATCTCGCCGGAGACGGCGGCATTGAAGAACAGCAGGTTGCGCCGGTCGAAGCGCCCCGCCAGGCCCTTGAAGCCGGTGTCGCGCGTCGCGCCGGTAATCAGCGTCACCACGTTGGCGATGACGCCCGTGACCCCGCTCAGGCTGTCCTGGCGAAAATCGACGCGGATGGCGCCGCGCTCGGGCAGATCGTTCGCATACAACGCCTCGAGCGCGCGGAGGGCCATCAGCCAGGCCGAAGCCACCGTCGGGCAGGAATGCCCGGCCGTCCTGACGGCGTCCACATAGCGGTACTCGATGATGCCGCCCTCCGTTGCGCCGAGAAACTTGGCGAGCGGATCGTACATCGTGATGCCAGGGGCTTGATCGTAGAATTCTGGATAGCGCATGGCGGGACTCCGGTCTGGCGATGGTCCGGATTGTGCCCTGTGCGGATGCCAAAGGGAATACGCCGGTGCCGGTGTCATGCTGTTGGCAAGCGTGCGGCACCTGCATGGTGCGCCCGGGTTGCGCACCCGGGAAAGTCCGTCTTTGCGGAGCGGCGGCAGCGTGTCGCCGCCCCCTGCCCGCCCGCTCAGCATCACCGCATCAGGACGTCCATATGCACGCATCTTCGACTCGGTCCTGCGCGGCGAGGATGCGGAGGACAGCGATCTCGATCCGCTGGTCGAGCCGCTGCCTGGCGCGACCCTGTTGCAGCAACTGCCCGGCATTCTCAAGTCCGGTTCCTAACCCACCCGCTCCAGCACCGCCGCAAAGAACCCGTCCGTCCCGTGCGTGTGCGGCGCCAGCCGCAGCGTCTCGCCGCATTTCAGTTCGATGCCCTGCTTCACCAGGATCTCCTGCGCGGAGACCTGCTTGAAATCCGGATGCGCGGCGAGGAAGTCGGCGACGACGGCTTCGTTCTCCTCGGGCAGAATGCTGCACGTGGCATACACCAGCCGTCCGCCCGGCTTCACCAGACGCGCGGCGCCCCGCAGAATGTCGCGCTGCTTGCGCGCCAACTCGGCCACGCCCTCCGGCGTCTGCCGCCACTTGAGGTCGGGGTTGCGGCGCAGCGTGCCCAGCCCGCTGCAGGGCGCGTCGACCAGCACGCGGTCGAGCTTGCCGGCGAGGCGCTTGACGCGCGGGTCGTTCTCGCCGGCAATCGCCACGGGATGCACATTGGACAGCCCGGCACGGGCAACGCGCTCCTTCAGCCGCGTCAGGCGCTTGCCGGAGACATCGAAGGCATACAGGCGGCCGCTCGAGCGCATCAGCGCGCCCAGCAGCAGGGTCTTGCCGCCGGCGCCGGCGCAGAAGTCGGCGGCCATCTCGCCGCGCTTCGGCGCGAGCAGATAGCCGAGCAGCTGGCTGCCCTCGTCCTGCACTTCGATCGTGCCGTCGAGATAGAGCGGGTGCTTCTGCAGCGCCGGCTTGGCCTTGAGGCGGATGGCGAGCGGCGAAAATTTGCCGGCCTCGGCGGCGATGCCCTCCTCATTGAGACGCGCCAGCACGGCAGCGCGCCCCGCCCTGAGCGGATTCACGCGCAGGTCGAGCGGCGCCGGCTGGTTGAGGCCCTGCGCCAGACCGAGCAGTTCATCCGGACCCATGCGAACGAGCAGCCGGCCGGCCAGCCAGTCGGGCAGATCCGCCTGCTCGGCGAGGGACGATTCGCCCGTCGTGCGGCCTTTCAGATCAGCCACCCATTTCAGCTCCTTCTCGTTCAACACCTGCCCGAGCTGGCGCCGGCTGACGCCGCCGAGCCTGACCAGCGCCGCCAGCACGAGGCGGCGCGGATTCGCCTCGGCGCCGAGCAGCTTTTCCAGCCAACGCTTGCGCCGCAGGACGGTGTAGGCGGTTTCGGCGACAAAGCCGCGGTCGTTCTGGCCGAGCGCCCGGTGGTCGCGGAAGAATTTCGACAGCACGGCGTCGGCCGGATGCTCGAACCTGAGCAGCAGGACGAGCGCACGGACCGTCGCGTCGATGAGACTGGCCGTGATGTGCATGGGCTTACAAGTCCCTGGTGGCGAGGCGGGCGCCATCGACCTCGAACTCGACGGCGTTTTGCTCGTAGACGTCGCCCTTGCGATCAAGGAAGCGGATGCGCACGGGCAGGTTGCGGTAATCGGAGGCGAGCCAGAGTTCCATGATCTGTTCGCCCGGCAGGCCCGGCGTCCTGACATGCCAGGTGCGCAACTCGCCGAAGCGGGTGGCGAGCGTCTCGTCGCCGACCGTCTCGTAGGCATAGCGTCCGTAGCTCTTGCCCGTGGCGACCATCAGCTCGACGTGCGCGGCTTTTCCGTACAGGCCCATCTGGTAGATCTGCGACAGCATGTCCTGCGCGCCGACGGAGAGCGCGGCCTCGCGCCGGACGCGTTCGCCCGCGTAGAGGGTAACCCGCATGTTCTCCCAGTCGAAGCGCGCGCCCTCGGCCACCTTGCCCTGGTGCTCCACACGGAATGCCACGGGCACGATGCCCACCGGGCCGAGGCGGCCTTCGCTCAGTTGCACCACCTTGACCGGACGGAAGAGTGCCGCCAGTCCGACCGTCTCGGCCTGCGTGCGCACGCTGTAGGCCTCGCCGTCATGCTGCCAGATGTGTATCGACTCGCCGACCAGCATGGCCTGTTCGCCCTCGCCGCGCGTGACGGCGAAGCGGATGCGGCCCTGATGCGGCCAGGGCAGTTCAACCGGCGTCGGCGCCGCCGCGGGCACGGCAGGCGTCGGCGGTGCAACCGGTTCGGGCACGGCAGCGGGTTCCGGCGCCGCCGCGGACACGGCGGGCGGGGTCGCTTCCGGCATGGGCCGGGGCGGGCGCGGCTTCGGGGCGGTTGCCGGTTGCGGCGGCACCGGCGCCGGCGCGAAAGCCGGTGCCGGCTGGAGCGCGAGATACGCCTCGAGGATGGGGCCGGCGCCGGGCTCGTCGAAGGAAGGCAGGCGCCAGCCGGGACTGCCGATCACCATGAGATGGATCAGCAGCGATAGCGCCAGGGCTAGGAGCCAGCGGCGATGCGTCATCGATCGGGTTGCGGCACCAGCAATGCGCCGGGCAGGCGCCGCTCGCCGCTGAGATGCACGCGGTCCGCCGCATCGAGCGACAGGCGCCCCTCGATGAACCAGCGCACCGCCAGCGGGTAGACGGCATGCTCCTGCGCCAGCACACGCGCGGCAAGCGCGTCCTCGCTGTCGTCGGGGTACACCGGCACGGCGGCCTGGATGATGACGGGGCCGTTGTCGAGGGACGGGGTGACGAAGTGCACCGTGCAGCCGTGCACGCGGCAGCCGGTCTCCAGCGCGCGACGATGGGTGTGCAGGCCGGGAAAGGCCGGCAGCAGCGAGGGGTGGATGTTCATCAGGCGGCCGCGGTAGCGGCGCACGAAATCCTCGCCGAGGATGCGCATGAAGCCGGCCAGCACGACGAGAGCGGGCGCATGGCGGTCGATCTCGGCGGCGAGTGCGGCGTCGAACAACGCGCGCGAGGCATGCTCGGCATGCGCCACCACGGCGGTGGGGATGCCGTGGGCGCGGGCGGTCTCCAGTCCCCTGGCGTCGGCCTTGTTGCTGATCACCGCACTAATGCGGCAGGGCAGCTTCGCGTCGAGCATGGCCTCCATGTTGCTGCCGCGGCCGGAGATGAGGATGACGATGTTTTTCATGGCGACTCCGCCGGGAATTCGGCGCAACGGCCGTGCCTGCGAAGCTGCACAGTGAAGCCGAATTGATGCCGCGCTTCGCTGCGCACGTTCCGAGGCGCGGCGCTCCCGCGCGGCCCCCAAGGAGGCGCCAGGTCCGGAGCCGGAAGCCGCGGCAGCGGCTGAACTGTCGTTACACCCTTCCTCGGGAAGGGGGGCGGGGGGATGATAGTCATGCTCAGAACTTCACGGGCAGGAAGATCGCCGTGGCGAGGTTCTGGACCACTTTGGCGACGATGCGGTTGGTCTTGTCGGCGATGATCTTCGAGAGCAGGTCGAGGTTGCCGATGACCTTGCCGAACTCGCGCTCGAAGGACAGGTTTCGCACCGGCCCGGCGCCTTCGTTGGACAGCAGATAGGGCTCGCCGTTCGGCATATGGGCGTTGGACAGTTTCCACACCGCGATCTCGACGTTGCGCGCGGCGTTGAACAGCGCCTGCGGGTCGAGATCGTCGAGAATGAAAAGTTCGGACTTGTCGTTGAAGGCCGTCATCACCATGCCGCCGAGTCCCGCGATCAGGGCCAGCACGCGATCGCCGGCGAAGTCCTCGCGGAAGGCGAGGTGAATGGCGTCGGTACCGCGCTTGTTGTCCAGTTCGGCGAATTTCCATTCGTGGTTGGCCTCGAAGATGCGCGCCACTGCGGCCTCGAGGCCGGGCTGGCCGCCTTTCTTCCACTCGCGCGGATTGCGCCGGTAGAGCTTCTCGGCGAGCATCTTCAGGCTGGCGAAGACCTCGCGCTGGTGCGCCTCGGCGACGCGGTCGATGTCGGACTTGGCGATCTGGTTCGGATCGAAGCCGGAGGCCGGCTTGCGCGGCACGGTGCCTGTCCCTGTGGTCACGCATCCGACCAACAAGGTCAGGACAAGCAACGGGATAAACCGCAGGGTCATGCGCCATCATAGCGCAAAGCGCTATTGCGCGGCGCGGTGCCTGAGGTAGGCGATCGCCGCCGGCAGTGTCGACACGACGATGATGCCGAGGATCACCAGGCTGAGGTTGTTCTGGATGATCGGCAGGTTGCCGAACAGGTAGCCGGCGACGGAAAGCGAGGCGACCCACAGCACGGCGCCGGAGACGTTGAAGGCCTGGAAGCGGACATAGGTCATCGCGCCGACGCCGGCGACGAAGGGGGCGAAGGTGCGCAGGATCGGGATGAAGCGCGTGATGACCAGCGTCTTGCCGCCGTGGCGCTCGTAGAAATCGTGGGTCTTCATCAGCGCCGCCTTGTTGAAGAAGCGCGAGCCCTCCCAGTGGAACACCTTCGGCCCGAGGTAGCGCCCGATCGCGTAGTTCACGCTGTTTCCCGACACGGCGGCGGCGATGAGCGAGCCGTTGAGCACCCACAGGTCCATGCTGCCCGCGCCGCACAGCGCGCCGGCGACGAAGAGCAGCGAATCGCCCGGCAGGAAGGGCGTGACGACGAAGCCCGTCTCGGCGAAGACGATGATGAAGAGGATGGCGTACACCCAGATGCCGTATTGGGCGAGCAGGGCGGCAAGGTGCTTGTCGAGGTGCACCGCGATGTCCCAGGCGAGGGCGAGGTATTCCATGGTTTCCGGAGGCGAACAGGCTCGCAGTATAATTCATCTCGTCCCCATGCCCGCCATCAAGCCGCTTCCCGACCTCCTCATCAGCCAGATCGCCGCCGGCGAGGTGGTCGAGCGGCCGGCCTCGGTGGTGAAGGA
>JBDHRL010000172.1:0-3272 GCA_039807535.1 Rhodocyclaceae bacterium
GCCGGCGGGAGAGGGGAGTTCGCAGCCGACATCGAGACCGACATGCTCGTCCTCGGCGCCGGCCCCGGCGGCTACTCCGCCGCCTTCCGCGCCGCCGACCTCGGCATGAAGACCGTGCTGGTGGAACGCTACGCCACGCTGGGCGGCGTCTGCCTCAACGTCGGCTGCATCCCCTCCAAGGCGCTGCTGCACGTCGCCGCGGTGATGGAGGAAGCCGCGCACATGGCCGACCACGGCGTGGCCTTCGCCGCCCCGAAAGTGGACCTCGACAAGCTGCGCGCGCACAAGGCCAAGGTCGTCTCGAAGCTCACGCACGGCCTCGCCGGCATGGCGAAAACGCGCAAGGTCGACGTCGTGCGCGGCTACGGCCACTTCCTCGACGCCAACCACCTCGAGGTCGAATCGACGAAAGGCGACGGCCAGGAGAAGACCGGCGAGAAGAAGGTCATCCGCTTCCGGAAATGCATCATTGCCGCCGGCTCGAGCGCCGTGCGCCTGCCCTTCCTCCCCGACGACCCGCGCATTGTCGACTCCACCGGCGCGCTTGAGCTGCGCTTCGTGCCGAAGCGGATGCTGGTGATCGGCGGCGGCATCATCGGCCTGGAGATGGCGACGGTGTACTCGGCACTCGGCGCGAAAGTGGAGGTGGTCGAGATGCTCGACGGCCTCATGCAGGGCCCCGACCGCGACCTCGTCAAGGTGTGGGAGAAGAAGAACGCCGGCCGCTTCGACAACGTGATGCTGAAGACGAAGACCGTCAAGGTCGAGACGCTATCGGGCGGCCTCAAGGTGTGGTTCGAAGGCGAGAACGCGCCGACCGAGCCGCAGACGTACGACATGATCCTGCAGTCGGCCGGCCGCAGCCCGAACGGCGGCAAGATCGGCGCCGACAAGGCCGGCGTGGCGGTCGACGCGCGCGGCTTCATCGCCGTCGACCGACAGATGCGCACGAACGTGCCGCACGTCTTCGCCATCGGCGATCTCGTCGGCCAGCCCATGCTGGCGCACAAGGCGGTGCACGAGGGGCATGTGGCCGCTGAGGTCGCGGCAGGGCAAAAGAGTCACTTCGACGCACAGGTCATCCCCGGCGTCGCCTACACCGACCCCGAAGTCGCCTGGGTCGGCCTCACCGAGGACGAGGCGAAGAAGCAGGGCGTGAAGGTCGGCATCGGCAAGTTCCCCTGGGCCGCCTCAGGCCGCGCCATCGCCAACGGCGCTGACTACGGCTTCACCAAGCTGATCTTCGACGAGGAAACCCACCGCATCGTCGGCGGCGGCATCGTCGGCACGAACGCCGGCGACATGATCGGCGAGATCGCGCTGGCCATCGAGATGGGCGCCGACGCCATCGACATCGGCAAGACCATCCACCCGCATCCGACGCTGGGCGAATCGATCGGCATGGCGGCGGAAGTCTACGAAGGCACGTGCACCGACCTGCCGCCGGCGAAGAAGAAGTAAAATCCTGCCCGGCGACAATCAACCGGCAGGCAGGCAAATGACCCAGGACGAACTCAAGCAGGCAGTGGCGCGCGCCGCCATCGGCTACGTGGTGCCCGGCAGCATCATCGGCGTCGGCACCGGCTCGACGGCCAACTACTTCATCGACGAGCTCGGCAGGATCAAGGACCGCATCCCCGGCGCGGTGGCCAGCTCGGAAGCCACCGCCAGGCGCCTCGCCGGCCACGGCATCCAGGTGCTCGACCTCAACGACGTCTCGGACATCCCGGTCTACGTCGACGGCGCCGACGAGATCGATCCCGGCCTGGCCATGATCAAGGGCGGCGGCGGCGCGCTGACGCGCGAGAAGATCGTCGCCGCCGTGGCGCAGAAGTTCGTCTGCATCGCCGACGCCTCGAAACTGGTGCAGGTGATGGGCAAGTTCCCCCTGCCGGTGGAAGTCATCCCGATGGCCCGCACCCACGTCGCGCGCGAGCTGGCGAAGCTCGGCGGCGAGCCGGTGCTGCGTTCAGGGTTTACCACCGACAACGGCAATGTCATCCTCGACGTGAAGGGCCTCAGCATCACCGACCCCAAGGCGCTGGAAACCCGCATCAACGCAATAGTCGGTGTCGTCACCAGCGGCCTCTTCGCCCTGCGCGGCGCGGACGTCGCGCTGCTGGCCGGCGCGGATGGCGTCAGGACGCTTGGCCGCGCCTGATCACCGTCCTGCACAGACTGACTTTTTCCCAAGCAAAAAGCCGCGCTGTCTGCGCGGCTTTTTCATCGGTCCGGCACGGGATCAGGACTTCGGCGGAACGTAGCCCTGCACCTGATCGGCGCCGGCGCCGAAGAAGTGTTTCTCCATCTGCTCGGCGAGGTACTTGCGCGCCTTGGCGTCAGCGAGGCTCAGGCGGTTCTCG
Source organism: Rhodocyclaceae bacterium (assembly GCA_039807535.1). GTDB lineage: Bacteria > Pseudomonadota > Gammaproteobacteria > Burkholderiales > Rhodocyclaceae > Desulfobacillus. The sequence continues at coordinate 2,364 of JBDHRL010000172.1, forward strand.
TTGATCAGCATGGTCTGGAACTTGATCCACTGCTGCCAGGCTTCCTTGGAGACGTTCTCGAATATGCGCTTGCCCAGCTCGCCCGGCACCGGCGGGAAGTCCATGCCCTCCGCCTCGCGGCCCAGCTTGACGCATTTCACCGTGCGACCCATCGCGATTCCTTTCCTGTTCGAAGCGCCCGCGACTGCGGGCCACAGGGCGTTACGTTAGCCGAAGAACATCGGATCGGCAACCCGGCCGGGGCACAACCGGCCGGGGCACGAGTTCGACAGCATGCGGCCCGGCGGCCTCCGCAGCCGCCGGTCTTGAAGCGTCAGAGCCCGAAATCCGATCCGGCTCCGAGCAAGGTGGCCACGCCGAGCACTGCGAAGATCGCGGCGGCTATCGCGTGCACCAGCCTCATCGGAATCCTCGCGGCGAGCTTGTCGCCCACGAACACCGCCGGGACATCGGCAACCAGCATGCCGAGCGTGGTGCCAACGACCACCAGCAAGGGCGTTCCGTAGTGCGCCGCCATGGCGACGGTGGCGATCTGTGTCTTGTCGCCCATTTCAGCCAGAAAGAAAGTCATGAGCGTTGCGCCAAACACGCCGAAGCGCCTGGCGACTTGCGTTTCCTCATCCTCGATCTTGTCCGGGATCATCGTCCAGATGGCCATGCCGAGGAACGACAGCCCCAACGCCCAGCGCAGGACATCGGGACTCACGGCGGCCGTGATCCACGCCCCCAGGGCGCCGGCGAGGCCGTGGTTGATGGTCGTCGCAACCAGGATGCCAAGCACGATCGGCACCGGCTTCTTGAAGCGGGCGGCAAGGATGAAGGCGAGGAGCTGGGTCTTGTCGCCGATCTCCGCGAGGGCGACGACGCCGGTCGAAACGAGGAAAGCTTCCATGAGTGTTCCCGGGCGGG
>JBDHRL010000040.1:0-20481 GCA_039807535.1 Rhodocyclaceae bacterium
GTCTGACGACGCTGCAGGAAGTGCTGCAGGTCGCGCCGCCGGCGCAGAGCGAGTGAGAGCCTTCCCCCCGGCCCCTTTCCCGGGGCAGGGGGTGGCGGGTGTTCGCTTCGCTCCGTGTTGCCGGGTTGCCCCGCCTGAGAAATCCCCGATGGCGAGGCAGGTTCAGTAGCGCGACCCCTGCTGGAACGGCGGCCAGCGGCCGACCGAGTTTTCCAGCATGGTCAGCTCTGCGTCGGTGTGGTTGACCACCTCGGCCTTCGAGACGATGCGCTCGCCCGATGCGTGGATGTAGATCGGGTGTTCGTGGTGGGTCGTGGTGTACCTTTCCGCCTGCTTCGGGTCTCCTTTCGGCGTCACCTCCGCCTCGCCGTAGCAGAGGCAGAAATAGGTGCGCGCTTCCTCGGCCTCGACGTAGCAGCCGGTGCCGCGGATGCCGATGGTGGCGGTGGCGGTCAGCACGGACAGGTTGCGCGGCTTCTCGCGGCCCTTGCCGAAGACGCTGAGCACCTTGCCGGTGAGGACGCGCATCACCTGGGCGCCGCCACTGTCCTCGAAGGTGACCTTGGTTTTCTCGCGCTGCAGGAAGGCGTCGGGGCCGATGATGTAGACGGCCTCGCCGCCCTCGCCGGTCATCACCGTCTGGCCCGGCTTGATGTTGAGGCCGATCGAGGCGCGCGTGTTGTCCACGCCCACCGGCCCGCGGATGTAGCGAAAGCCCGGTGTCGCCGGCAGGCTGCCGGCGGACAGCGCCTCGCGCACCAGGCCGAGGATGCCGCCGGCGCCGAGGGTGCCGGCGGCCGCCAGCCTGAGCAGGGTTTCGCGGCGGGCCAGGCGTTGGATGTCTTGGTCGTTCATTGCTGTGTTTCTCCGGTGGGGTTTATTTGCTGAGCAGGCGCATGGCCCGTTCCAGGCCTTCCAGCGTGAGCGGGAACATCCTGCCGCCCATCAGGTTGTGCAGGAGGGTGATGGAATGGCGGTAGGGCCAGAGGTGCTCCGGCTCGGGATTGAGCCAGACGGCGTGCGGATAGGTGTCGAGCAGGCGCCGCATCCAGGTGGCGCCGGATTCCTCGTTCATGTATTCCACCGAGCCGCCCGGCTGCATGATCTCGTAGGGGCTCATGGTGGCGTCGCCGACCAGGATCAGCTTGTAGTCCGGCCCGTACTTGTGCATGACGTCCCGGAGCGGAAAACGCTCCGAGTGGCGGCGCCGGTTGTCGCGCCAGACGTGGTCGTAGACGCAGTTGTGGAAGTAGAAGTACTCGAGGTGCTTGAATTCGGTCTTGGCCGCCGAGAACAGCTCCTCGCAGACGCGGACGTGATCGTCCATGGAGCCGCCGATGTCGAGGAAGAGCAGCACCTTCACCTTGTTGTGCCGTTCCGGACGCATCAGGATGTCGAGCCAGCCGGCGTTGCGCGCCGTGGACGCGATGGTGCCGTCGAGGTCGAGTTCCTCCTCGGCGCCGTCGCGGGCGAAGCGGCGCAGGCGGCGCAGCGCCACCTTGATGTTGCGCGTGCCCAGCTCGACCTTGTCGTCGAGGTTGCGGTATTCGCGGTTCTCCCACACCTTGACCGCCGTGCGGTTGCCGGCGGATTCGGCGCCGATGCGGATGCCCTCGGGATGGTAGCCGTGCGCGCCGAACGGGCTGGAGCCGCCGGTGCCGATCCACTTGCTGCCGCCGGCATGGCGCTTCTTCTGCTCCTGCAGGCGCTTCTTGAATTCCTCCATCAGCTTGTCCCAGCCGAGCGCCTGCAGCCTGGCCTTCTCCTCCGGCGTCAGGTGCTTCTTCGCCATCCGGCGCAGCCAGTCCTCGGGAATGTCCGCCTCGAGCCCGGGGATGCGCTCGACGCCCTTGAAATACTCGCCGAAGGCCTTGTCGAACTTGTCGTAGTTCGACTCGTCCTTCACCAGGCAGGCGCGCGAGAGGAAATAAAAGTCGTCGATGCTGTGGCCGGCGACGTGCTTTTGCAGCGCCTCGAGCAGGGTGAGGAATTCCTTGGTCGAGACCGGCAGCTTGCTGGCCTTCAGGTGGTGGAAGAAGTCGATCAGCATGCGATCCGGCGGCCGGTCAGCGATTCTGCCGGGCCATGAAGACGAGGCGCTCGAAAAGATGCACGTCCTGCTCGTTCTTCAGCAGCGCGCCGTGCAGCGGCGGAATGGCCGCCTTCTGGTCCTTGGCGCGCAGCGCCTCGGGCGGGATGTCCTCGGCGACGAGCAGCTTCAGCCAGTCGAGCAATTCCGAGGTGGACGGCTTCTTCTTCAGGCCGGGGATCTCGCGCAGCTCGAAGAACACTTCCAGCGCTTCGCGGATCAGCGCCTTCTTGAGTCCGGGAAAGTGCACGTCGATGATGCGCTGCATCGTCTCCTTGTCTGGGAACCTGATGTAGTGGAAGAAGCAGCGGCGCAGGAAGGCGTCGGGCAGCTCCTTCTCGTTGTTGCTGGTGATGAAGACGATGGGACGGTGCCGCGCCCGGACCAGCTCGCGCGTCTCGTAGACGTAGAACTCCATGCGGTCGAGCTCGCGCAGCAGGTCGTTGGGGAACTCGATGTCGGCCTTGTCGATCTCGTCGATCAGGATCACCGTCGGCGTCTCGGCGCTGAAGGCCTGCCAGAGCACGCCCTTGACGATGTAGTTGGCGATGTCGTGGACGCGGCCCCCGTGTTCGCCGCCGAGCTGCGAGTCGCGCAGCCGCGAGACGGCGTCGTATTCGTAGAGGCCCTGTTGCGCCTTGGTGGTGGACTTGATGTGCCATTGCAGCAGCGGCAGGCCGAGCGCTGCGGCGACGGTCTCGGCCAGCATGGTCTTGCCGGTGCCCGGCTCGCCCTTGACGAGCAGCGGCCGCTGCAGGGTGATGGCGGCATTCACCGCCAGCATCAGGTCGGGCGTGGCGACGTATTCGTTGGAGCCTTCGAATCGCATGATGGAATCCGTTTCTGGGGGAGGTCAATTATAGAGGCTGGGGCCGGGATTGAGCTACCGCAGGGAGCGGCAGGCGGAAATTGTGCCGGGTCGTTTTTCGATACAATGCCGTGACATTCCTGCCCGGCAGGCGATACGGCCGGACAGACTGCGACGTGGCGGATGAGGAACGGCGATGGGTTTGGCAGATCTTTTCGATGCGGAACTGAGCGACGCGATGGCGCTCGAGGCGCTGCGGAACATCTCCGTGCCGCCCTGTCCGGAGATCGTCGTCGAACTGCTCGACGAGGCCCGGCGCGAGGACATCGACTTCATCAAGATTTCCCGCCTCATTACCGGCGACGTGGCGCTGGCGGCGGCGGTGCTGAAGTCGGCGAATTCGCCCTTCTTCGCGCTGCGGCGCAAGGTGCAGTCGGTGCAGCAGGCGGTGGCCGTGCTCGGGCTGCGCAACCTGATGAAGATCGTCTACGGCGCCGTGCTCCAGCAGAGCCTGGGCGGCCCCGGCGCGCCGGCGCTGGCACGCTTCTGGGACCGCTCCAACTACAACGCCGTGGTCTCGGCCTACCTGGCCGGTCGCCTGCCGGGCGTTTCCTCGGACGATGCCTACACCTTCGGCCTCTTCCACGACGCCGGCATCGCCATCCTGATGCAGAAATTTCCCGACTACAAAAAGACGCTGATGCAGGCCAACGCCACGCCCCTGGCGATGACCGCCATCGAGGACGAACACCACCATACCAACCATGTCGTGGTCGGGACGCTGCTGGCGCGCAACTGGTACCTGCCCGATCAGGTGGTGTGGGCCGTCCGCTATCACCATGTGCCGGACATCTACACGACGCCGCGCAGGCACGCGACGCCGGACGTCTGCCTGCTGGTGGCGATCCGCCTGCTCTCCGAGCACATCGTGGCGCGTTTTCTCGGCTATGCCGACGATGCCGAATGGGAGTGCCACAAGGAGGCCGCCCTGGCCCATCTGGGCTGGTTCGAGGACGATGTCGACGACCTCGCGCGCGGCCTGGCGGTGGATCTGCGCGAGATCCAGGCCTACCGCGCCGGCTAACCGCCGCGCCGCCCCAAGGCGCGGCATCGTGACGATGCGGAGCGGGCGAAGCCCGCGAATTGCCGTTATCCCCTTCCGCGGGAAGGATGGGGGGCTGGTCCTTTCTTCCTGACGCATTCGACGTAGACTGTGCCGTCCGGCGCGGACTGACTTTTCTGCGCGTTCCACATCGTCTCGCCGAGGCATTCCAGCACGTCGTGCAGGGCGGCATGGCGGTCGCTGCGCCGCGCGAGCAGCGCCTCGAAGGCGCCGCGCAGGCCGGGCGGCTGGTCAATGGAGAGCTGCTCCTCGATGGCGAGGTGCAGCGCAAGGTGGAGGAAGGGATTCGCCTCGCCGGACTCGGGCGTCCATTCGCGCGCCAGAGCCCCTTCCCCGTCCCGCAAAAGAGCGTGGTATTCCGGATGCAGCATGACGAGGCGGATGGCCGCGTCCTCCAGCGGGGAGACGAGTTCCCCCGCGCCATGCTTGCGCCAGGCCTCGATGAAGAACAGGCGGGCCTGGTCCCGGGTCGGATTAAACATCTGCGCAGAACAGCGCCAGCACCGCGGCGTTGTGCATGCGGCCGTTGCCGTGGAAGAGGGGCGCGATCTGGCCGCCGCCATAGGCGCCGATCAGCGGCATGCCGGGAAAGCGTTCCTTGACCACGGCGAGGTCGCGGTCCTCGCCGCCGAAGAACCAGGGGCCGCGGCCGAGGCAGGAAAAGAGCAGGCCGAATTCCGGCGCACCGCCGAGTTTTCCGGACAGTTCGCCGGCAAGGCGGCGCATGTCGTTTTCCGCCGCGAGTCCCTGCCGCATGGCCCAGAAGACGCGGTCGCCGTCGTCCGGCGGCAGCGTCAGGGTGACCGAGCGCTCATCGTGGCTGGCGGCGATGAGCGGCACCAGGATGAAGCGCCCCTCCTCGATGGCGCCCTCCGGACGGCCCCGCACGATGCCGGCCGCCAGCAGATGGAAGGGCAGATTCTCTTTCTCGCGCACCCCCAGCGGCAACTCGCGCAGCAGCGTGTTGAGCGCCGGATGCTTCCCCAGCTTCAGCACTTCGCGACCGCTGCAAACCGCGGGCTGCGGCTCGCCGAGGATGCGCATGCCGTGCGAGGCGCCGAACGCCGCGCGCGCGCCGGTGACGGCGGTATCGCAGCGCCCGTCGGCGGCCATCTTGCCGTGACACCAGATGCGCCCCGCGCCGTGCGCGCTGCTGTCGGTCGATAGCAGGCCGTAACGCGGCGCATGGCCCTCCAGCCAGTGGGCCGTGGCGGCGTTCGGCACGGCCAGGCTGAGCAGGGGTGCGCCTGCCTCGGCATGGGCGGCCAGCCCGCTGTCGCCGCCGAACGCCATGGCGCAGGCGGCCGGCCGGTCGAGCACCCAGTCGTCCTCGGTGAAGACGCCCGGCGCGGTGCAGCCGGTCACTTGCAGGCAGTTCGCCGCGCGCGAGGCGGCGACGACGGCGGCGTGGGCCTGATGCACGAACTCCGTGCTGAGAAAGAGCAGCACGCTGCGGGCGATGCCGGTTCCGGCGCGATCCAGCGCGGCGCGCACGACGTCGGCGGCCAGTTCGGGGTCGGCCTTGTCGGCGGAAAGAATGGACGTGCCGATCATGGGCCTGCCCTCCGCTCTGCGCTCCGAGAGCGGGGGTGGCGGTTGTTCGCCGCTGCGCGGCCCAAGGCAATTGCGCTCATCCTGTCGTCTTCTCCGGCCATTCGCACAGGTCGTTGATGAGGCAGTGCGGGCAGTCGGGCTTCGCCGCCTTGCACACATGGCGGCCGTGCAGGAGCAGCCAGTGGTGGGCATTGTGGCGGTATTCGGCGGGAACGATCCGGAGCAATCTGTCTTCCACTTCGCGCACGTCTTTCCCGGGAGCCAGGCGCGAACGGTTCGCGAGGCGGAAAACGTGAGTGTCCACGGCGATGGCCGGCTCGCCGAAAACGGTGTTCAGCACGACGCTGGCGGTCTTGCGGCCGACGCCGGGCAGGGCTTCGAGTGCCTCGCGGTCGCGCGGCACTTCGCCGCCATACTGGTCGAGGAGGATCCGTGTCATGGCGGCGACGTTCTTCGCCTTGGACTTGTACAGACCGATGCGGCTGATGCGGGACGCCAGGTCCGTCTCGCCGAGGCGCGCCATCCCCTGCGGCGTGCCGGCGGCCTTGAACAGTTCGCGCGTGGCGAGATTCACGCTCTTGTCGGTGGCCTGTGCGGAGAGGATCACCGCCACCAGCAGCTGGTAGGGCGTGGCGTATTCGAGCTCGGTGACGGGGGTGGGGTTGGCCTGCGCGAGGCGCGCGAAGATGGCGCGAACCTTCTTCGGCGTCATGGCGACGATCAGGCGGTGGCCTGAGCCGGCGCAGACAGGCGGGCGCGCTGCTCGGCGCGTGCGTCCAGCCAGTTGCGCCCGGCGATGAGGAAGCCGAGGACGAGGAAGGCGCCGGGTGGCAGGATGGCGACGAGAAAGCCGGGGTAATCCTCCGGCAGCAGCTGCAGGGCGTGTGAGCCGGGAATCACCATCTCGATGCCGGAGAACAGCATGCCGGTGCCGATGAACTCGCGCAGGCCGCCCAGCACGGCGATGGCGACCACCATGCCGACACCCATCATGGCGCCGTCCCAGGCGGCAACGAGCGGCGTGTTCTTCGCGGCGAAGGCTTCCACCCGCGCCAGCACGATGCAGTTCACCACGATGAGCGGAATGAAGATGCCGAGCACCAGGTAGAGTTCGTGCAGCCAGGCATTCATGGCGAGATCGACGATCGTCACCAGGGCCGCGATGATGAGGATGAACACCGGGATGCGGATCTCGTGCGGGATGAAGCTGCGCACGCCGGCGACGACGCCGCTCGACAGCGCCATGACGAAGATGGTGGCGATGGCGAGGCTGACGCCGTTGACGAAGGAGGTGCTGACGGCGAGCAGGGGGCAGAGGCCGAGCAGCTGCACCAGGCTGGTGTTCTGCTTCCAGACGCCGTTGTAGGCGATCTCGCGGTAGTTCATTGGCCTTCCCTCCTGCTCCCTTCCCGGGGAAGGGAGTGACGGTTGTTCGCCGCTGCGCGGCTTGATGTGGTTGGCTGCGCCGCCCTTGGGACGGCCCGGCGGATGGCGCTGCTCATTGGCCTTCCTTTCCCAGCGCCGATTGTGCCGGAAGCGCATAGAGTGTGTCGCGCCGGTCTACGGCGAACTGCAGGGCGCGGCGCACGGCGTTGGTGACGGCGCGCGCGCTGATGGTGGCGCCGGCGCGGGCATCGAAACGGCCGCCGTCCTTGGCCACCTTCCAGTCGGCCGCCGCGACGTCGCCGAAGCCTTTCGCGTCGAACTGGCGGATCCAGGGCGCCGCCTTGTTGCGATCCTTCTTCGGGTCGATATAGTCGCCCAGCCCCGGCGTCTCCTTGTGGCTGACCGCGCGCACGCCGAGCACGCGGCCGTCGGCGCCGACGGCCAGGATCAGGCGGATGCGGCCGCCGTAGCCGTCCGGCGCCACCGCCTCGAAGACGAGTGCCGCCGGCACGCCGGCCTTGCGCGCGCGCAGCAGTCGCACGGGAGCGTCCTGCGCGGCGAGGCCGAGTTCCTCGCGCGGCGGCACGTCGATCCAGTCCGCCAGCGGCGCGTTGTCGTAGAGCCCGTCGGGCAGCACCTCGTTTACCAGTTTCATTTTCTCGGCCTCGGCGCTCGCGTCGATGGCCGGCTTGGTGGCGCGGTAGGTGGCCGCCATGAGGGCGGTGAACAGCACCGCGAACGCCGTCAGGATGGCGGCGTTGCGCAGCGAGGCGCGGGCGGCGCTATCTTCGTTCATCGCTGCCTTCCTTGCCCTTGTGCCCGAATACCGGCGGCTGGGTGCCCATGTCGATGAGCGGTACGCTCAGATTCATCAGCAGCACGCCGAAGGCCATGCCGTCGGGGTAGGCGCCGAAAGTGCGGATGATCCAGGTAAGGAGGGCCACGCCGGCGGCGAAGATCAGCTTGCCGCGCGGCGTCGTCGCGCCGGACACCGGATCGGTGAGGATGAAGAAGGCGCCCAGCATGGCGCCGCCGGTGACGACATGGAAGGCCGGCCCGGCATAGCGGTCCGGACTGGCCAGGCTGAAGCCGCCGGCGATCAGCGCCAGCACGCCGAGAAAGGCGGCCGGCACGTGCCAGGTGATGACGCGCTCTCGCAGCAGCCAGAGGCCGCCGAGCAGATAGGCCAGGGCGATCCATTCCCAGCCCTTGCCGCCGATGTTGCCGAAGCTGGCGTGCGAGCCGAGCACGCCGGCCACGGTGGCGCGTGCCTCGGGCGTGTGCAGCTGGGTGCGCAGGGCGTCGAGAGGCGTCGCCATGGTGACGGCGTCCTGCGCGGACTGACTTTTGAAGACGACGGCCATCTGCGCGGCGAAGTCGGTGTGGCCGGCCGCCGGCCACTGCGACATCAGGGCCGGGAAGGCGATGATGGAAACGCAGAAGGCGACCATCGCCGGGTTGAACGGGTTCTGGCCGAGGCCGCCGTAGAGATGCTTGGCGACGACGATGGCGAACAGCGTGGCCGTGACGACGAGCCACCAGGGCGCGATCGGCGGGAAGGTCAGCGCGATGAGCCAGGCCGTCACCAGCGCGCTGCCGTCGCCGAGATGCAGGCCTATCGGTTTGTCGCGCAGCTTCAGTATCGCCGCCTCGCCGGCCAGCGCCGCGGCGGAAGCCAGGGCGATCTGCACCAGGATGGCCGCGCCGAAGAACCAGACATAGACGGCGATGCCCGGCACGAGCGCCGCCAGCACCTTGAGCATGATGATGCGGACGCTGATCGGCTGATGCAGGTGGGGGGAGGTGCCGTTCATTTTTATACCGGTTCCTCGGGGGGGGTCTTGGCGATCTCGCGCACCTTGGCGCGGCGCGCCTCGATCTCGCGGATCTCGGCCTGTTTTTCCGGCGCCAGGTCGTCGGTGTTCTTCGGCTGCACGCCTTCCCGCTGCGCGCGGGCGCGCTCGACGGCGGCGGCGATCAGCGCCTTTTTGGCGGCGTCGAGTTGCGGCAGCGCTGCCGCATGCTCCGGCGCGGCCGGCGGCCCGCCGCCGGCGAGCGCTTGCCGGGCGGCGGCGGTCTTGGCGGCGAGGCGCTCGGCCTTTTCCTTCTGCTCGCGCTCGTTGCGGAAATTGCGGAACTCGTAGCGCTGGCGCGCCGCGTCCGCGGCGGCCTTTTCCCGCTCGAGGGCGCGCATCGAGGTCTTGGCGAAGCGATAGTAGTCCACCAGGCGGATGTCGGAGGGGCAGACGTACGCACAGCAGCCGCACTCGATGCAGTCGAAAATGTTGTATTCCTGCGCCTTGCCGAAATTCTTCGCGCGCGAGAACCAGTACAGCTCGTGCGGCTGCAGTTCGACCGGGCAGACGCGCGTGCAGGCGCCGCAGCGGATGCAGGGCAGCTCCGGGCCTTGCGGCGGGAACAGCGCCGGACTGGCCGCGAGGATGCAGTTGGCCGCCTTGGTCACCGGCAGGTCGGTGCGCGGCAGGGTGAAGCCCATCATCGGACCGCCCATGATGTAGCGGTCGGTGTCGGCCCGTGGCACGGCCAGACTGAGCAGTTCGTCGATCGGTGTGCCGATCGGCACTTCCCAGTTGCCGGGCCGTTCGACGTTGCCGGTGAGCGTCACGATGCGCGAGACGAGCGGCTCGCCCAGTTCGACGGCGCGATGCACGCTGTAGGCGGTGCCGACGTTGAAGCACTGCACGCCGAATTCGGTGCCGAGGCGGCCGTAGGGAATCTCGATGCCGGTGAGGACGCGAATCAGCTGCTTCTCTCCGCCGGCCGGGTAGCGCGTCGGCACCGCCACCACCTCGATCCCCGCGGCTTGCGCGGCGGCGACACGCATGGCGGCGATGGCCTGCGGCTTGTTGTCCTCGATGCCGATCAGCACGCGTTCGGCCGCCACGATGTGGCGCAGGATGCCGATGCCGCGCACGATGCCTTCGGCGCGCTCGCGCATGAGCAGGTCGTCGCAGGTGATCCAGGGCTCGCATTCCGCGCCGTTGAGGATCAGCGTGGCGATGCGGCCGGATGCGCCCGGCTTCAGCTTGATGTGGCTGGGGAAGGTGGCGCCGCCGAGGCCGACGACGCCCGCGTCGCGCAGAAGGTCGCGCAGGGCGTCGGGCGACTCGGCCAGGTAGTCCACCGGTGTCCGCTCGATCCAGCGCTCCTTGCCGTCCGGCGCGATCACCACGCAGGGCGCCGAAAGGGCCGAGGGGTGCGGCAGCATGCGCGGCGCGACCGCCAGCACGGTGCCCGAGGTGGGCGCGTGGATGGCGGAGGAGAAGTTTCCCTCCGGCGCGCCGATGCGTTCGCCCTTCAGCACTTTCTGCCCGGCCCTCACCAGCGGCTGCGGCGTGCCGCCGGCGCTCTGGCGCAGCGGCACGATCAGTTGCGCCGGCAGCGGCACGGCGGCGATCGGCGTTTGCGTGGACTCGTCCTTGTGCGAGGCCGGCTTGACGCCCCCCTTGAATTTGAAAAGGGCGGCGAGCATCAGGGTTTCCGTCGGACCGCCCCAGGGGCGTCCGGTGTTCCCGCGGAGGGCAACGAAGCCAGGCAGGCGTGAGCGTCGTTCATCAAGCGGTTTCCTGGACCCTGATGGCCACCACCGGATACTTCCACTTCCAGGTTTCCACCGCTTCCGGCACCGGCACCATGGTGATGCAGTCGACCGGACAGGGCGACACGCACAGCTCGCAGCCCGTGCACAGCGGCGCGACGATGGTGTGCATCTGCTTGGCGGCGCCGACGATGGCATCCACCGGGCAGGCCTGGGTGCACAGCGTGCAACCGATGCAGGCGTTTTCGTCGATGATCGCAACCTGCTTGGGCTTCTCGACGCCATGCTCGGCGGAAAGCGGCTTGAATTCCTTGCCGAGCAGATCGGCCAGCTTGCGGATGCCTTCCTCGCCGCCCGGAGGACACTGATTGATCTCGGCCTCGCCCTTGGCGATCGCCTGGGCATAGGCTTTGCAGCCGGGAAAGCCGCACTGGCCGCATTGGGTTTGCGGCAGGGTGGCATCGATCTTGTCGACGAGCGGGTCGCCTTTCACCTTGAAGCGGATCGAGGCGAAGCCGAGCAGCGCGCCGAGCACCACGGCGATGCCGGCCATGACGAGCAGCGCCGCGAACATCAGTACTTGTCCAGGCCGGCGAAGCCCATGAAGGCGATGCTCATGAGCCCCGCGGTGATCATGGCAATCGCCGAGCCGCGGAAGGGCAGGGGAACATCCGCACCCTCGAGCCGCTCGCGCAGGCTGCCGAAAAACACCAGCGCCAAAGAAAAACCGATCGCGCTGCCGAAGCCGAACAGCAGCGACTCGATCAGGTCGTGCCTGAAGGCAATGTTGAGCAGCGGCACGCCGAGCACGGCACAGTTGGTGGTGATGAGGGGCAGGTAGATGCCGAGCACCTGATGCAGCAGCGGGCTGGTTTTCTGGATCACCATCTCGGTGAGCTGCACCAGGCCGGCGATGACGATGATGAAAGACAGTGTGCGCAGGTATTCGAGGCCGTTCGGCACCAGCAGATAACGGTCGATCAGGAAGGAGGCACCCGTGGCGACGGTGAGCACGAAGGTGGTCGCCGCGCCCATGCCGACGGCGGTTTCCAGTTTCTTGGAAACGCCCATGAAGGGGCACAGGCCGAGGATGCGGCCGAAGACGACGTTGTTGACGAGAACGGCGCCGATGAGGATGAAGAGATAGCCGGTCATGTTGGGCTACTGGGAGCGACCGGAAATTATCGCTTTTTGCACTGCGCCAAACAACCCTGAAGCAGTTATAGGCTTATGACTTTTATGAATTCGTCAGGGCCTGGGCGGGCGGCGTGAAGGGGCGCGCGACATCCTCCGCCAATCCGGCGTGCGTCACCCGGCCGGCATGGGCCTGCAGCCCCCGCATGAAGCCGGCGTCTTCCGTGAGCGCCTGGCGCAGACCGCGGCTGGCCAGCCTGAGCGCATACGGCAGGGTGGCCTGCGTCAGCGCCAGCGTGGCGGTGCGCGCCACGGCCGAGGGCATGTTCGGCACGCAGTAGTGCACGACGCCTTCCTCGACGAAGAGCGGTGCCGAATGCGAGGTCGGGCGCGAGGTCTCGGCGATGCCGCCCTGGTCGATGCCGACATCGACGATGACGGAACCCGGCAGCATCCTGCGCAGCAGCGCGCGCGGGATGAACTTCGGCGACAGCTTGCCCGGAACGAGCACGGCGCCGATGACGAGCTCGGCGTCGGCCACGGCCTTCTCGATCGCGAGCGGATCGGCGATGGCGGTGGCGATGCGGCCGCGGTAGATCCGGTCGAGGGCCTCGATCCGGGCGAGGTCGCAATCGAAGAGGGTGACCTGGGCGCCCATGCCGACGGCGATCTGCAGGGCGTTGGCGCCGACGTTGCCGGCGCCGATGATGACGACCCTGCCCGGCGCGACGCCGGCGACGCCGCCGAGCAGGATGCCGGCGCCGCCGTTGGCCATCTGCAGCGCCCAGGCGCCGACCTGCGGGGCGAGGCGGCCGGCCACGCGCGACATCGGCGCCAGCAGCGGCAGATGGCCGTTGGCGTCGGCGACGGTTTCGTAGGCGACGCAGGTCAGTCCGCAATCGAGAACGTGCTGCAGGAGTCCGGGGTCGGGCGCGAAGTGCTGGTAGGCGAAGAGGATCTGGCCGGGCCGCGTCAGGGGGAATTCCGCCAGCTGCAGCTCCTTCACCTTGATTGCCAGATCGGCCTGGCCGTAGGCTTCGGCGGCGCTGGCGACGATGCGCGCGCCGGCGGTGAGGTAGTCGGCATCGGCGAAGCCGACGCGGGCGCCGGCGTGCGTCTCGACGAGGACTTCATGCCCGGCCAAAGTCAGTGCGCGCGCTCCGGCGGGTGTCAGTCCGACGCGGTATTCGTGGTTCTTGATTTCCCTCGGTACGCCGATCTTCATGCCGCCTTCTCAGAAATCGCGCGTCGCCTCGATGGCTTCCCGCACCAGCGCCGGGCCGCGGTAGATGAGCCCGGTGTAGAGCTGCACCAGTTGCGCGCCGCCTTCCAGCTTGGCGCGCGCCGTTTCCCCGCTCGTCACGCCGCCGACGCCGATGAGGGGCACCTCGTTGCCGAGGTGGCGGAAGAGCGCGTCCTGCACGTTGCCGGCCTTCTCGAAAAGCGGCGCGCCGGACAGGCCGCCCGCTTCGCCGGCGTGGACGAGCTGCTCGACGCCCTCGCGCGCGACTGTCGTGTTGGTGGCGATCACCGCGTCGATGCGATGCCGCTTCACGGCTTCGGCGACGACGAGTATCTGCGCTTCGTCCAGATCCGGCGCGATCTTCAGCGCCAGCGGCACCTGGCGGCCGTGCTGCTGGGCGAGGGTTTCCTGCTCGCGCTTGAGCGGCGCGAGCAGCGCGTCCAGCTCGGCGCCGCCCTGCAGCTGGCGCAGGTTCCGGGTGTTGGGCGAGGAGATGTTCATCGTCACGTAGCCGGCGTGCGGGTAGACCTTGCGCAGGCAGGCGAGATAGTCGTCGGCGGCGCGCTCGATGGGCGTGTCGAAGTTCTTGCCGATGTTGATGCCGAGGATGCCCTTCCAGGCGGCGCGCCGGACATTGGCGACGAGGGCATCCACGCCGTGGTTGTTGAAGCCCATGCGGTTGATGATGGCCTGGCGCTGCGGCAGGCGGAACAGGCGCGGCCGTGGATTGCCGGCCTGCGGCCGCGGCGTCACCGTGCCGATCTCGATGTGGCCGAAGCCCAGCGCGGCCAGCCCGTCGATGCACTCGCCGTTCTTGTCGAGGCCGGCGGCGAGACCGATGCGATTGGGGAATTCCAGGCCCATCACCCGCACCGGCCGGGCCTTCGGCGCGGCGCAGGCGACGGGCAGGTGCAGCGCATGCGCGGTGCGCAGGCTGGCGAGGGTCAGGTCGTGGGCGGTTTCGGCGTCGAGCGCGAAGAGGAAGGGGCGGGCGAATTCATAGAGCATCCGGTCATTCTAGCCGAAGGCCCGTCAGCGCCGCAGCAGGTCCTCGTCGTCGAGTTCGTGCCAGACGCCGCCGAGGCGCCCCTCGATGGGGCGGAAGTTGGCCTTGTAGGCCATCTTGCGGCTTTCGCGGATCCAGTAGCCGAGGTAGAGGTAGGGCAGTCCCAGCGTCCGGCATTGCTCCAGCTGCCAGAGTATGCAGCGGGTGCCGAAGCTGGCGCGCGGCACGTCCGGATCGAAGAAAGTGTAGACCGAGGACAGGCCGTCCGTGAGCATGTCGACGATGCTGACCATGCGCAGCAGTCCGCTTTCGCGGAATTCGACCAGGCGGCTGTCGACATGGCTTTGCAGCAGGAAGTGGGCGTACTGTTCGCGGCTGTCCTGGTCCATGCCGCCGCCGGAGTGGCGCGAGGACTGGTAGCGCTGGTAGAGATCGTAATGCTCCTCGCGGAAAGCCAGCGGCAGTTCGCAGGCGGCCAGGTCGTCGTGGCGGGTGGCGGCGCGGCGCTGGGCGCGGTTCGGCGCGAAGCGCGCGACGGGGATGCGCACCGGTACGCAGGCGCGGCAGGCGTCGCAATAGGGGCGGTAGGTGAAGATGCCGCTGCGGCGGAATCCGGAGTGCACCAGTTCGCTGTAGATGCGCGCATCGATCAGGTGGCTGGGCGTGGCGACCTGGGAGCGCGCGATGCGGCCGGGCAGGTAGGAGCAGGCGTAGGGCGCCGTGGCATAGAATTGCAGGAGGGGAAAGGGCAGGTCCTTCAGCAGGCTCATGTGTCGTTCGCGCCAAACAGGTTCTTCGCGCCGTCCGGCGGCCACTTGCCGGGGCCGGGGCCTTCCCGGGTCCAGGCCGCCAGACCCTGCAACAGTTCGTGCCGGCGGATTTCCCGTGCGCCGAGCGAGGCCAGGTGCGCCGTTTTCATCTGGCAATCTATCACGGCGAATCCTTGGCGTTCAAGATAACGCGCCAGATGGGCCAGCGCGATCTTCGAGGCGTCGGTGACGCGGGTGAACATCGATTCGCCATAGAAGGCGCGGCCGAGCGCCATGCCGTACAACCCGCCGGCGAGCGTTCCGTCGATCCAGGTTTCGACGGAATGCGCGTGGCCGAGTGCGTGCATGCGCGTGTAGGCCTGCCGCATCTGCGGCGTGATCCAGGTGCCGTCCTGGCCCGGCCGTGGCAGGCCGCATTCGTGGATGACCGCCGGAAAGGCCGTGTCGAGCCGCACTTCGTAGCCGCCGCGCCGCAGCGTCCGCGCCAGCGTGCGGGAGACCTTCAGTTCCTCGGGAAACAGCACCATGCGCGGGTCGGGGCTCCACCAGAGGATGGGATCGCCTTCCGAGTACCAGGGGAAAATGCCGTTGCGGTAGGCGTCGAGCAGGCGTTCCGGCGACAGGTCGCCCCCGGCGCAGAGCAGGCCGTTGGGGCGGCGCAGCGCGGTCGCCGCGGGCGGGAAGGGTGCGCGGCCTTCCAGCCAGGGAGTCATGCGTTCCCGAACACCACGACGTGGTCAACGTCGAGGCGGATGCCGATCTTTTCGCCGATGGCGTGATTGTGATGGCTGGGCACCAGCGAGAGCACCTGCATGCCGCTGGGCAGCCTGAGGGTGTAGAGAAACTGGGCGCCGCGGAAGGCCTTTGCCACGACCTCGGCCTGGGTCGGGGCCGCATCGTCGTGCACCACGTCGTCCGGCCGCAGCAGGACCGAGACGCGGCAGCCCTTGCCGCACGCCCCGCAGCCGGCGCGGCAGCCGGGCGGGATGGTGCCGGCGAGCGCACCCAGTTCGATGCGCACTTCCCGCTCGTTGATCACCTCGCCTTCCAGGAAGACGCCCTGCCCGACGAAGTCCGCGACGAAGCGGTTGGTCGGGCGGTGGTAGAGGTTGTACGGCGTGTCCCACTGCTGGATGCGGCCTTCGTGCATGATGCCGATCTCGTCGGCCACGGCGAAGGCTTCGTGCTGGTCGTGCGTGACCAGGATGGCCGTGCTGCCGGACTGCTTGAGGATGTCGCGCACCTCGAGGGAAAGGCGCTCGCGCAGGTCGACGTCCAGGTTCGAGAAGGGCTCGTCGAGCAGCAGCAGTTGCGGCTTCGGCGCCAGGGCGCGGGCGAGTGCGACGCGCTGCTGCTGGCCGCCGGAGAGTTCGTGCGGATACTTGTTGCCTGCGCCGGGGAGGCCGACCGTGGAGAGCAGTTCTTCCACGCGCGGTCGCCGTGCCGCGGCGGCTGACTTTTTCAGGCCGAAGGCGATGTTGTCGGCGACGCTCAGATGCGGGAAGAGGGCGTAGTCCTGGAACACCATGCCGATGCGGCGCCGTTCCGCCGGCACATGGCGGGCGGGACTGCCCACCGTGGCACCGGCGATGCGGATCTCGCCGCCCTGGATGGGCTCGAAGCCGGCAATGGCGCGCAGCACCGTCGTCTTGCCGCAACCGGAAGGGCCGAGCAGGCAGCCGATCGCGCCCTCTTCGAGCGAGCAGGACAGGTCGCGGACGACGGCATGCCTGCCGTAGGCCTGGGAAACGTTCTTGAGTTCGAGCAGGGGCATGGATGACCAATCAATTACAATTCTCATTATGCTTCAGGCGGTGTCCTGGCGCACGACTCCCATGCAGACCATCACTCCATCAACGGCGCCAATCCGCTTCCTCTTCCGCGGCGGGAGTCCGCTCGCCCTTGCCGCGCTCGCCGTCGCCGCCCTGGCGGCCGCGCCCATCGTCAGCGTCTGGAGCAACCTGTTCGCCGGCGGCACCGGCGACACCTGGGCGCATCTGGCCGCCACCGTGCTGCCGGAGTACGTCGCCAACACTCTCTGGCTCTGCGGCGGCGTCGGCTGCGGCGTCGTTCTCGTCGGGGTCGTCACCGCCTGGCTGGTGACCATGCGCGAATTCCCCGGCCGACGCTTTTTCGAATGGGCGCTGGTGCTGCCGCTGGCGGTGCCGGCCTATGTCATGGCCTATACCTACACCGATCTGCTGCAGTTCGTCGGTCCGCTGCAGTCCTGGCTGCGCGAGAACTTCGGCTGGCAGAAGGGGGATTACTGGTTTCCCGATGTGCGCACCCTTGGCGGCGCCATCGCCATGTTCAGTTTCGTCCTCTACCCATATGTCTATCTGCTTGCCCGCACTGCCTTCCTCGGGCAGGCGAGCGGGATGCTGGAGGCCGGCCGTTCGCTCGGCCTGGGGGGATGGGGCGGCTTCTTCCGCATTTCGCTGCCGCTGGCGCGTCCGGCGATCGCGGCGGGGGCTGCGCTCGCCCTGATGGAGACGCTGGCGGATTACGGCACGGTCGCCTATTTTGCCGTGTCGACGTTCACCACCGGCATTTACCGCGCCTGGTTTTCGCTGGGCGATCGCGCCGCCGCCGCCCAGCTGTCGGCGGCGCTGCTCGGCTTCGTCGTGCTGGTGCTGCTGCTCGAGCGCATGAGCCGCGGCCGCGCACGCTTCCACAACACCACCGGCCGTAACCGGCCGCAACCGGGACGCCGCCTGTCCGGCATGGGTGCGGCGGGCGCCATGCTGGCTTGTGCCGTGCCGCTGCTGCTGGGGTTTCTCCTGCCGGCCGGCATTTTGCTGGAAATGGCGCTGAACGAGGGCGATGCGCAATTCGGCGCGCGCTTTGCCCGACTGGCCGGCAACAGCTTCACGCTGGCGGCCGTGACTGCGCTGCTGGCGGTCGGACTGGCCGTGATTCTGGCCTATGCTGCGCGCTTGTCCCGCGCGCGCTGGCCGCACGGGGTGAACCGCATCGTCGGCCTCGGCTATGCCGTGCCGGGCGTGGTGATTGCCGTCGGCGTGCTGATCCCGGTGACGCGCCTGGACAACTGGCTGGCCGAATGGATCGCTTCCTGGTCCGGCACGAACCCCGGCTTGCTGCTGACCGGCGGCATGGCCGCTCTGGTGTACGCCTACCTCGTGCGCTTCCTCGCCATCGCCCTGCAGACGGTGGAGGCCGGTCTCGCCAGGATCACGCCGAGCATGGACGATGCCGCACGCTCGCTCGGCCTGGGGCAGGGTGCCGCGCTCAAGCGGGTGCACGTGCCCCTGCTGCGCGGCAGCCTGCTGACGGCGGGCATGCTGGTGTTCGTGGATGTGATGAAGGAACTGCCGGCGACGCTGGTGATGCGCCCCTTCAATTTCGATACGCTGGCGACGCAGGCCTATGTCCTGGCGTCGGACGAGCGGCTGGCGGAAGCCTCGACGGCTGCGCTGGCGATCGTCGCCGTCGGCGTGCTGCCCCTGATCGCGGTGTCGCGACAGATCGCCAAGGGCAGTTCTGAAACTTCGGCGTGCTAGGCACTACCCCCAGATGACTCGCCAGCCCTTGCGCTCGATATAGCGCGAGACTTCATGGTAGGGCTTGCCGATCATCCAGTGCAAAACAGGACCTGCGCTGATGCAAGTCCACTTCGATCCGCGCTTGCGCCACAAGGCTTCGTCGTGGAAATTCGGCGCCGTCACCTTCATGACCTTGCCGTGAGCCGTTGCCGCCATGGTCAGTCTCCGTCGGGTCCTGGTAAATCCATTAACGACTGAGATGGGTGCGGGCATGAGTCGGTTCTAGGCTATTCCCCCTAAAATTTTTCAATCGGTTCAATGTGTTGTGCTTACACTGCCGGATAAACAGGCAGTTATCCTGCGAGCTTCAAGTGATTTCCGGAAAATTAAAAAACCGGGTGTTTCCGGCACCCGGTTTTTTTGTAGGACGGATTCCTACCGCCAACCGGCGCGATCGAAAACCTTTTGGGCGAGCGCAGTATTTTTCGAGAGGGCGCCGACGTTGAGCGCGTCCGGCTTGAATGTGCCGAGCGACTCGAGGGCGGGATTTTTGACACTGACGCTTTTGGCGGCCGGCCATTCGTTGTTGCCGTTGGCGAAGTAGGCCTGCGCCTCGTCGCTCGCCAGATATTCGAGGAATTTCGTGGCGGCTTCCTTGTGCGGGGCGGTTTTCAGCATGCCGCCGCCGGAGACGTTGATGTGCGTGCCGAAACTCTGCTGGTTGGGCCAGACGACGCCGATCTTGTCCATGGCCTTCCTGTCCTCCGGTTTTTCGGAGCGCAGCAGGCGGGCAATGTAATAGGTATTCGAAATCGACACGCCGCACTCACCGGCCGCCACCGCCCGGATCTGGTCGGTGTCACCGCCTTTCGGCGCGCGGGCGAAGTTGGCCACCAGGCCCCTGGCCCACTCCTCCGTTTTCTGCTCGCCCAGGTGATGGATCAGGGCCGAGCCCAGCGAGAGGTTGTACGGATGGGCGCCCGAACGAACGCAGACCTTGCCCTTCAGCTTCGGGTTGGCGAGATCCTCGTAGTTCTGCACGTCTGCGGGATTCACCATGACCTTGCTGTAAATGATGACCCTGGCGCGGGTGGAAAAGGCGAACCAGTCGGCGGAGCGCAGGTTTTCGGGGATGCGTTCTTGCAGAATCCTGGATTTCACGGGCGCGAACAGGCCGAGCGCGTCGGCCTGGGCCAGGCGGGCGGCATCGACGGTGAGGAAAACGTCGGCCGGGCTGTTGGCGCCTTCGTTCTTGATCCGCTCGAGCAGTTCGTCCTCCTTGCCCTCGATGCGGTTGATCCTGATGCCAGTCTGCCGGGTGAAATTCGCATAGAGCGCCTCGTCCGTCTGATAGTGGCGCGCCGAATACAGGTTGAGTTCTTTCTCCTGGGCGAACGCGGAAGCGGCGCCGGCGGTGGCAAGCAGGAGGAGGCAGTTGCGGATCAGCGACATGATGACTCCGGGAGGAATTGCGTTTGCCGCAGTCTAGCAAACACACAAAACAAATGCAAATCATTCGCATTAGCAACTCGTAAACGATGGGCCTGACGGACCGTATTGACGCGAATAGCCTTTGTAGTGCCTGGAGTTTTGCGCGCCAAGGCAGGCTTGGCAGGAGGAAAACTAATTCCGGGGTGCCTCGTCCCCTGCCGCAGCGATGCGGCGGGCGCCGTTGAAGCGTTTTGTCCAGTAACCCTGACGCATGTCCTCCACCCGGACTTCCCCGCCTGTGGCCGGGGCATGCACGAAGCGGTGCTCGCCCAGATAGATGCCGACATGCGAAAACCCGCGCCGCAAGGTATTGAAGAACACGAGGTCGCCCGGCTGCAGTTCGTCGCGGCCTATGGTTTCGCCGACCCGACTGATGTCACGCGACGTGCGTGGCAGACTCAATCCAAGGCTTTCCCGAAAGACATACCGCACCAGACCGCTGCAGTCGAATCCGGATTCAGGGGATTCTCCGCCCCGCCGATAGTTCACACCGACGAAGGAAAGCGCGCGCAGCACGAGCTCCTGGGCGCCCGAGGCATAGCGGTCGAACAAGGATTGCACCGGACTGTCCGGAGCCTCTTTGGCGGCGAATGCACTGCCTGCCAGGCCCAGAAAACACAGTCCAAAGACAATATGTCGAAAATTCATGAGCTTGACTATAGCCACAGGAAACCGGTTTGTAAACCCCCAATATACGTTTCGACTTGAAGAAAAATTGGCAGCCTTATGAGTAATAACGAGAAATCATTATCGTATTCGGTATAATCGATGCCAAACCCGCCTGCCGGCTTGGCCTGCAAACAACGAACAGGAGA
>JBDHRL010000041.1:0-20443 GCA_039807535.1 Rhodocyclaceae bacterium
CAGATCCTCAAGGATTCCGGCCTGCCCATCATTTCCGCCAGCGACATGGCCGATGCGGCGCAGAAGATCGTCGCCGCTGTTTCCGGCAAGTAAGAGCGTCGTCCGCCGGGCCGTCCCAAGGGCGACGCAGTCAACTACATGGAGCCGCGCAGCGGCGAACAATCGTCACCCCCTTTCTCGGGAAGGGGGAGGAGGGAAGGTAGTCTATGAGCATTCTGATCAACAAGAACACCCGGGTCGTCACGCAGGGCATCACCGGCAAGACCGGCCAGTTCCACACCAAGATGAGCAAGGAATACGCCAACGGCGCGAACTGCTACGTTGCCGGCGTCAATCCGAAGAAGGCCGGTGAGTCCTACGAGGGCATTCCCATTTTCGCCTCGGTGAAGGAGGCGAAGAAGCAGACCGGCGCCAACACCTCCGTTATCTACGTGCCGCCCCCTTTTGCCGCCGCGGCGATCTGGGAGGCCGTCGAGGCCGAACTGGATCTGGTCATCTGCATCACCGAGGGCATCCCGGTGCGCGACATGGTCGAGGTGAAGGACAAGATGCGCAGGACCGGCTCGAAGACCGTCCTGTGCGGGCCCAACTGCCCCGGCATCATCACGCCGGACGAGATCAAGATCGGCATCATGCCCGGCCACATTCACATGAAAGGCCGCATCGGCGTGGTGTCGCGTTCCGGCACCCTGACCTATGAAGCGGTGGGCCAACTCTCCGACCTCAAGCTTGGCCAGTCGACGGCGGTGGGCATCGGCGGCGACCCGGTAAACGGCCTGAAGCACAAGGACGTGCTGGAGCTGTTCATGAACGATCCCGATACCGATGCCGTCATCATGATCGGCGAGATCGGCGGCTCGGACGAGGAAGCCGCGGCCGAGTGGTATGCCAGGGAGTGCAGGAACAAGAAACCGGTGGTCGGCTTCATCGCCGGCGTGACTGCCCCGCCCGGCAAGCGCATGGGCCATGCCGGCGCCATCATTTCCGGCGGCAAGGGGACGGCCCAGGAAAAACTCGCCGTGATGGAAGCCTGCGGGATTCGCACGACCAAGAATCCCGCCGAGATGGGCAAGTTGCTGAAGTCTGTTCTCTGAGGTGTTTTCTCACAAGCAGCGCCGCCCCCGGGCGGCGCTGCTGTTTTTGCGCCATGGAAACAAGCATTCCGCTCGTCCAGAAATATTTGACTATCTTCATGTTTGCCTGTAAGAATTACAATTAAATTGCTGTTTCTATGCGGGTTGGCTGAATTTTGAGGGTATTCCAGCCCGCAGGCTATACGTGTCATGCCACGCGCAGGTTTTTGCGGGCCGATAGGCCGCATGCGCGTGGCCGTTTCTCCAATAAGGACAATATTCATCGGGAGAGGGCCGCTCAGCGTGTCGAAGACATTCTGGAAAAGCGACTGGTTCATCGGCGTCGTCGTGAGCGTCGTCATGCTCTTTGCCGGCGGCGGCGATCTGCTGCAAAGCCTCGAGCGCAAGGCCTACGATCTCGGCGTTGGTGCGGTCTCGCGCCCGCCGAGCGAAAAGATTGCCATTATCGCCATCGACAAGCAGAGCATCGATAACCTAGGACGCTGGCCCTGGTCGCGCGAAGTGCATGCCAGGATGATCGAAGGCCTGGCGGCGGCCAAGGCCAAGGTGATCGCCTCCACCGTCTTTTTTTCCGAGCCCCAGATCGATCCCGGGCTCGCCTACATCAACAAGCTGATCGAACTCTATGGTCAGGCCGGCGGCACGCCGTTGACGGGCGCCGCCGAAGCGCTCGCCGCCCAGACGCCACCTCTCGGCCAGTTCGGTCCGGTGCTGGCCGAGGCAGAGCAGAAGCTCAACAGCGACCGACGCATGGGCGAAGCGGTTGCCAAGGCGGGTAACGTGGCCCTGCCAATGTTGTTTCGGCTGGGCGAGCCGCGCGGCCGGCCCGACCGGCCATTGCCGGACTTCATCAGGAAATTTGCCATTACCCACGTCGAAAAGGGAGAAGAGGCGCCGCTGCTGACATCCGACGTCGAGGCGCCCGTGGTAGAAGTGCTCGGGCGCAGCGCGGCCGCGATCGGACATCTCAATGTCAACCCCGACGTGGATGGCGGCATCCGCACCGAGCCGCTGGTTCTGGCCCACTTCAATGAAGTTTATCCCGCACTGTCACTGATGATCGCCGCGCAAAGCCTCAATCTCGGCGTTGCCGACATCAAGGTGAAGCTGGGCGAAGCGGTGCGGCTGGGCAATCTGAAGATCGGCACTGACCCGGTCATGCAGATGAACACGTTTTTCTACAAGGATCGGGACGGCAGGCTGGCCTTTCCGGTGGATTCCTTCTTCGATGTGACCAGCGGCAAGATTCCGCTCGACAAATATCGCGACAAGATCGTGCTGATCGGCCCGACCGCAGCCGGCATCGGCAGCATCTTCGTCACGCCGGTGTCTCCGGCCATGCCGGCGGTGCTGATGCAGGCCCATGCTGTGTCGAGTATTCTGCAGGAACACTTCTTCGTCGTGCCGACCTGGGGCTGGATCGTCGAGCGCCTGGCTTTCCTGCTGGTGGCTGCCTACCTCATCGCGCTGTTGCCGCGGCTCAAGGCCGGCATGGGGGCAGCGGTGACAGCCGGCCTGCTGGCCGTCCTTGTGGCGGCCCACTTCGTGCTGATCACCACCCAACTGATGTGGCTGCAGTTCATGGTGCCGGCGACCCTGCTGTTGCTGGGCCACCTGCTGCTGACCACCAAGCGTTTCCTCGTGACGGAGCGCGGCAAGGAGAAATCCGAGGCGGAGTCGGCCGAATCCAACCGCATGCTTGGCCTGGCCTTCCAGGGACAGGGGCAGCTCGACATGGCCTTCGACAAGTTCCGCAAGTGCCCGCTCGACAACACCTTGATGGAAAACCTCTACAACCTGGCCCTGGATTTCGAGCGCAAACGCCAGTTCAACAAGGCCGAGTCGGTGTTCCGCTACATGGCCGACTTCAATCCGAAATTCCGCGATCTCGAAACCCGCCTGAGCCGTGCCAAGGCGATGTCCGAGACGGTGATGCTGGGCGGTGGCGGACGCTCGACGGCACAGGGCACCATGATTCTCGAAGGCGGTCAGGTGGAAAAGCCCATGCTCGGCCGCTATCAGGTGGAGAAGGAGCTCGGCAAGGGCGCCATGGGCGTTGTGTACCTGGGTCGCGACCCGAAGATCAACCGTGTCGTCGCCATCAAGACGATGGCGCTGTCGCAGGAGTTCGAGGAAGACGAGTTGAAGGACGTCAAGGAACGCTTCTTCCGCGAAGCCGAGACGGCCGGCCGCCTGAATCACCCGAACATCGTGACCATCTTCGATGCCGGCGAGGAGCACGACCTCGCGTACATCGCCATGGAATTCCTCAAGGGCAAGGACCTTGTGCCCTACACCAAGTCCGGCAACCTGATGCCGCTCGCCAAGGTGATGGACATTACCGCCCGTGTGGCCGATGCGCTTTCCTATGCGCACCAGAACAGCGTTGTACACCGCGACATCAAGCCGGCCAACATCATGTACGAGCCGGAATCGGATGCCGTCAAGGTGACCGACTTCGGTATTGCGCGGATCACCGATTCTTCGAAGACGAAGACCGGCATGGTGCTCGGCACGCCGAGCTACATGTCGCCTGAGCAGCTGGCCGGCAAGAAGATCGACGGCCGCTCCGACCTGTTCTCCCTCGGCGTCATGCTATACCAGATGGCCTGCGGCAAGCTGCCCTTCGAGGGGGATTCGATGGCCCAGTTGATGTTCAAGATTGCCAACGAGCCGCACCCGCCCATTCGGGAGGTCAATCCGCAGGTGCCGGAGTGTCTGGCGACGATCGTCGACAAGGCGATGGCCAAGGACAATACGCAGCGGTACCAGACCGGCGCCGAAATGGCGACCGATCTGCGTGCCTGCATGGGGATAAGCGCCGGCACCGGCGGCGGCACACCGCAGGTCGACTTCAATCTTTGAGTGGAATGATGGATCTCAGTCAGGCACTGCGAATGGTCAGCCGCACAGACGCGGGGATGGTGCGCTCGCACAACGAGGATGCGGTGTTTTTCAATGCCGCCCAAGGCATGGCCATCCTGGCCGACGGCATGGGCGGCTACAACGCCGGAGAAGTGGCCAGCGGAATGGCGACCGCGCTGCTCGGCAGCGAACTGGAAAAAGCCTTCCAGAAGACGGCACCGCACCAGTTGGACGCCGCGGGCAAGCTGCATGCCCACGGTGTGCTCAATGCCGAAATCGCCCGTGCGAATACGGCCATCTACCAGGCGGCACAGAGCCAGCCGCAATATGCCGGGATGGGCACGACACTGGTGGTTGCCCTGTTCTACGACAACATGATGACGGTTGCCCACATCGGGGATTCACGGCTCTACAGGTTGCGTGGCGACGAATTCCAGGCGATCACGCGCGACCACTCCCTGTTGCAGGAGCAGATCGACAGCGGCATGATTACGGCCGAGGAAGCGCGTCACTCGCAGAACAAGAACCTGGTGACGCGGGCGCTGGGCGTGGATCCGGAGGTCGAACCGGAAATCCGCGATTACGACACAATGCCGGGGGATATCTATCTGCTATGCTCCGACGGGCTCAACGACATGGTCGAGGACGAGGAAATCGCCCTCACCCTGCAGGCACTGTCCGCCAACCTCGACCTGGCGGCAACGCAACTGGTGCAGACCGCGAACGATAGCGGCGGCCGGGACAATGTGTCGGTGGTGCTGGTGCGCATCGTGCGCGAATATCCGGCGGCGCGCAGCTGGTGGGCGCGCCTGCTGCAATGGTTCAAGTGATTTGACGGGAAGGACGCATCATGGCTGCTAAGTTGATCCTGAGCATGGATGGCCTGGTTCTCAAGGAAATTCCGCTGACCAAGGAGCGGACGACCATCGGGCGCAAGCCGCACAACGATATCCAGATCGACAATCTGGCCATCAGCGGCGAGCACTCGGTGATCGTGACGATCCTCAATGACTCGTTTCTCGAGGACCTGAACAGCACCAACGGCACCTACGTGAATGGCCAGCCCATCAAGAAGCACTTTCTGCAGAACAACGATGTCATCGAGCTGGGCAAGTACAAGCTCAAGTACATCAACGAGACGCCCTCCCAGACCACGGCCGCGGATTTCGAGAAGACGATGGTGCTGCGTCCCGACCTGATGAAGAAGACCACTGAGCAGACGGCAGCCAAGGCGGTCTCGATGAGCGACACCCAGGTCGGCATGAAGGCGGTCGATACCCATGCCGGCATGGCACCTCCGCCTGCTGCTGCCGCTCCGGCGCCGGCGGCCCCGCCGCCACAAGCCCAGCTTACGGGCGCCATCCAGATCCTGACCGGTGCAAATGCCGGCAAGGAACTGGAACTGACCAAGAATCTCACCACCTTGGGCAAGCCGGGCGTCCAGGTGGCGGTCATCACGCGCCGCCCCCACGGCTACTTCATCACCCACGTCGAGGGCGCCAACTTCCCCGTCGTCAACGGCACTGCCCTGGATGCGCATCCCCGCGAGCTGAAGGATCATGACGTAATCGAGCTGGCCGGTGTGAAGATGGAGTTCTTCCTCAAGGGCTGAACCCGGCAGCGCCGCCTGGCGCCAGCCTCGCTGGCGTGAATTATTTCACACGGCCATCCGGAGCCGGACAGTAAGCTTGCTCTTTGTGGGATGGTTCGAGAGGGAATGGGCTTGAAGCAGCATATCGTCAGGTTTGCGCTGGGGTTCCTGGTCCTGCTGGTCCTGCTCGGCCACGCTGCGCACTTCTACCAGCTCGGTTTCATCAACCGTCTCGACGCCATCTTCTACGACACCAAGGTGCGCCTGACCATGCCGCAGAGCGTGGACGAGCGGGTCGTCATTCTCGACATCGACGAAAAATCCCTGGGCGAGCTGGGGCGCTGGCCCTGGGGGCGGGATCGCGTGTCGCAACTCGTCAGGAAACTTTTTGACCAGTACGGCATCGCCCTGCTCGGTTTCGACGTGGTGTTCGCCGAGCCTGACGACAGTTCCGGCCTGAAGGCACTCGAGGGGCTGGCGAAGAGCGAACTGAAGGACGTTGCGCAGTACCAAAGCGCCCTGCAGGGGCTGCGGCCGCAACTGGATCACGACGGCCGTTTCGCGGAAACGCTGAAGGGGCGGCCTGTCATCCTTGGCTATTATCTGTCCGGACGCAGCGACAGTGTTTCCAGCGGAGCCATTCCGTCCCCCGTGCTGCCCGAGGGCAGTTTCACGGGGCGCAACATTCCATTCACCGTCTGGTTCAGTTATGGCGGAAATCTGGAGGCATTCCAGAAGGCCGCCCTGTCCGGGGGACATTTCAATCCCCTTGTCGATTTCGACGGCATTTCGCGCCGCGTGCCCCTGTTGGCCGAGTACAAGGGAGCCTATTACGAGGCCCTGTCCCTCGCCATGGTGCGTGCTCTCATCGGAGAGCCGAAGGTCGTTCCCTGGTTCCCGGAGGAGAACTGGTTCTCCAGCAAGAGCTACCAGGGCATGGAGGCCATCGACCTGCCGACGGCCCGCGGCACCCTGCGCATTCCGGTGGATGAAAACGTAGCGGCCCTGATTCCCTACAGAGGACACCAGGGAAGCTTTCGCTACTATTCGATCTCCGACATCATGGCCGACCGCGTCAAGCCGGGCGAGCTGAAAGGCAAGATCGCCCTCGTCGGCACGACAGCGCCGGGATTGCTCGACCTTCGCGCCACGCCGGTGGGGGAGGCCTACCCAGGGGTGGAAATCCACGCCAATCTCATCACCGGGATGCTCGATGGCGCGATCAAGCAGAAACCGCCCTACGTGCTGGGGGCAGAGGCCGTGCTCCTTTTGCTATCCGGCCTCGTCATGGTGCTGTTGCTGCCACTGTTACCCCCCCTGCGCGCCACGCTCGTCTCTCTGCTGGTGCTGCTGTTCGTGGTGACGGTAAATTTGTTTTTCTGGCATTTCGGCAACCTCGTGCTTCCTCTGGCCACGGGCGTTCTCCTGGTGCTGGCCCTGTTCGCGCTCAACATGTCCTACGGCTACTTCGTCGAATCCAGGACCAAACGCCAGTTCACCGATTTGTTCGGACAATACGTCCCGCCCGAGCTTGTCGAGGAAATGAGCCGCAACCCCGAGTCCTACAGCATGGAAGGCCGCAAGGAAGAACTGACGGTGCTGTTCTCCGACGTGCGCGGCTTCACGACGATTTCCGAGGGCCTGACGCCGGATGAGCTGACGCGCCTGATGAACGAGTACCTGTCGGCCATGACCGAGGTGATCCGCAAGAACCGCGGCACGCTCGACAAGTACATCGGCGACGCCATCATGGCCTTCTGGGGGGCGCCGGTAGCCGATCCGCAGCATGCCCGGCATGCCGTGCTGACCGGGATGGCGATGCAGCAGGCCCTGCCCGCGGTCAACAAGACGTTCGCGGCCAAGGGCTGGCCGGAGATCAGGATTGGCGTCGGCGTCAATACCGGCGACATGACGGTCGGCGACATGGGCTCCGTCGTGCGCAAAGCCTATACTGTCATGGGCGACGCGGTGAACCTCGGCTCCCGTCTGGAAGGCATCACCAAGCAGTACGGCGTTGGCATCCTGGTCGGCGAGGGCACGCGCAAGGCGGTCAGGGACATCGTCTTCCGCGAGGTCGACCGGGTGCAGGTGAAGGGCAAGGAAGAGCCGATCGCCATCTACGAACCCATCGGGCCCGAAGGCGAAGTAGACAAGCCGATGCACGAAGAACTCAAGCTCTGGAACCAGGCCCTGCGGCACTATCGGGCGCAGGAGTGGGACCAGGCGGAAGTGGCGCTGCTCAATCTCTCGCGCATGGCGCCGGAGCGGGCGCTCTACGGCAAGTACATGGAGCGGGTGGCGCACTTGCGCAAGGAGCCGCCTGAGGCCGGATGGAATGGCGTGTGGAAATTCGAGACCAAATAATGGGAACGAACCAATGAAGGTCAGGGTGCTCGGTTGCAGCGGCGGCATCGGCGGGCGGCACCTGCGCACGACCTCGCTGCTGGTCGATCACGACATACTTGTCGATGCGGGAACGGGAGTGGGGGATCTGTCGCTGGCCGAACTGGCGCTGATCGATCACGTATTTCTCACCCACTCGCACCTCGATCATGTGGCCTGCCTGCCGTTCATGGTCGATACCGTCGGCGACATGCGCAACAGGCCGCTGACGGTGCATGCGACGGAGGCCACGCTGGAGATCATCCGGGCGCATCTCTTTAACTGGGCCATCTGGCCCGACTTCACCGAGATCCCCAACCGCGACAAGCCGTTTCTTCGCTATGCCGAGGTGAAAGTGGGGAAAACGGTCAAGGTGGACGGGCGCGAGATCACGCCGCTGCCGGCCAATCACACCGTTCCAGCCGTTGGCTATCGCCTCGACTCCGGCGAAGGCAGCCTGGTATTCAGCGGTGACACGACGGTATGCGACGAGCTCTGGAAGGTCGTAAACAAGGTCCGCAACCTGCGCTACCTGATCATCGAAACGGCATTTTCCAACCGTGAACGCCGGCTGGCCGTTGCCTCCAAACACCTCTGCCCGGACATGCTCAAGGAGGAGTTGCTCAAGCTGCAGCGGGATGCCGAAATCTACATCACCCATCTGAAGCCGGGGCAGATCGAGCTGACCATGCAGGAAATCGAGGAGTTCATCGGCGAGTACAAGCCGCGCATGCTGCAAAACAATCAGGTGTTCGAGCTATGAGCGGGGCTGCCGTTTCGGCCGAAGTTCTCGGTCGCCTCGAACCTCTCGGCGCCCTGTCGGCTGACAGCCTGCGCGAGATATCCCGCATGTGCTATGCCGAGCAAGTCAGCCGCAACCTCGATCCTTTCCGGCTGAAAGGGGTCGAGGGGCAGGTGGTCTATCTCATCAAGGGCGAGTTGAAGCTCGAGTTTTCCGATTCCAGTTCGGAGATCCTCGTGGGCGGTACCGATGCCGCCATGCGTTCGCTGGACAGGCGCAAGCCGGCCTTCACCGCCGCCAAGGCGATCACCGACGTCGAACTGATCCGCATCGACGGGGAGGTGCTCGACATCATGCTGACCTGGGACCAACTGGCCGCGCCGTCTGCGGCCGCCGGCAGGAAGCCCGTGGCAGCGGCCGATACCACAGACTGGCGCACCCTGTCGGGCCTGTTTGCCGCGGAGAACCTGACGCATGGCGTCTTTGCCACCCTGCCGCCCGCGCATATCGCAGAACTCCTGCGGCGCTTCGACCGCCTGAAAGTGCTGCGCGGCGAAGTGATCATCCGCGAGGGCGAGGAAGGCGACTACTACTACGTGATCGAAAGCGGCCGTAGCACCGTGTCCCGCCAGGTCGGGGGCGCCAGCGTCGATCTGGCGGAACTGAAGGCCGGTGATGCTTTTGGCGAGGAGGCCCTGGTGGCCGACGCCAGACGCAATGCGACCGTTGTCATGAAAACGGATGCCGTGCTGCTGCGATTGGCCAAGGCGGACTTCGTCGACCTGCTGAAGGAACCCCTGATGCAGCGTATCTCGCGGGCGGAGGCGGAGCAGAAGGCAGCCGGCGGCGCCGTCTGGCTGGACGTCCGTTTCCCGGCCGAATACAACGCCGACAAACTGCCCGGCGCCATCAATATTCCGCTCAACGAGATACGCAACCTGTTCGGCTCCCTCGACCAGCGGAAGGAGTATATTGCCTATTGTCAGAGCGGCAGGCGCAGTTCGGCTGCGGCCTTCCTGCTTTCCCAGCGCGGTTACAAGGCCTATTTGCTCGAAGGCGGACTTCGCGGCAATGCGGCCTAACGCGGCGATCCCTATGGCTCAGGGGGGTAATCGGAAATGAGTGCAGTGCTTGGCTCCACCCAGGAAGCCGGCGAGGGGGGCGACGTTGCCGGCCGCCTCAGCTTCTTCAAGAACCTGCAGGCGGTCACCAACAAGATCCACGCGACGGCGAACATCGACGAGATCATGCTCGAGCTGTCGCAGGACATTTGCACCCTGTTCAACGCCGACCGCCTGACCATCTACTCGATCAGCGAGGACAAGACGTCCATCGTCTCCAAGGTCAAGACCGGCCTGAATTCCTTCAAGGACCTGCGCCTGCCCATCGCCGATCAGAGCATCGCCGGCTTCGTCGCCTTGTCGAAAAAGCTCGCCAACATTCGCGACGTCTACGACGAGACGGAACTGAAATCGCACACACCGAGCCTGCGTTTTCTCCAGGAAGTGGACAAGCGCACCGGCTACCGCACCAAGCAGATGCTGGTGGCCCCGATTACCGATGCCCACAGCGGCGAATTGCTCGGTGTCGTACAGCTGATCAACAACAAGGGAGGTGCGCCTTTCACGCAGGTGGCGGAGGAAGGCGTCAAGGGGCTGTGCGAAACCCTGGCCATCGCCTTCACCCAGCGCCAGAAGCCGGCGCATGTCGTCAAGACCAAGTACGACCACCTGGTCGCCGATGCCGTCCTCTCCGCCGCCGAGTTCGACCTTGCCACGCGCTCGGCACGGCGCAAGGGACAGGACATCGAGGCCATCCTGCAGGGCGAGTTCCAGGTCAAGCTGGCGGCCATCGGGGCGGCGCTGGCGAAATTCTTCGGCGTGCCCTACGAGCCCTACAAGGGCGACCGCATCAAGCCGATGGACCTGCTGAAAAACCTCAAGCGGGACTACGTCGAAGAAAACCAGTGGCTGCCGATCGAGGAGACCAAGGAAGGCGTGGTCATCCTGACGATGGACCCCGAACAGGTGAAGAGCTCGCGCATCGTCAATAACGTCTTCCCGAAGAGCAAGCTGGTCTTCCGTGTCACCACCATCCAGGAATTCAAGCAGACGCTCGACCAGTTCTACGGTGCCACTGCCGACTACGGCACGGTCGGCGACCTGCTCTCCGGTCTCGACGAGGGCGAAGAGGGCGGTGGCGAGCTGACCGGCGAGGACCTCTCGGCGGCAGCGGACAACGAACTGGTCAAGCTGGTCAACAAGATCATCATCGACGCCTACAGCCAGGGCGCCTCGGACATCCACATCGAGCCGCGCCCGGGCAAGGAAAAGACCATCATCCGCTTCCGCAAGGACGGATCCCTCGCCAACTACATCGAGATTCCTTCCAGCTACCGCAACGCCCTGGTGGCGCGCATCAAGATCATGTGCGACCTCGATATCTCCGAACGCCGCAAGCCGCAGGACGGCAAGATCAAGTTCAAGAAGTTCGGGCCGCTCGACATCGAGCTGCGCGTGGCGACGATCCCCTCCGCCGGCGGCGTCGAGGACGTGGTCATGCGCATCCTCGCCGCCGGCGAGCCGATCCCGCTCGAAAAGCTCGGCATCCTGCCGCACAACCTGGAAAAGCTGAAGAGCGTGGTGGAGAAGCCCTACGGCCTGTTCTTCGTCTGCGGCCCGACCGGGTCGGGCAAAACGACGACGCTGCACTCCGTGCTCAAGCACCTGAACACCCCGGACACCAAGATCTGGACAGCGGAGGATCCGGTCGAAATCACGCAGAAGGGCCTGCGCCAGGTGCAGATCAACCGCAAGGCCGGACTGGATTTTGCCACCATCATGCGCGCCTTTCTGCGTGCCGATCCGGACATCATCATGGTCGGCGAGATGCGCGACAAGGAAACCGTCGCCATCGGCATCGAGGCCTCGCTGACCGGCCACCTGGTGTTCGCCACGCTGCACACCAACAGCGCGCCGGAATCGATCACCCGCCTGCTCGACATGGGCATGGACCCGTTCAACTTCGCCGACGCCCTGCTCGGCATCCTGGCGCAGCGCCTCGGCAAGCGCCTGTGCGGCGAGTGCAAGGAGGCCTATACCCCCTCGCCGGAGGAAATGAAGAGCCTGCTCACGGAATATTGCGAGGAACTGCTCAACACCGCCGCCTTCAAGAAAGACGCCAAGAGCGCCTACGAGGCGGCGTACAAGGAATGGGTGAAGAACTACGCCGACGACAAGGGCCAGTTCAAGCTCTACCGGCCCAAGGGCTGCGACAAGTGCGGCAATACCGGCTACAAGGGCCGCGTCGGCCTGCACGAGCTGATGGTCGGCACCGACAACGCCAAGAAGCTGATCCAGGAGCATGCCCGCGTGGCGGAACTGGTCGCCTGCGCGCTGGAAGACGGCATGCGCACCCTGAAGCAGGACGGCATCGAGAAGGTGCTGCAGGGCATCACCGACATGAAGCAGGTCCGCGCCGTCTGCATCAAGTAAGAGCCAGGCAATCGGCCCCATGGACACCATCGAGGACCTGTTCCGCCGCTTCGAGCAGCTCAACGCCATCGGTGCGGCGCTCTCGCACGAGCGCGACATCAACAAGCTGCTCGAAAACATCCTCGTCGCCGCCAAGACCATCACCCATGCCGACGGCGGCACGCTCTACCGCGTCACCGAGGACGAGGCCAGCCTGCGCTTCGAGATCATGCACAACGACAGCCTGAGGATCGCCATGGGCGGCACCTCCGGCAACCCGATTCCCTTTGCCCCGCTGCCGCTGCGCAGCGAAACCGGCGAACCCAACAACTCGATGGTGGCCGCCTATGCCGCCATCCACCAGGAGACGGTGAATATCGCCGACGCCTACGAAGCGGCGGGTTTCGACTTCTCCGGCACGCGCAAGTTCGACGAGCGCACCGGCTACCGCTCGCAGTCCTTCCTTACCGTGCCGATGAAGAACCACGAGAACGAAGTGATCGGCGTGCTGCAGCTCATCAACGCGATCGACCCGGACACGGGCAAGGTGGTTTCCTTCTCGTCGGCCGACCAGCGCCTGGCCGAATCGCTCGCCTCGCAGGCCGCCATCGCGCTCACCAACCGCCTGCTCATCGACCAGCTGGAGAAACTGTTCGAGTCCTTCATCCAGCTCATCAACGTGGCGATCGACGAGAAGTCGCCCTACACCGGCGGGCATTGCGAGCGGGTGCCGGTGCTCACCATGATGCTGGCCGAGGCGGTAAACGAGACGAAGCAGGGGCCCCTGGCCGACTTCGGCATGAGCGACAAGGATCGCTATGAACTGAAGATCGCCGGCCTGCTGCACGACTGCGGCAAGGTGACGACCCCGGTGCATGTCGTCGACAAGGCGACCAAGCTGCAGACCCTCTTCGACCGCATCCACCTCGTCGACACCCGCTTCGAGGTGCTCAAGCGCGACGCGCGGATCGCCACGCTGGAGGAAAAACTTGGCCTGCGAGAAGCACGCGACGCCCGCGCCGAGGCCGCGCTCGACGAAAACCTGGCGCGGCAACTGGGCCAGCTCGACGCCGACCGCGATTTCCTGCGCCATTCGAATGTCGGCGGTGAGCTGATGACGCCGGAAGACCAGGAGCGCGTGACAAGGATCGGCACCGGCTACCGCTGGATCGACGTCGACGGCAGGCCGGCCAACTTCCTCAGCGACGACGAGCTCGAGAACCTCAACATCCGCGCCGGCACGCTGACGCAGAAGGAGCGCGAGACGATCAACTACCACATCGTCGCCACCATCAAGATGCTCGAGCAATTGCCGTGGCCGAAGCACCTCAAGAACGTGCCGGAGTACGCCGGCGGCCACCACGAGCGCATGGACGGCAAGGGCTATCCGAAAGGGCTCACCCGCGACCAGATGAGCGTGCAGGCGCGGGTGATGGGCATCGCCGACATCTTCGAGGCCCTCACCGCCCGCGACCGCCCCTACAAGCGAGGCAAGACACTGTCGGAGTCGCTCGACATCCTCGGCAAGTTCAGGCTCGGCGGCCACATCGACCCGGATCTCTTCGACGTCTTCGTCAGGCAGAAGGTCTACCTCAAGTACGCCGAAAAATTCCTCGACCCGGAACAGATCGACGAAGTCGACGAGGCCAAAATACCGGGCTACGGCGCCTGACAAGTATTTGAGGATCGGTTAAATCTCTTGCACCTAGCGGATACGTCAAGTACAATTTGTGCGAATTGTACATTTATTTAATCCAACATGCGTACTGTTTCAGCAAGCGAGGCCAAGCAGGGTCTCGCCGCCGTCATTGAGACAGCGGCGCGGGAGCCGGTCGTCATTCAACGTCAGAAGCGTGACGTTGCTGTCGTGCTCTCCCCGCAGGAATACGAGCGTCTGGTGCGCCTCAACGTGGCGGAATTTCAGCGCTTCTGCGACAGGGTAGGCGCCGCGGCAGCGGAAGCGGGCATGACCGAGGCGAAACTGAATGAACTACTGGCGGGTGACTGAGCAGTCGCTGTGGATCAGTCGTTATGGGTTTTCGATACCAACATCCTGGTTAGCCGATTGCTGGTTCCGGGAGGCGTGGCAGCCCGGGCCCTCGATCACGCGCTTTCCTGTGGCATTTTGCTCGTATCCGAAGCCACCCTCGCGGAACTGGCCGAGGTGCTTGGCCGTGCTAAATTCGATCCCTATGTGAGCCGTGAGGATCGGCAGCACTTCATCGGATTGCTGGGCGGCGTTGCACGCGTTGTCCATGTCGAGCGCCAGATCCGGGCATGCCGCGATCCCAACGACGACAAGTTCCTCGATGTCGCGCTTGCGGGCGGCGCTCGCGCAATCGTCACGGGCGATCGGGATCTGCTTGCGCTGGATCCGTTTCATGGCGTTTCGATCCTTGGCCCGGCGGCGTTCCTGACATGGCCATTGCAAGGGAATTGAACCAGCCAGTGCATGACCATCCAATCGAACATAGCGATACAACAAATGTGACGAAAACCGTCACATGATGACTGATCGGCGCAATGCCTTGGTAAGGACTATCGCCGGACTTACGCAAAACAAGGAGTTATTTGCCTCGCTAGGCTGGCACGTCTGTTGCATAATGCCGGGCATGTGTCGGGAGCCTCCAAGCCTCCCAACCATATTTTCCAACTGCAGAAGGAGAACTTCATGAAGACGATTCAAAAAGGCTTCACCCTGATCGAACTGATGATCGTGGTCGCGATCATCGGCATTCTGGCCGCTGTCGCGCTGCCGGCCTACCAGGACTACACGGTTCGCGCGAAGGTGTCGGAAGGTCTGATCGCCGCGTCCGCCGCCCGTACCGGTGTTTCCGAAGTGTATGCCAACGCCGGCAAGATGCTGCCGAGTGCTGCATCAATGAACATCCAGTCCCAGACTTCGCAATGGGTCAATAAGGTGGATTGGTCACCGAACGGCAATGATGCGGGTGATGTGGTCGTTACTTTGAATACGACTACAGGCTTGGGTGCCGCATCTGGCAAGACGCTGATCCTGCGCGCGACCGGTACGCCCTCAACGGGCGCCGTGGCTTGGTCGTGCGGCAAGGGCACCATCGATTCGAAGTACCTGCCGGGTTCCTGCAAGGACTTCTGATCCATCCGATCGGATGAAAGCCCCCTGGCGACCCCAGGGGGTTTTTTATTGGGCAGTTTTTTGCGCATTCGATTCCTTCCGGCGCTGATCGTCAGTCTGGCAGGTGTATTGCTGGCTGCGCTCTATGCTCCAGGCCTGCAAGGGGGCTTTTTCTTCGACGACGAGCCGAGCATCCTGTACGCGGAGGGCGTCCAGTTGCGCAGCCTCTCCGTCGAGTCGCTGCAGGAAGCCCTGTCGAGCGGTCGTTCCGGTCCCTCCGGCCGCCCCCTGGCGCAGTTGAGCTTCGCCCTGAATTACTACTTCAGCGGCTTCAATCCCTTCGTCTTCAAGGCGACCAATCTCGCCATCCACGCTGTCGGCGGCCTGCTGGTCTTCTGGCTCGCCTTGCGCCTGTTTGCGGCGGCCGGGCCGGGTATGAAGCCACGCCAGCGCACCATGCTGTCCGGCCTGCTGGCAGCGCTCTGGCTGTTGCATCCGATCCAGCTCACACCGATCCTGCATGTCGTGCAGCGCATGACCAGCCTGTCGGCGCTGTTCCTGCTGTCGGCGCTGCTGCTGCACGTCAGGGCGCGAGAAGACGGTGGGCGCTCCGGCTGGCTGTACCTCATGCTGGCCTGGGGTGTGCTCTGGCCGCTGTCCTGCCTGAGCAAGGAAAGCGGCGCCCTGTTTCCCTGCTTTGCGCTGGCCTGGGAACTCATCGTCCGGCGCGCGGCGCAGGGCCGTCTCGACCGCTTCGCGCGCGCCTTCGCCGTGCTGGCGGGACTGACTTTTCTCGGACTCGCGATCTACCTGGCGCTGCCGGCCGGCCGCTGGCTCTGGGCCGGCTACGATTTCCGTCCTTTCACCCTGGCAGAACGCCTGCTCACCGAGGGGCGCGTGCTCTGGTTCTACCTCTCGCTCATCCTGCTGCCGCGCCTGGGCGCCTTCGGCCTTTACCACGACGACATCGCCGTCTCCGCCGGCCTCCTCGATCCCTGGACGACGCTGCCGGCCTGGGCGGGCCTGATCGGCCTCGCCTGGCTGGCCTGGCGCGCGCGCGACAGGATGCCGCTCATGACCTTTGGTATTGCCTGGTTTTTCATCGGACACCTGCTGGAATCCACCGTCCTGCCGCTGGAAATCGCGCACGAGCACCGCAACTACCTGCCCCTCTTCGGCGTTCTGCTGGCCGTCATAGCGGGGCTCGCCCAACTGGCGGAAAGGGCCCGCCCGGCTCGCCTGTGCGGCCTCGGGCTCGCGGCCGCGGCGCTGGTTTGCCTGCCGCTGGACACGGGTCTGCGCGCCTGGCAGTTCGGCGACGAGCTGAGGCGCACGCAGGCCGAAGTCCTGCACCATCCGGGCTCGGCTCGCGCCCACTACGATGCGGGTCGGGCGTTGATTGCGCAGGTGGAGGCTGACCGGCAGGACGCACCTGCCTATGCGCAGGTGCGCGCCCATTTCGAGCGTGCGGGTGAGCTTGATCCTGCCTTCAAGTTCGGCTGGCTCGGCCTGATGTATCTGAACTGCCGCGCCGGCTTGGGGGTGGAGCAGCGCTGGGTGGACGAACTGGCGCATCGCCTGCGGCATACGCCATTCGGTCCGGCGGATGCGACGGCGCTGCTCATGCTCAAGGCGCTGACGGTTTCCGGCAGGCTTTGCCTCGACAGGGGCGGGATCGAACAGCTTTTTGAGGCGGCAGTGGCCAATCCGACGGCGGCGGACCATTTGCGGGCGGACATGCAATCCTGGCTTGCCGACTACTATGCCCTGCACGCGCGCGATCTGCGGGCTGCCGAAGTTGCACTCGAGCGCGCACGCGCAATCACCCCGTATAATCCCGTCATCCTGCTGCAGCAGGTTCAACTGGACTATCTGCAGGGAAGACGCGACGAGGCAGGCCGCCTGCTCGACATCGTCGAGAAGCTGCCGTTGCGGCAAGCCCAGAAGGCGCTAGCGTCGGACCTGCGTTATTGCCTCGGCACGAAATCGGGCGACATGGCCTGCACCGCCAGATAGGGGTTTCATGGGAATGCCTGACCGGATTCGACACGATTCAACGCCAGACATTACCTATCGATAAGCGCCACGCCCATGAAGCCCAACAGGGATTACCTGCCGTCCGCCCTCTTCGCGATCTTCACCGTCTCGGGCTTTTCCGGCCTGATCTACGAGTCCGTCTGGACACACTACCTCAAACTCTTTCTCGGTCATGCCGCCTATGCGCAGACCCTGGTCCTGATCATATTCATGGGCGGGCTGGCCATCGGCTCCTGGCTGGCCAGCCGCTGGTCGGCGAGATGGGTCCGCCCGCTGCTCGCCTATGCCGCCATCGAGGGTCTTATCGGGCTCGGCGGGCTGGGATTCCACAAGGCGTTTGCGACGCTCACGGCGGTTTCCTTCGACAGCGTGATCCCCTGGTTCGAGGATTCCTCCGCCATCCAGGCCTACAAGTGGTCGCTCTCGGCATTGGTTATCCTGCCGCAGACCATCCTGCTCGGCATGACCTTCCCCCTCATGAGCGTCGGGTTGATCCGCCACCGTCCCGCCACGCCCGGTGCCCATGTCTCGATGCTGTATTTCACCAACAGCATCGGCGCCGCAGCCGGTGTCCTGGCAAGCGGCTTCTTCCTGATTCCCCATGTCGGATTGCCGGGAACGATAATGGCGGCGGGCCTGCTCAATATTTTCGTCGCGCTGGCTACCTGGCTGATTTCGCGCCGCCTCGAACACGTTCCAGCGCTTTCCGGGACCGGAACGGGCAAGGCGGATGCGGAGGACGGGTCAAGCGGTTACGCTCTGCTGCTGCTGGCGGCGTTCATCACCGGTCTCGCCTCGTTCCTGTACGAAATCGGCTGGATTCGCATGCTG
Source organism: Rhodocyclaceae bacterium (assembly GCA_039807535.1). Taxonomy (GTDB): domain Bacteria; phylum Pseudomonadota; class Gammaproteobacteria; order Burkholderiales; family Rhodocyclaceae; genus Desulfobacillus. Next base: position 18,113 of record JBDHRL010000041.1, read on the forward strand.
ACGCTGGTGCTCGGTGCGTCGACGCATGCCTTCGAGCTGATGCTGAGTGCCTTCATACTCGGGCTGGCCTTCGGCGGCCTGTGGATACGGCGCCGCATCGACAAACTCTCCGATTCGCTCAAGACGCTGGGCCTCGTGCAGGTTGCCATGGCGCTGCTGGCGTTATCGACCCTGTTCGGCTACGGCGGAACCTTCGACCTGATGGGCCAGGCGATGGGCATGTTCGCGCGCAGCGAGACGGGCTATTTCGGCTTCAACGCCGTCAGCCACCTGATTGCCATCCTGGTCATGGTGCCGACGACCTTCTGTGCCGGCATGACACTGCCGCTGCTGACATACACTGCGCTGCGGCGCGGCGTCGGCGAGCGGGCAATTGGCGGTATCTATGCGGCGAATACGGTGGGCGCCATCCTCGGCGTGGCCGCGGCGGTGCATCTGGCCATGCCTTACGTCGGCACGAAGGGGGTGATCATCGCCGGCGCCGCCTTCGATTTTGCCCTCGGGCTATGGCTGCTGGCCGTTGCGCCCGGGCGCAAGCCGCTGGCTGTCGCCGCGGCCTTCGGCCTGCTCGGCTTCGGCCTGAGCCTCACCCTTGTCAACTTCGATCCGCAAAAACTGACATCGGGCGTGTTCCGCACCGGTCAGGCGCGTTTCGGCGATGTCGACGTGCTGCTCCATCGCGACGGAAAAACAGCCACGGTGAGCCTCATGCGGGAAGGGACGACGGTGAAGCTTGCCACCAACGGCAAGATCGATGCCGGCATGAACTCGGATCCGAAAGGGAAAGCCGCCCCCGATGAGCTGACCCAGAATATGTCGGGCGCGCTGCCGCTCGTGCTGCATCCGCATGCGAAGTCCGCGGCGGTGATCGGCTTCGGCTCCGGCATGACCTCGGCGATCCTGCTGGCGCATCCGCAATTGACGCGGGTCGAAACGATCGAGATCGAGCCGCTGATGGTCGAGGGCGCGCGCCGCGGCATGATGCCGCGCAACCGCGCGGTGTTCGAGGATCCGCGCAGCGTCATCCATATCGAGGACGCCAAAACCTTTCTGTCTACACATGGCCGGCGCTACGACATCATCGTTTCGGAACCCTCCAATCCCTGGGTGAGCGGTGTGGCCTCCCTGTTTTCCGAGGAATTCTACCGGCACACGGCCAGGCATCTCGAACCCGACGGTATCCTGGCACAGTGGATACAACTCTATGAAATCGATCTGCGCCTGGTCGCCTCGATCATGCGCGCCCTGTCGGGAGTGTATGAAGACTACGCCGTCTATAACATCGACTTCGGCAATGTCCTGATCGTGGCGAGGAAAACGGGAAGGCTGGAAATGCCCAGCGCGCACATTTTCGAGTCGCCGCACATGCGCGCGGAACTGGCGCGAGTCGGCATTCTCGATGCATCGGACCTGGCCGAGCGCCGGATCGGCGGGAAGCGGCTGCTGGATCCCTTGATCGCGGCGATGGGCGTGCCGGTGAACTCGGACTACTTCCCGTTCGTCGATGTGAATGCCGTGAGGTCGCGCTTTCTGAGGGAAAACGCCAGAGACTTCGCGGCCCTGTCCGTATCGGATCTTCCCGTGCAGGCAATGCTCGAAGGGGAGGCGGCATCGGTACCGGGCGCAGTGACTCCCCGGGAAACGTACGATACCGCCCTGCTGAAAGCCCGGCTCGTCCGCGAAGCCTTGCTGGCAGGCTCGCCAAGCATTCTACCGGCCTCGGCCTCGAAGGATGCTTCGATGCTGTTGTACGCGGCGGCGAGCTGTCCCGGCACGCGCCTCGGGCGCGACTGGGAGATGGCCCTGCTGCAGGTGATGGCGCCGCTGGCGGGGCGGCTGGATGCCCAGTCGCTGGCGCCGGTGTGGAACCGCCTGCTGCCGGCCCGCTGCCAGGCACAGTTGACGCCGGACCAGCTCCGCCTGGTGGCGCTTCTGAAGGCGGTTTCCGCCAGGGATGCAGCCCGGATGGCCGCCGAAGCCGAAGCCTTGCTGGATGGCGACAATGCAGCCAGCGATGCGCGGATGCAGTATCTGGTGGGTGCGCTTCTTTTGGGCAAGATCGCTCTGGGCCAGTCCGAAACGGCGGCACGCTTCATCGAACGGAACGGCCCGGTGTTCGGAAAACTGGCGCGGCATTCGCTGCAGTTGCGGTGGCTGCAGGCCATCGCGCTGGACCGCTCGCAGAAATCGCGACGGACCGGACTTCCGGGCGCGTCCGGGGACAGGCGGCAGTGACATGGGCAGCCGCATAACCGTCATCATTCCCGCACGCGACGAGGCGCAGGCCCTGCCGGACTGCTTGCGCGGCGTGCGCGCCGTCCTGCCCGAGGC
>JBDHRL010000042.1:0-20214 GCA_039807535.1 Rhodocyclaceae bacterium
GGCGGCCGTTTCGGCCTTCGGTGCCGCGGGCTCCTTGAAACCGGCGCCGGCCTGATTCGGCAGCCAGGCGACGACGCGCGTGAAATCGGCGTCGGAAATGTCCGCGCCGCCTTTCGGCGGCATGGCGCCCTTGCCCTTGATGCCGGAGGCCGCCAGCTTGTCCAGGCCGACGGCGATGCGCGGCGCCCAGGCCGCCTTGTCGCCGGTCTTCGGCGCGCCGGCGACGCCGCTGCCGTGGCAGGCGGCACAGGTGGACAGGTAGATTTCCTCGCTGCTCTTGGCGGCCTTGGCACCGCCGGCGGCGGCGCCGGCGAGCGAAACCTGGGCCATTGGCTGGATGCGCCGCATCACCGACTCTTCATCCAGGGCGCCGGAGGGTTTGCCGCCCACCAGCCTGGCGACAAACACGCCGGCGACCGGCAGGGCAATGGCGACTGTCAGGGCGATGGCGATCAGGGCCGGCGAGGCGCAAAGCCCGCCGCATTGCTCATTCTGTTCGGCCATGTCGAAATCCCTTGAAGTCGCGTCACAGCACGGATTATAGCCGCTTGGCGGGGAAGGCTGAATCGGGGCCGCGGCGCCCGTGCCGGCGAATGAAACGGCGGCAAGCTTGCCGCTGAAGACATGCGCGGCCGCCCGGTGCGATGCTGCGGCCCGTGCCTTCGCCAGGGCTGTCAGTGCCGCCGGCGCAGAGGCCGGCAGCAGGCTCATCCCATGAGACTGTCCATGATGATAATGGAGCATCCGCAACCGGAAAGGGGTTTGCAATGACCGCACTGCGCCTGACCGAACATGCCCGCCTGCGCATGCAGCAGCGGGCCATCCCGCCGCTGGTCGTGGCGGCGCTGCTCGCCTGTTCGCACTGCGACGGCATGTCGCTCGGCTTCAGGATGTCCGCACTCTTTTCCTGAGGCATGCGCCCGACCGGGCGCGCCCGCTCCGGTCTGTTGCCGATGTGTCGTGGATGTGGGTCATGGGAGTCGTAGCGGCAGGGGTATTGAAGTAGAATACGTCGTTCTTGCCGCCAGGCAGCAACCCGACGCGCCCGTAGCTCAGCTGGATAGAGTACTGCCCTCCGAAGGCAGGGGTCGGACGTTCGAATCGTCTCGGGCGCGCCAATTACTTCTTCCAAAAGCTAATTTCTCTTTTTGCCTGCCGTCAGCATGTGACTATTCTGTCAAATGTCATGGCGAGGCAATAGTCAGCGACTTCCATTTTGGTCTCCTTCCGAACGAGTTGGCAGGAGTCCATGAAGGCGCTGTTCCGCCCGCGAGCCAAGTGATATTGAGACGCCGACTATTCACCGCAGTTTTTGCGGAGATTGGATGGCGGATTCGCCGCAAGCAGAATGCCGTGTGTTGTTATCGCTGCGCCGCTGCTGCCCTGGCCAATGATTCCAGCATCCGCTGCGATTCCTTCTGCGCCTCAGCCAGCAACTGATCCCAGCCTTCAGGTGGATGCCCGCTTTCCAGCATCTTGCGGAACACCCGGTAGGCGTCGTCGCTGCTCTCGTAGGCGCGTTTGGTGTCTTCGTCATTCACCCAGGCGTAGACGATCACCTTGCTAGGGGCGTGGTAGCGGAAGAATAGACGGTACTGCTGGAAGAACTTGGCCCGAAACCAGTGCTTGTGATCTTCACCGAGCGTCCCACCCTGGCGGTACTCCGGTCGCGTCGGATCTTGCGGGATGACATCGAACGCCAGCTTGGTGATCGCAGCCAGTCTTTTGCTGGCGTTCTTTTTCACGTACCCGACAGGATCCTTCTGCTTCAGGCTCTCGATCTGCCGCACCAACGCTTCAATTTGCGCCAGGAACAGTGGATGAGCGAAGACCGTCCAGCCATGAATAACCAATGGCTCATGCTTCCCTGCGCTCATTCATCGTCTGCCGACAGGGCGGCATCGAGATCGACATCGACGCCGCCGACCAGCGACTGAAGGCGTTGGACGAGGCCGACATCCACAGCTTGCAGCCGCTCGGGATGACGAGTGATGTCGGCGGCCAGGAAGCCGAGGAACTGACCGAGCACCGGATCATCACCATCGGATGCTTCGACGCGCGTCAGCACCACCTCGCCGCTGGGGCGAATGGTGTAGTGGATCTTGTCCCGCTTGCCCAGCTTAAGGGCGCGACGCACGGTTTCCGGCACCGTGGTCTGGTAGCGATCGGTGAGTGTGGATTCGACTTCGAGGGTCGCGGCCATGGTCCATTCTCCTGCGGATCTGGATTGACGCTTGAAGCGTAATGCAACCGCATTGTCTTGTCAATGCAGTTGCATTGCCTCAAGGGACACCCGGCTCGAATGGGTGTAAATGGGTGTGCTTTTGGTCGGGACGCCGGATTCGGGTTTGATCCCAGATTGTCCATTAGCCATTTTTCATGATGTTGGTGCAAGCTGCGAGGTATCGTCGCGACGTTGTGGCGAAGCGGTTTCTAATGGATGTCATTAGAGAAAGCCATTGCGGATCAGTTGGATAGGTGACGGTCATGGCAGGCTCAATGCTTCAGGGGGAAGGGTTCTCGGTCTGTTTCAGCAACCGCGCGGCCAGTGCATGGGGCGGTCTGGCGCTGTTCAAACAGATGCTTGACGGCATGGGGTTCCGGGAGGCGGCAGCGCGCTGGGGATTGCCCGCGCCGAAATCGAACCGGGGCTACGCGCCGCTGCAGTTGATCGAGCAGTTCACTATCCTCTGGCTGCTGTAGCCGGCCGTTCAGTGATGGCTTGACGCGTCCAGCGCATCTTCCCGTGCAGGCGGCGTAGCAGGAACACGATCAAGAATACTGAGCGCGTCCTCCTTGGATACCGTATTTGCGAGTTGGCGCAGATGCTCCATGTAAAACATTTGTTCGCGCATCAGCAGGCCATCGTGGATCAACTCGGCGCATAGCCTGTTTTCGGAGACGCCGAGTTCGTCGGCCACCTTTTTGGCGCGAACCTTCGGTTGGCGATGTTTATTGACGCGTTTTTGCGACCCTTACCTTCCATTCTTCCGGGCCGCTTTCCAGATATTCCCAGCTGAAAGGTTCTTTGCTCTCGGCCTCGATCTGGTAATACAGCGGCTTGGGGTCGTGATCGTTGATGAAGACGAAGCCCTGGCCGGGCTTCAGCCTGGCGAAGGCATCGAAGAAGATTTCATGGCGCTCGGCCGGGCCATGGGGCCGGACATCGTATTCGCCGACGATTTGCATGTCTCCGGATGCGGCCTGCCGCGCTTTCTTGAGAACGTGGGCGACATAGTTGCCCGCCTCGCTCTGGCGCACCGTCCAGACATGCTGATCGGCAAATTTCTGCTTGAAGACATCCCGGATCTCGGCCGGCTCCTGGCTGGCGATGATTTCCATGGTGTCGCCTTCCTCCATCATGCCGTAGCGATGGAAGACCACATGCTTCTGATCCTCGGCGGCCACCTTGCGCAGATCCATCATGGTGGAAATGCCGGCGAACTCGCGGCCCTTGGAAGCCTCGAGCCGGGTGACCTTGACATGCCAGTCGTCGCCGCCGCGTTGCAGATAATCCCAGCCGACCACGTCGCCGTGGATGGAACGGAATTCGTAATACAAAGGCAAGGGATCGTGGTCGTTGATGAAACCGAAGCTTTCGCCGACGGGTAGTTCGGCAAACATCTTGAGCAGCATCTTGTGGCGCTCGATGGGAATGAAGACGCGCACGTCGAGCGGTTCGGCCGCCGTGGAAGTCGGGGTGGTCATGTCAGGCTCCGTTTTGAGTTATATGAGTCCGGCCATGGTACTCCTGAGCGCACCGTGGCGAGCAGAAGACGGCTTTGGCGACAGGGATATTCGGGCCGGCCGGCTCAGGCCGACTGCTTCAACAGCTTGCCGGCGCGGTCCCGCACCGTCAGGTCGACCGCGAAACCGCTGCGCACGCTTTGCGTGACGACGCAGAAATCCTCGAACTGCGCCAGGGCGCGGTCGAGATGCTCCAGGCTTTCGGCGTCGGCATCGACCTGGATGTCGACGCGGATGCCGGCAATGCGCAGGCGTCCCTGGGCATTGCGTTCGACGTTCGTGCTGGCCGTGGTCCTGATCGGTCCGGGCCGGTTCTTGAATTTGCGCAAGGCGAACAACAGGCTCGCCGAGAGGCAGTTGGCCACGCTGGCGGCGAGCAATCGCTCGGGGTTGGGCCCGCCGTTGCTGCCCAGCGGCGGAGGCTCGTCGGTCAGCAGCGGCGCCAGGTCGCCGTCAAAGCGGACCAGGAAGGCGTAATCCTGCTGTTGCTCGAGGGTAATGGTCAATTGGCTGGTCTCGCTCATGACATCTCCTCTGTGAATCGAGGATTCATCTTAGCCGATCCCGAGCGGCGCCTGCCTACAGCAGTTCGGCACGCAGTTCGGCCGGCGTTTTGATGGACAGCAGGCCGGGCGGCACGTCGAAGACGGTCATTGCGCCGTGCCGGCCTTGCGCGTGCAGCCGGTACGCCGCCCGCGCATAGGCCACCAGCGTGCTGGCGGTGAATTCGGGGTTGCTGTCCAGTTGCAGCGCGTACTCGATGACTTGCGCATGGTCCGCGCTGGTGTTGCCGCTGCGGATCACGAAGCCGCCATGCGGCATGCGGTTGTGTTCGCGGGCGAGGGTTTCTTCGCTGATGAAGTGCACGCGGGTGTCGTAGTCGGCAAAATAGTTGGGCATGCCGACGATGGCCTGCTCGACTGCCGCCGCATCGGCTCCTTCGGCCAGCACCACATGGCATTCGCGGGTGTGTTTCTGGCGGGTGGTGAGCGTCGGGCGGGCGCCGCTGCGCACGGCGGCAATCGCTTCCTGCGAAGGAATCGTGTATTGCACGCCGGCCTTCACGCCGGGAACGCGGCGGATGGCGTCCGAGTGGCCCTGGCTCAAGCCCTTGCCCCAGAAGGTGTAGGTGGCGCCGTCCGGCAGCAGCGCTTCGCCGTAGAGGCGGTTGATGGAAAACATGCCCGGATCCCAGCCGACGGAAATCAGTGCCGTGTTGCCATTGGCCCGGGCGGGAGCGTCGACCGCGGCGAAATACTCCGGAATGCGGGCATGGGTATCGAAACTGTCGACGATGTTGAAGTCGGCCGCCAGCGCCGGACCCTGCTCGGGCAGATCATCCTTGGAGCCGCCGCAGAGGATCAGCACGTCGATGCCGTTCTTGAACGCCCGGAGCGAGGCGATGGGATGCACCGGCGTGGCGGCGGAGAGCGGCCTGACCGATTCCGGCGCCCGGCGCGTGAAGACGCCGATCAGGGTCATGTCGGGATTTTTTGCAAGGGCGGCTTCGACGCCGCGCCCCAGGTTGCCGTAGCCGGCGATACCGATGCGGATTTGCGGGTTCATGGAAGAGAGGGTTTCAGGGCTGCGTGAAAAACACGAATGATACTCGTCCGGTGCCGCAGCATTTGCGGCGGAATGGCCTCATTGCAGCTGGGAGGTGCATTGCGGGCAGCGCGTGGCTTTCAGCGGAATCGTCGACAGGCAATGCGGGCACTCGCGCGTCGTCGGTTCGGCCGGTGCCGCTTCCTCGGCGCGCTTGATCCGGTTCATCACCTTGATTGCCATGAAGATGGCGAAGGCGATGATGATGAAATCGACCACCGTGTTGATGAAGGCGCCGTACTTGACGATCGGCGCGCCGGCCTTTTCGGCGGCCTCCAGGGTTTCGAAGGTCTTGCTGCCGAGGTTGATGTACAGGTGCTTGAAGTCGACGCCGCCGAGCAGGCGGCCGACCATGGGCATCACGATGTCCTTGACGAGGGAGTCGACGATCTTGCCGAAGGCGCCGCCGATGATGACGCCGACCGCCAGGTCGACGACGTTGCCCTTCATGGCGAACTCCTTGAATTCACTGATGATGCTCATGAGCGTTCCTTTCTTGTCGGGTTGATGGGGCGTTAGTGTTGCCGCATTTGCGCCGTGGCGCAATATGCGGTGGCGATAGTTCTCTGCTAACCTGAATGAACCATATCCACGCGGTTGAAAGGGGATCATGAAAGCCGTCAAGATCGTTGCCTTTGTTCTGGGAGGCCTGGCCGTGCTGCTGGCGGCCGTGGCCGCATACCTCGTCGCCACGTTCGATGCCAACAAGTGGAAGGGCGAGATTTCCCAGCTCGTGCAGGAGAAGAAGAATCGCAGCCTGAAGATCGAGGGGGACCTGTCCCTCTCCCTGTTTCCATCGATCGGCGTGCAGCTCGGCAGGGCGACGCTGTCCGAGCACAAGAGCGAGCAGGTTTTCGCCTCGATCGGCAATGCCCGCATCTCCCTGCGCCTGATGCCGCTCCTGTCGAAGCAGGTGGTGGTCGACACAATCGAGCTGGATGGCGTCAAGGCCCGGCTGGTCCGCTTCAAGGATGGCCGCATGAACATCGACGATCTGCTGTCCAAGGATGAGAAGGAACCGCCGGCACGCTTCGACATCGCCGGCATCAAGCTCGCCAACGGCGAGCTGGCCTGGCGCGACGAGAAGAGCGGCCAGGAGCTGTCCCTCGCCGGACTCAACCTGGCGACCGGGCGCCTGGCGAATGCGGCGGCGGACAAATTCGATCTGTCGGCGAAGCTGGCGGGCAACAGGCCGCGCCTGGCGGCGCAGCTTGTGGCGAAGGGCGAATACCGCTACGACCTCGACAAGAAAAGCTACGGCGGCGCGAAGCTCGATCTTCGCCTGGCGGGCGATGTCGCCGACCTGAAGGCGGTCGAGCTGGCACTCACCGCTGCCGCCCTGCAGCTCACCGGCGCCAACGAGCTGGCCGTCGACCGGCTTCTGATGACGGCGAAGGGCAAGGAAGGCGGGGACGCCTTCGAAGTGCGGCTGGAGGCGCCGAAGCTCTCGCTGGCGGCGGACAAGGCGAGCGGCGCGGCCGTCAATGCCACCCTCAAGCTGAGCGGCGCCCGGCGTGCCATCGACGCGAAGGTTGCGTTGTCCGGCGTCGAAGGCAAAAGTCAGTCCCTGCAGGCCGGCAAGCTGACGCTCGACCTGGACGCCCGCCAGGGCGAGACGGCGGTGAAGGGCACGCTGGCTTCGGCCCTGGCGGCGAACCTGGAAAAGCAGACCGTGGAGTTGCCGTCCTTCAGCGGCGAACTCGACGTGGCCAACCCGCAGATGCCGATGAAGAGCGTCAAGTTGCCGCTCGCCGGCAGCTTGCGCGCCGACATCGACGGCCAGACCGCGGCCCTGCGCGCCGACACCCGCTTCGACGAGAGCAAAATCGCCGCCAGGGTGAATGTCTCCCGCTTCAGCCCGCTGGCGCTCGACTTCGACCTCGACATCGACAAGCTCAACGTCGACAAATACCTGCCGCCGAAGGCCGCCGCGGCCGAAGGCAGGGAAGCGGCCAGGGAGGCAGGAAAGCCGGCGGCAGCGGACAAGCCTATCGACTTCTCCGCGATCAAGGGACTCAACGCCAGCGGCACGGTGAAGATCGGCCAGCTCCAGGTCTCCAACGTGAAAGCCGGCAATGTGCGGCTGGAGATCAAGGCCGCCAACGGCAAGCTCGACGCCGCGCCTGTTTCGGCCAACCTCTACGACGGCAGCCTCAGCGGCGCCGTCTCGGTGAACGCCAACAACAGCCAGATCGCGCTCCGGCAGAACCTCGCCAACATCAATATCAATCCGTTCATGAAGGATGCCCTCGACAAAGACGTGCTGGAGGGGCGCGGCAACGTCGCGCTCGACGTGACGACCGCCGGCGCCACCGTGACGGCCATGAAGAAGGGCCTCAATGGCGCGGCCAGCCTGAACCTGAAGGATGGCGCCATCAAGGGCATCAACCTGGCGAAGACCTTCCGCGAGACCAAGGCCGTCTTCACGACGCGCAAGGACGCCATGCAGCAGGCCAAGCAGACCGAGAAGACCGACTTCTCCGAGCTGTCCGCCACCTTCCGCATCGCCAACGGCGTGGCGCGCAACGACGACCTGAGCATGAAGTCGCCCTTCATCCGCCTGGGCGGCGCCGGCGACATCAACATCGGCGAGGACCGCATGGACTATCTGGCCAAGGCCAGCGTCGTCGCCACCGCCGGCGGCCAGGGCGGCAAGGAGCTCGATCACCTGAAGGGCCTCACCGTGCCGGTGCGGGTGAGCGGCCCCTTCGACAAGCTCGCCTACAACATCGAGTTCGGCGGCCTGGTGGCGGAAGCGGCCAAGGCGAAGGTCGAGGAGAAGGTCAAGGAAAAGGTGCAGGAAAAGGCCGGCGGCGCGCTCAAGGGCCTGTTCAGGAAATAGCCGCCAGCGCGTCAAGCAGCGCCGGCAGCACGGCGCCGGAAGGACCTTGCAGCGCGAAATGCGCATGGCGTGTCAGCGCGGTTTCATTGGGATTGACTTCCACCACGGTGGCGCCGGCCGAGAGGGCGCGCAGCGGCAGGTCGGCGGCCGGATAGACTTCGGCCGAGGTGCCGATGCTGAAAAACACTTCGCAGCGCCCGGCCGCTTCCTCCGCCCGTGCCAGCGCTCCGGTCGGCAGCATTTCGCCGAACCACACGACGTCGGGGCGCAGCCAGGCGCCGCAGCGGCAGCGCGGCGGCGATTCCTCGGCGGAATATTCGTCGACGACGGTTTTTTCCCGCGAGCACTTCACCCGCGCGATGTTGCCGTGCAGTTCCAGCACCTCGCGCGAGCCGGCGCGCTGGTGCAGGCTGTCGATGTTCTGCGTCACCAGGGTGAAGTCCCCGAAGCGCTTCTCCAGCGCCGCCAGCGCCAGATGGCCGGGATTCGGCTGCACGCCGGCAATGCTGCGCCGCCGCTCGGCGTACCACTCCCAGACCAGCTTCGGATTGCGCGCGAAGCCCTCCGGCGTGGCCAGCTGATGCGGGTCGTAGTCGGCCCACAGGCCGGTGAGGGCGTCGCGGAAGGTCGGGATGCCGGATTCCGCCGAGATGCCGGCGCCGGTGAGCACGGCGACGCGCCGCGCCCCGGCGAGCCGTCCGATGAGTTCCTGCGGGATGACGATGCCCATGCCTGTTTTCCGGGAGAGGGGCGAGGTGGCCCATGCTACCATCCGCAGCCTATGGATTTCACCCCGCTGCTGCACGCGCTCCTCCTTGGCATCGTCGAGGGCCTGACCGAATTCCTGCCCGTTTCGTCGACCGGCCACCTGATCCTTGCCGGCGACCTGCTCGATTTCAACGACGAGCGCGGCAAGCTCTTCGAGATCGTCATCCAGACCGGCGCCATCCTCGCCGTGTGCTGGGAGTACCGGGCCAGGCTCGGCGCGGTGCTGCGCGGGCTGCCGAGCGATCGCGGCGCGCAGCGCTTCGCCGCCAACCTCGCCATCGCCTTTCTGCCGCTCGCCATCCTCGGCCTGCTCTTCCACAAGGCAATCAAGGCCCATCTCTTCCAGCCGGTCCCGGTGGCGCTGGCCTTCATCGCCGGCGCCTTCGTCATCCTCTGGGCGGAGCGGCGCGAACATGTGATCCGCATCGAGACGGTGGACGAGATCGGCTGGCGCGATGCGCTGAAGCTCGGCTTTGCCCAGGCCTTCGCCCTGATCCCCGGCACTTCGCGCTCCGGCGCCACCATCATCGGCGGGCTGCTCTTCGGCCTGTCGCGCAAGGCCGCCACCGAGTTCTCCTTCTTTCTCGCCATCCCGACGTTGTTCGCCGCCGGCGCCTACCAGCTGTGGAAGGAGCGGCACCTGCTCAATGGCGACGACCTCGGCATGTGGGCGGTGGGTTTCGTCTCCGCCTTTGCCTCGGCCTTTCTCTGCGTGCGCTGGCTGCTGCGCTACATCAGCAGCCACGATTTCAGCCTGTTCGCCTGGTACCGCATCGCCTTCGGCCTCGTCGTGCTCGGCACGGCCTGGACGGGCGCGGTGAACTGGACGCAGCCCTGAGGCGGGCATGATCGTCTACCTGCACGGCTTTCGTTCCTCGCCGCAGTCGAACAAGGCGCAGCGGCTGAAGGCGCGCATGGCGGCGCGCGGCTTCGGCGAGCGCTTCTGGTGCGGGCAGCTGCCGCCTTCGCCGCGCGACGCCATCGCCCTCGTCGAACGGCAAATCGCCGCCGCCGCGGCGCCGGTGACGGTGGTGGGCAGCTCGCTCGGCGGCTATTACGCGACGCATCTTGCCGAGAAGCATCGCTTGAAGGCGGTGCTGGTCAACCCGGCGGTGGTGGCGCATCTCTCGCTGGCCGAATTCGTCGGACCGCAAACCAACCTGTACACCGGCGAGAGCTTCGATTTCCGGCCGGAATACATTGACGCGCTGCGCGCCATCGAGGTGCCGCGGATTTCCCGCCCGCGGGATTTCCTGCTGCTCGTCGAGACGGGCGACGAGGTGCTCGACTACCGCCAGGCGGTGGCGAAGTACGCCGGCTGCCGGCAGGTGGTGCTGGAAGGCGGTGACCACAGTTTCACGCGCTGGGACGCCTGCCTTGATGCCGTTCTCGAATTCGCCGGACTGTCGACATGAGCGCCAGCGACATGGAGCCGCGAAGCGGCGAACAACCGTCGCCCCCGCCCGCGGGGCGGGGGCCGGGGGGCGGGCCGTGAGTTTCGATCCCGATCGCTTCAAGCGCGAGGAGCGCATCGGCTACAACCTGATCGCCGTGCGCTATGCCGAGGGCGCCGCGCTGCGCGCCGGGCTGAATGCCGCCCTGCTCGACGCCGCCGGCCTGCGGCCGGGCCAGACCGTGCTGGATCTCGCCAGCGGACCGGGGGTGCTGGCGCGCGAGGCGGCGCACAAGGCGGCGGGTGGCCTGGTGGTGGCGAGCGACATCGCCGAGCAGGCGCTCGCCGAGGGACAGCGGCGCGCCGGCCAAGCCAACCTGCTGTTCGCCGCCGCCGATGCGGAGCGACTGACTTTTGCCGACGGCAGCTTCGACCGCGTGTTGTGCGGACTCGGCCTGATGTTCTTTCCCGACGCGCCGCGGGCGCTGGCGGAAATGCGCCGCGTGCTGAAACCCGGCGGCCTCGCCGCGCTCTCGGTGTGGGGCGAGGAAGCGCGCGCGCCGCTGGTTTCCTGCGCCCTGCGGTGCCTTCGCCGCGTCCTGCCGCCGCCCAGGGTCGAGCGCCTGTCGGCCTTCCGTTTCGGGAATCGCGAGAGCCTGCAACGGACGCTCGAGGCGGCGGGCTTCACCGACATCGCCATCCATGCGCATGTCCTCCGCTGCGCCTTCGACACCTCGCAGGCCTACTGGCAGGCCTTCCGCGATCTGGCCGGCGGCGCGGCGGCCGGATTGTCGCGCCTGCCCGAGGCGATGCTGCAGCGGCTCGGTGAGGAGGTGGCGCAGGAGCTGGCGCCCTGCCGGCAGGGGGCGGGATACCTGGCGCAGAGCGAAGTCCTGATCGCCGTTGCGCAACGGGTATAATTCGCGCCTTCCCTCCCGTTTCCCGCATTTCCCGATGAATGTCCTGTTTGAAGAGGACGGCGCCTTCAAGGCCGGCACCGTGCTCGCCGACAACGCGACTTCGCTCCAGGTCGAGACGAGCAGCGGCAAGCGCGTCAAGGTGAAGGCGGCCAACGTGCTGCTGCGCTTCGCCCAGCCGGCGCCGGGCGAGCTGCTCGAGCGCGCCGGGTCGGAAGCGGAGCGCATCGAGGCGGAATTCCTCTGGGAGGCGTGCGCAGATGCCGAGTTCGGTTTCGAGGCGCTGGCGCAGGAATATTTCGGCCGCCCGCCGGCGCCGGTCGAGGCAGCGGCCATCCTGCTGCGGCTGCATGCCGCGCCGGTCTACTTCCACCGCAAGGGCAAGGGCCGCTTCCGCAAGGCGCCGCCGGAAATCCTCCAGGCGGCATTGGCCGGGCTGGAGAAGAAGCGCCAGCAGGCGCTGGCCATCGAGCGCATGGCCGGCGAGCTGAAGTCGGGCCTGTTGCCGCCCGAATTTCCGCCCCTGCTGAACGCCCTGCTCTACAAGCCCGACCGCAACCGCCTCGAGACCAAGGCGCTGGAACTCGCCTGCGAAGAGAGCGGCCTCTCCGTCCCCCACCTGCTGGCGCGCTGCGGCGCGATCCCTTCGAGCCACGACTATCACCTCGGCCGCTTCCTTCACGAGTACTTCCCGCGGGGCACCGGCTTCGACGGCTTCGAGGTGCCGTCGCCGCCGGAGGCCCTGCCGCTGGCGGAAGTGAAGGCTTTTTCCATCGACGATGCGGCGACGACGGAGATCGACGATGCCCTCTCGGTGACGCCGCTGGAAGGCGGCGGCTGGCGCATCGGCATCCACATCGCCGCGCCGGGGCTGGGCATCCGGCCGGCATCGGCGCTGGACGGGATCGCCCGCGCCCGCCTGTCCACGGTGTACATGCCCGGGCGCAAGATCACCATGCTGCCGGACGAGGTGGTGGAGCGCTTCACCCTGTACGCCGGACGCGACTGTCCGGCGCTGTCGCTCTACCTCGAGGTGGGGCCGGACTACGCCGTCCGCGGCATGCGTTCGCGGGTCGAGCGGGTGCCGGTGGCGGCCAACCTGCGCCACCACGACATCGAGCCGCTCTTCAACGAGCGGACCCTGGCCGAAGGCGGGCCCGATTTCGCGTTCCGGCGCGAGCTTGCCCTGTTGTGGGAATTCGCCGGCGTGCTGGAAGCGGGCCGCGGCAAGCCGGCCACCAATCAGCTCAATCCGGAGTACAGCTTCCATGTCGACTGGAGGGAACCGGAGGGCCGCATCGACATCGTCGAGCGGCGCCGCGGCTCGCCGCTCGACAAGCTGGTGGCCGAGCTGATGATCGTCGCCAACGCCGCCTGGGGCAAGCAGCTGGCCGAGGCGCAGGTGGCGGCCATCTATCGCGTGCAGAATGGCGGCAAGGTGCGCATGACCACCGCCGCGCTCTCGCACGAAGGCCTCGGCGTCGACTGCTATGCCTGGTCCAGTTCGCCGTTGCGGCGCTACGTTGACTTGATCAACCAGTGGCAGCTCCTCGCCCACCTGGCCGGCGAGGCGCCGCCCTTCACGGCGCGCTCGGAAGCGCTGCACTCGGCGTTGCGCGATTTCGAGATCACCTATGCGGGCTACGCCGAGTTCCAGCGCGGCATGGAGCGCTACTGGTGCCTGCGCTGGCTGCTGCAGGAAGGCGCCTGCGACGAGATGCCGGCACGCGTCGTGCGCGAGAGCCTCGTGCGCCTGGAGCGGCTGCCGCTCTATCTGCGCTGCCCCTCGCTGCCGGCCTGCGAACCGCGCACGCGGGTCAAGGTGGCGATCTCCGACATCGATCTGCTGATGAACGATGCGCGCTGTCGTTATCTGGCGACGCTGGGCGAACCGGACAGTGCGCAAGACGTCGAAGACGAAGCGTTTCCCGGGTAGAATGCGAGGCCATGCCTGAGCGCGGAGTTGCTACGCTGACACGAACCGCGGCCATGAAGCCGGCCTGTCCGGGCTGGCTATCCCGCATGGAGCCCGCCCGCCGCGGCTTCACCCTGGCGCTGATCGCTTCGCTGATCCTCCACGCCGTCCTGCTCTCCATCCATTTCAGGCTGCCCGACAAATTCGCGCGCGCAACCCAGGAGACCCTGGAAGTGGTGCTGGTGAATGCCAAGAGCGCGAGGAAACCCGACAAGGCCCAGGCCAGGGCCCAGGCCAATCTCGACGGCGGCGGCAACACCGACGAGAATCGCCGCGCCAAGACGCCGCTGCCGGCCTCGCCGCAGGTGCGGCCCGGCGACAGCCTGATCGAGGCGCAGCGCCGTGTGCAGGAACTGGAAGCCCAGCAGCAGAAGCTGCTGACCCAGGCGAAGGGCAGGAAGGCGGTCCGGGCCGAGGCCAGGCAGAGCGAGGAGCAGCCCGAGCGGGGCAGCGTGCGCGGCGCGGACCTCGCCGACAGTGCCCTGGCCATCGCCCGCATGGAGGCGCAGATCGCGCGCGACGTCGAAAATTACAACAAGCGGCCACGCCGCAAGGAAATCACCGCGCGCACCGTCGGCGTGTCCTATGCCATGTATTTCAAGCAATGGACGGAGAAGATCGAGCGGGTGGGCTCGCTGAATTATCCGGCGGCCGCCAAAGGCCGCCCTTACACCCTCGTCATCACGGTGTCCGTCAAGGAGGATGGCGACGTGGAAAAGGTCGATATCGACCGTCCGTCGGGCAGCCGGGAGATCGACGAGCATGCGCGCCGCATCATCGAGCTCGCCAGGCCGTTCGCGCGCTTCTCGCCGCAGATGCGGGCCGAATACCAGGTGTTCGACATCGTGACGACCTGGACCTTCACGCCGGCGGGCGCCTTGAGCGCCGAGTTGAAGCGATGACCGATCGCTATGCCGTCATCGGCAATCCGATCGCGCATTCCAGGTCGCCGCAGATCCACGCCGTCTTCGCCGGACTGACTTTGCAGGACATGCGCTACGAGGCCATCCTGGCGCCCCCCGACGGCTTCGCGGCGGCGGTGCGCGCGTTCATCGCCGCCGGCGGCCGCGGCATGAACGTCACCGTGCCCTTCAAGCTCGAGGCCTACGCGCTGGCCGACACGCGTGCGCCGCGCGCCGAGGCGGCGGGGGCAGTGAACACCCTGGCCTTTTCGGCGGCCGGCATTCACGGCGACAACACCGATGGCGCCGGCCTCGTCGCCGACCTGACGCGCAACCTCGGCTGCGGGATAGCCGGCAAGCGCCTGCTGCTGCTCGGTGCCGGCGGCGCGGCGCGCGGCGTGCTCCTGCCCCTCCTGGAACAGCAACCGCTCAGCCTGCATCTGGCCAACCGCACGGCGGACAAGGCCCGTGCGCTGCGCGATGAATTTTCCCCTCGCGCCGGCGCCTGCCGGCTCGAGGCAGGCGGCTTCGGGCAACTCTCCGGCCTGCAGTTCGATCTGGTCATCAACGCGACCGCCGCCAGCCTGGCCGGCGAGTCGCCGCCGCTGCCGGACGGCCTGTATGCGGCGGGCAGCCTCGCCTACGACATGGTGTATGGCCGCGAGACGCCCTTTCTGGCGGCGGCGCGGGCGCAGGGCGCGGCGCGTCGGGCCGACGGCCTCGGCATGCTGGTCGAGCAGGCGGCGGAGTCCTTTTTCATCTGGCGCGGCGTGCGGCCGCCGACCGCGCCGGTGCTGGAACAGCTCAGGGGAACATGAAGGCGGCCTGGCGCTGGAGCCGGTGGGCGCTGGCGGTTGCGGTCCTGTTCGCCGTGGCCTGGCAGGGCTGGTATTTCGGCTGGGTGGTGTGGTGGAAGTATTTCAACCCGTCGACCACCAGCTTCATGTCGCTGCGCCTCGACGAGTTGCGCGAGAAGGACCCCCGGGCGGAACTCATGAAGCAATGGGTGCCCTACGAGCGCATCTCGATCCACCTCAAGCGCGCCGTGATCGCCGCCGAGGACGCCAAGTTTTCCGAGCACGAGGGCTTCGACTGGGAGGGCATCCAGAAGGCGCTGGAGAAGAACCAGAAAAAGGGCCGCTTCGTCGCCGGCGGCTCGACCATCTCCCAGCAGCTGGCGAAGAACCTGTTCCTCTCGGGCGACAGGACGCCCTGGCGCAAGGCGCAGGAGGCGCTCATCACCCTCATGCTGGAGGCGGTGCTGGACAAGCGGCGCATCCTGGAGATCTACCTCAACGTGGTCGAATGGGGCAGCGGCGTCTTCGGCGCCGAGGCAGCCGCCCGCCACTACTACGGCATCGCCGCCGCCCGGCTCTCCGCCGAACAGGCGGCACGGCTGGCGGTGCTGCTGCCCAATCCGCGCAAATTCGGCCGCCTGCCCAATTCGCCCTACCTCGCCGCGCGCGCCCAGATCATCCTCGGCCGCATGAATGCGGCCGAGGTGCCCTGATCATTCTGCCTCTTCGTCCCCGCCGTCCGCGCTATCCAGGCTGAACCGGGCGGCGGGCGCGTCATAGGCGAAAATTCCCGCGTAGCGGCCCCAGGCGATGGCGACATCGAGGACGCGCTCGGCCTCGTCCGCGGTGAGGGAGTCTTCCAGCTCGCGCAGGAAGCGGCTGCGCGGGGCGCGCAGGCTGGCGCGTTCGTCGAGCACGCGGCGGACATGTGCCGCCAGCGGCACGCGCTCGAGCAGATGCCGGCCGAAAATGACCTTGCGGCGCTGGATGTCGGCCTCGACGAAACCCTTGCCATGCGGGGTGAGCGCGACGCGCCGCTCCGCGGTGCGGGCGAAGCCGAGCAGTTCGAGCGCCTCCAGCAGCGGGAACAGGTTGTCGATTTCCATCTGCATGGCATCGGCCAGCCCGGCCAGCCCGATGCTGCCGCCCGCGGCCGGCTGGTTGAGGCTTTCGAGCACGCCCAGCATCTGCTGGATGCCGGCGGCGGGCAGGCGATGGCCGATGCCCGGCGCGCGCGGGACCGGGGCGGTGCCGGAGGGCGCGATCATGATGTCATAGACCTGGTCGATCGCGTGGCGAAAGGCATGCGAATCGCGGTCGCGCGGGTGCCGGAACGCGACCGCCACCTCGCCCTTGATGCGGCCGGGGTTGCTGTCGAGCACGATGACGCGGTCGGCCATGAGCAGGGCTTCCTCGATGTTGTGCGTCACCAGCAGGATGGCGCGGGTGGGAATCTGCCGCTCCAGCCAGAGGTCGAGCAGGTCGTTGCGCAGCGTCTCCGAAGTCGGCACGTCGAGCGCGGAGAAGGCTTCGTCCATCAGCAGCACGTCGGGATTCACCACCAGCGCGCGGGCGAAACCGACGCGCTGGCGCATGCCGCCGGAGAGCTCTTTCGGATAGGCCGACTCGAAGCCGCCGAGGCCGATCATGTCAATTGCCGCCAGGGCCCGCTTGCGGCGTTCCTCGCGCGGCACCCCCAGCGCCTCCAGCCCCAGCTCGACGTTGCGCAGGACGTCGAGCCAGGGAAAGAGGGCGAAGGTCTGGAACACCAGGCTGATGCCCGCCTGCGGACCCTGCACGGCCTGCCCGCGATAGAGCACGCGGCCCGAGCTGGCGGGCGTCAGGCCGCAGACGATGCGCATCAGCGTGGATTTGCCGCAGCCGGAGCGGCCGACCAGGGCAACGATCTCGCCGGGGCGGATCCGCAGGTCGATGTCCTCGAGCACCGTGACGGTTTTTCCCTCGCCGCCGGCAAAGGACTTGCCGGCGCCGTGCAGTTCGAGCAGGCATTCCTCGTGCATGCGATCAGCTTCCCGCGAAAACGAAGCGCTCGCGCGCGAAATGATAGAGCCGCTCCCACAGGATGCGGTTGAGCACGATCACGTAGAGACTCATCACCGCCACGCCGAGAGCGATGCGCGGCTGGTCCCCCGCCGCCGTCTGCGCCGCGATGTAGGCGCCGATGCCGGTGGCGCTGAGCGTGGTCGCGCCCCAGCTCACCACTTCCGCCACCACGCTGGCGTTCCAGGCTCCGCCCGAGGCCGTCAGCCCGCCCGTGACATAGGCGGGAAACACCGCCGGCAGCAGCAGCCGGCGCCAGAGCCGCCAGCGGCGCACGCCGAGGTTGGCCGCGACTTCCTTCAGGTCGGCCGGCAGGGCCGTGGCCGCGCCGATGACGTTGAAGAGGATGTACCACTGGGTGCCGAGAATCATCAGGGGCGAGAGCCAGATTTCCGGGTTCAGGCGGTACTGGATGATGGCAGTGACCGCCAGCGGGAAGAGCAGGTTGGCCGGGAAGGAGGCGAGAAAGACCGCCGCCGGCTGGGCGCGCTGGGCGAGGCGCGGCCGCAGCCCGATCCAGACGCCGATCGGCACCCAGGCGAGGCTCGCCAGCACGATCAGCGCCGCCACCCGCAGCGCGGTCCACAGTCCGAGCAGGAAGACGTGGCCGATCTCGCCGTAGCCGACCTCGGTGTGCACGAAGCGCGCCAGCACGACGATGCTGGCCGCCGTGGCGAGTGCCAGCAGCACGTTCCAGTAACGGTCGATCAGGCGCGCCCGGGGACGGACGAAGCGCCAGCGCAGGCGCACCCTGGGCGGCGCCGGCAGGCCGCGCAGCAGGCGCGAGGACAGGTCCCACCCCCGGCCGGCGAGGCGCGAGAGCAGTCCGGCGAGGCGTGCGCGGCGCAGCGCCTCGAGCAGCCAGGAGCGGGGCGTCTCCTGCGACGCGGTGAATTCGAACCTGAAGCGCTCGGCCCAGGCGGCGAGCGGACGGAAGACGAGCTGGTCGGTCGCCAGGATCACGGCGAGCATGGCGGCGATGGCCCAGCCGATGGCGGCGAGGTCCTTCTGCCGGATCGCCAGCGCGATATAGGAGCCGATGCCGGGCAGCTGAATGTCGTAGCCGCCGACGCTGATCGCTTCCGCCGCCACCACGAAGAACCAGCCGCCGGCCACCGACATCATGGCGTTCCAGACCAGGCCGGGCACGGCGTAAGGCGCCTCGAGCCGCCAGAAGCGCTGCCAGGCGGAGAGGCGGAAGACGGCGGCGACCTGATACAGGTCCTTCGGGATCATGCGCAGCGAGGCGTAGAGGCTGAACGTCATGTTCCACGCCTGCGAGGTGAAGATGGCGAAGATGGCGGCGCATTCCGGCCCGAGCAGGCTGCCGGGAAAGAGCTTGATGAAGCCGACCACGGTGATCGACAGGAACCCCAGGATCGGCACCGATTGCAGTACGTCGAGCAGCGGAACGAGGATGCGTTCGGCGCGCGCGCTCCTCGCCGCCAGGGTGGCGTAGGCGAAAGTGAACAGCAGCGAGGCCAGCATCGCCACCGCCATGCGCAGGGTGGTGCGCAGCGCGTAGCCGGGGAGGTTGGCCGGATCGAGGGAGAGCGCGATCGGCTCGCCGGGCCGGAAGGGCTGCGTCATCTGGCCGCCGCCCCAGGCAAGCAGGAACAGGGCACCCGTGACGAGCGGAAGCAGGACAATGTCCCAGCGGTTCGGGGCAAGGCCGGCCAGCAGGCGGGCGGGAGAGGCAATCGAACGGATCATCAAGCGGTCGCTTGTCCTGGGCTTCGTTCGTCAGTGTCGCGCCGGCGTGACAAAACACATAAAATCGCGCTTTCCTCGCCGGCACGAACCGGTGCGATTATGGCCCAAAGCGAAGAGATCCGCGAAGAAATTCGCCAGAGCGAAGACGTCCAGCAGGAACTGCGCGAAGTGCAGGAGCTGCTGGCGCGCCATCGCGTCGTCGAGGGTCTGGTGCACCGCCAGGAGATGCCGCGCCACGAGCAGGTCGAGGAGATCGTGCACAAGCAGCATGTCGCCGAGCTGCGTGCCAAGCTCGACGGGCTGCACCCGGCCGACATCGCCTACGTTCTCGAGGCGCTGCCGCTCGACGAGCGCCTCTTCGCCTGGGACCTCGTCAAGGCCGAGCGCAGCGGCGAGATCCTGCTGGAAGTCTCCGATGCGGTGCGCGAGACCCTCATCGAGGCGATGGACTCGCAGGAGCTGGTCGCCGCCACCGGGCAGCTCGACACCGACGAGATCGCCGACCTGGCGCCGGACCTGCCCAGCGAGGTCATGCAGGACGTCTTCCGCGCCCTTTCGGTGGAGGAGCGCGAGCAGCTGCGCGCGGCGATGTCATACGACGAGGACTCGGTCGGCGCCCTGATGGATTTCGAGGCGGTGACGGTGCGCGAGGACGTCACCCTGGAGGCGGTGCTGCGGTATCTCCGCCGCTTCGACGAACTGCCCGACCATACCGACCAGCTTTTCGTGGTCGATCGCGAAGAACATCTGCAGGGCGTGCTGCCCTTGAACCTCCTGCTCGTCACCGACCCGGACGAGATGGTGTCGAACATCATGGCGGCCGGGCCGCTCACCCTCGAGCCGGACGAGAAGGCGCAGACGGCGGCGCAGGCCTTCGAACGCTATGACCTGGTCTCGGCGCCGGTGGTGGGCAAGGACGGCAAGCTGGTCGGCCGGGTGACGGTGAACGCGGTGGTGGACTACATCCGCGAATCGACCGAGACGGAGCAGCTCTCCCGTGCCGGCCTGCGCGAGGGCGAGGACATCTTCGCCTCGGTATGGGATTCGGTGAAGAACCGCTGGGCCTGGCTGGCCGTCAACCTGGTCACCGCTTTCGTCGCCTCGCGCGTGATCGGCGCCTTCGAGGGTTCCATCGAGAAGCTGGTGGCGCTGGCGGCGCTCATGCCGATCGTCGCCGGCATCGGCGGCAACTCGGGCAACCAGACCATCACCATGATCGTGCGCGCCATGGCGCTGGGGCAGGTGCAGCAGGAAAGCGCGCGCGTCCTCCTGCGCAAGGAGATCGGCGTGGCCATGGTGAACGGCCTGATCTGGGGCAGCCTGCTCGGCTTCGTTGCCTGGTGGCTCTACCGCAGCGTGCCGCTCGGGCTGGTGATGACGGCGGCGATGATGCTGAACCTGATGCTGGCGGCGGTGGTCGGCGTCGCCGTGCCGCTCCTGCGCCAGCGCCTCGGCTACGACCCGGCCGTCGGCTCCAGCGTGATGATCACCGCC
>JBDHRL010000173.1:0-3184 GCA_039807535.1 Rhodocyclaceae bacterium
GTGCGCCCGGGACGGTCGTTCAACGCTTATTTCGGCTCGCTGCCGCGCTTGACGCTGATCCGCCCCTCGCCGACGCCGGTGGTGGTCTCGCGCGTGGCGCGGTTGATGGCTTCGCCGACTTTCAGCGCCGCGGGCGTCTCCTCGCCGGCGACGACGGTCGTTTTGCCGGGGTTGGCGGGGTCGACTTCGATGCGCACGCCGCTGGCGGCGCCCTGGTCGTCCTGCTGCGCGCCGTTGACCCAGGTGGTCGTCCTGCCGCCGCTGCGCCGGACGACGCCGGAGACGCTGAGGGTGGCGCCTTCGATGACCTGCCGGGTTTCCTGGATGTTGAGCTGGCGCTGGCGCTCCAGCGCGGCGCGGCGCTCGGGGGTGAAGAAGAGGCGGCCGAGCTCTTCGGCGGCGGCGGGGGCGGCCGGCAGCGCGAGGAGGGCGGCGAGGAGGGCGGCGGGCCAGTGGATTCCCGCTTTCGCGGGAATGACGGAAACGCTTGCGGGAATGACGGAAACGCTCGCGGGAATGACGGAAACGCTCGCGGGGGCGATGACGGCGTTTGCTTCGGGTGCGGGGGAGATCGTCATGCGCTCTTCCTCTCGCGAATGGTGATCCAGTCGATGGTGCACTCGGCGCCGAGCTGGGGCTGCACGCCGCGGCTCTCGCCGGAGGCCTTCGGCAGGCGCGCGACGTCGCAGCGGCGCACGCGGATGTAGGCCTGGGCCGTGCCGCGCAGGTCGGAGAGGAAGTTGAGGAGGTCGTCCTCGTGCAGCAGCTTCATGCGCAGCTGCATCGAGCTGAGGAGAAACTCGTAGCTGGCGCTGCCGCCGGGCAGGGTGGCGGCGTCGATGGGCTGCTGCGGGGCGATCTCGTACTGGACCTCGAACAGCTTGCGCTCGTTCTTGATGGCGCGGATCTCCTCGACCCAGTCGAGGCGGCTTTCCTCGCCGAAGATGCCGCGGCCGGCGAGCTCGTTGTAGCGGGCGATCTTTTTCTTGATTTCCTGCTCCTCGTCGCGCGCCTGCGCCAGCCGTCTCTGGCTCTCGCTCCGCTTGGACTGCGCCATCGTCATGTTCTTCGCTTCCGCCTGGCGCAACTGCACGGCGGCGTAGGCGATGGCGGCGCCGGCGGCGGCCATGGCGATGGCCGCGGCCAGGCTCAGCCAGGTCCTGCGGAAATCGTCCTTGGAGAATGCGGCGGCCATGTCACAGTTTCCTGCTGAGGTGGATGACGAACTTCAACTGGGTCGCCGCCTGCTCGGTCTCGCCAGCGCTCTTCAGCGCCTTGCCGGATTCGATGTCGAAAGGCATGCGCAGGATGGTGACCTTGAGGCCGGCATCCTTGCGCAGGGCGTCGGCGAAGGCGTTCACCGTTTCCAGCTGGCCGCGCTGGTCCGCGGCCATCGATGCCGGCAGCAGGCCGTGGATGACGGCGGTGGCGTACATGGCGTTGCCCGCCGCGGCTGCGGGCGCTTCCGGCGCCGGTGCCGGCGTGCGTGCGTCGCCCTGGTTTTGCTGGCCCTCGTTCGGGTTGGGGCTGAGCTGCCACTGGATGCGCTCGACATCGACGCGCGGCGCCTCGCCCAGCGCGCGGCTGATGGCCAGGTAGGTGGTTTCGATGGGCGCCGTGCGTTTCTCGAGGTCCTCGAAGCGGTTGATCACCGCGCGCAGGTTGTCCGTGCTGGCGGGCATCGGCGGAAAGGTTTTCTGGATGGCGGCATAGCGCTCCTGATCGGTGGCGGCCTGTTGCAGCTGGCCTTCCGCGGCGGAGCGCGTCTCGAAGACGTTCACCAGCTCGTGGCCGGCAAACAGCAGGCAGCCGAGCAGGGCCAGCGCGCCGCCCTTGAGCAGCCAGGAGCGGATCTGCCAGAGGCGCCAGAAGCGGCGCTCCGGCGGCGGCGCGAACTGCTCGCGCGGCGGGTTCTGCGCCAGCAGGTGCAGGTAGAGGGATTCGCTGTGCGAATCCTGCGGCAGGGTCTTCAGCTTGAGGAGCTTGCAGGCGGCATGCAGGTCGTGCAGGGTGACCTGCAGTTCCTCCGTGTTCTTGCAGTGCTCCATGAAGATGCCGGTCTGCGCCGGGTGCACCAGGGCATGGACGGGCAGCGGCGTGCCGCGCACGACCAGGCGCTGGCCGAGCAGGTACTGGTAGATTTTCGCCGCCTCCGCGGCGCAGCCGGCGGCGATTTCGGCCGCGCCGGTTGCCGCGATGGGGGACAGGCGGCTGAACCTGAGACGGCCCTTCTCGAAAAAGCTCTGGCGGATGCCGCCGCGGGTGGTCGATACCAGCAGGCAGTGTTCGCGCACGGCCGGCAGCTTGGCGAGCAGGGCGCCGCCGAGCTGGGGCAGCGACCAGATGCCGGCCAGCCGCGCCTGCGCGGCGCGCAGGGCGGCCAGCCAGGGCTCGAAGAGCTGCGGGCGCATCATCGCGGTGAGCATGAACTGTTCGTCCTTGCGGCCGGATTTTTCGCGGCCGTAGGAGATGGCCGTGGCCAGCGGCGAACCGTAGAAATACTGGCCCAGCTTGCGTGCGAGCAGCGCCTGGCGGTCGGCACCCTGCGTGTAGGGCAGCGTTTCGAGCTGGTAGCCCTCGTCGGCGATGTCGGCGAGCAGGCAGAAATTGCTGCCGCGATGCTGCGACAGGTATTCGGCGAAGGCGGCCACGCCCGATTCGTTCTGCGGGAAGCGGCCTTCCTCGCGCAGCGCGCCGCCCTGCCACTGCCAGGCGCTCAGCTGGTTGCTGTCGAGGTAGAGAAGGCGTTGCTGGGGCATCAGAATTTCAGCTTGGTGATGACGTCGTAGATCGGGCCGAGCACCGAGAGCATGACCCAGCCGAGGATGGAGCCGAGGATGAGCGTCATCGCCGGCTCGATCATGGCCTGCACCTTCTCGATGGACTCCTTCACGTCGCGGTTGTAGAAATAGGAGACGTTGAGCAGCGCGGTGTCCAGTGCGCCGGTGTTCTCGCCCACCCTGAGCATGCGGATCACCAGCGGCGGGAAGAGGCCGATGTTCTGGAAGGCCACGGTGACGTTCTGGCCTTCGCCGATCAGCTGCCCGGCGCGCTGGAGCCCGTCCTGGATGACGGTGTTGCCGACGACGTCCTCGGTGGCGCGGATCGCGTCGATGATGGCGATGCCGGAGGCGTACATCATGGCGAAGACGCTGGCGAAGCGCGACAGGATGATCTTGCGCAG
>JBDHRL010000043.1:0-20127 GCA_039807535.1 Rhodocyclaceae bacterium
TTTGTTTTCAGCCCCTACAGCGCAAGCGCGCCGGGCTCATCCAGCCACTCCGAGAAGACGCTTCCCGCAGCGGACGGATCGGCCTGCCACGTCGCCAGCAGGCGCCGGGCAGCCTCCCGCCAATGCGCCTCGCCGTCGCGGCAGGCGAGGCGCAGTTCGGCATCCGCCCCCGTCCTGCGCCAGGCGGCGTAGGCCGCCCACAGGCGCGGGAAGAGGCTGCGGCGCAGCCCCTCGAAATTGGCGAAGTAGAAATGCAGCGAAGGCGCGGCAGCGCGCTCCAGCAGCGTTGGCAGCGTCGATAGGCAATCCGCCAGATTGTCGCGCACGGCGCGGGCGAGCAGTTCGGCGCGCCGCTCCGGCAGGCCGTTCAGCATCTCGCGCCAGGCGGGCCCCAGCAGCGGCTCGGCCAGGGCTTCGCCGATCTCGTGCAGGATCAGCGCCTCCCCTTCCGCCGCAGCCATGCGCGCCAGGCCGGCCTCGGCATCCGTATCGAAGCCATAAGCCGCCAGCGCGGCCTTGAGCGCGCCATCGGCCTGCTTGACGCCCCAGATTTCGGTCTTCTCCCATAGCCAGCGCCGCAGTGCATCCAGGCGCAGGAAGACCATGCCGCCGCGCAGCGCCGCCGGCGGCGCGAAGAGGTCGCGCGCATGCTCCCGCTCCGAAAACAGCACATCGAGTCCGTACCGGTTTTCGCGCCGCGCCAACTCGCCAAGGAAAAAATGCGGCTTGCCCCAGCGGCCGATGCCGCCGGAGTACACCAGCCCATGCGGCGCCAGCACGGCATTGATGGCGGCGTTGTCGAAAGGATCGAGGCCGCCCTCAAGCGGCAGGAGGCCGAATTCGGACTCCTCCAGTTCGTTCCAGCAGGCTTCCCGGCGGGCGATCCAGCCGCCCAGTTCGGCGTGCGGCAAGGGCCGGGCGAGCGGAATGTCCTGCTCCCAGCGAAACAGCTCGCGCATCGCCAGCAGGTAATTGCACAGGGTCATTTCGCGGGCATGGCGGGCGTCCGCGATGTCGCAGTTGGCCTGCACGGCCCGCTTCAGCGTTTCCAGGTCGGGCGCGCTCATGGGCGCCGTGCCCGCCGGCGCGGTTGCCAGGCCGCCACCGACTGCATGATCGTCGACCAGGGCAGGTTCTTCGGGCCGGCCTCGGCGCGGCAGGCTGTCTGCACCAGGGCGCCGATGTCGTCGCTTTCGTCGGCGAGGGCGCGCCGCAACCCGGCCACGCCGCCGCACTGCACTTTCATTTCCCTGGCGTGGGTGGGACGCTCTTCAGGATGGGCAAGATGCAGGGCGAAGGCGGCATTGCGCCGCAGCAGGCCGAGCAGGACGGTGCAGGACGCGCGCGCATCCGCCTCGCGGCAGGCGACGGCTTCACGCTCGGCAATGTGCCTTCTCTGCGCCTGCGCGCAACTGCCGCAACCGGCGAGCAGCGCCTTTTCGAAGGGACAGGGGTGTTCGACCACTGCCTTGCGCGCCTGCCGGAAGGCGGTTTCCTCCACTCGGACTCCGGTCAGTAGTCCTCGCCCTCGTCGAGCGGCGACTCGCGCACCTGGGAGAGCAGATCCTCGGCCTGCAACTCGTTCTCGGCGAAGACGGTCTTCACGCCGCAGCCTTCGCTGAGTGCCAGCTCGCGACGCAGTTCCTTGGCACGGGCGGAGGCCGTCCTGAAGGTGTCGTGGCTTTCGATCCTTTCCAGACGGCGGATGGGAGCCTCGAAGAGCTTGTAGATGTAGTAGGGCATATCAGTCCAGGTAGCTTTTGCGGGAACGACGCGAGCCGGGACGGCTCTTCTGGATGACGACGCCGCGCACCGCTTCGATGCCGGCAATTTCGGCGTCGGGATAGCGCGGATTGAGCGGGTGCAGCCACCAGCGCTCCGCGCGGCACAGCAACTGGCGCAGAATCGGCTCGCCGTCGAGATCCGCAACGACGTAGCTGCCGTCGCGCGCCAGGCCCTCGGACTCGACGACAATGATCTCTCCCTCGGCGAATTCCGGCAGCATACTGTCGCCGAGCACCATGAGTGCAAAGGGCTCGGCGCTTTCGCAGGCCTCCAGGGCGGCGCCCTGTTCCGGCGCAGCCGGCATGACGGGAATGATCTTGCGCTGCATGTTTCAATCTTAAGCGTTCGCGCAATGATCGGCGAACAGAACGCGCTAATGCAGGCGGCAGGAGAATTTATGTCGTCGCGACGGCGGAGTGCACCGCGGGAAAACCCTGTCGCGCGAGGGTTTTTCCCACTGCGGCAGTATCGAAGGAAATCAATGCTTGTGGCCGTGCTCCATCGTCGCCGGCTGGGCGAGGTCGCGCACCTCGGCCTTGATCTCGACGGTCTGCACCTGCTTGTCCTTGCCCTCGACCTTCAGCGTGATGGGCACGACGTCGCCCTTCTTCAGCTGCTGCCTGAGATCCATCAGCATGACATGGTTGCCGCCGGGGGCGAGCTTGATGCCCTTGCCGGCCGGCAGATCGAGCTTCGGGATGGCGCGCATTTTCATGACGCCGTCCTCCATCTTCATGGTGTGGATCTCCACCACGCCGGCCACCGGGCTGCTGGCCGAGAGCAGCGAGGCGGCCTCGCTGCTGGTGATCTCGAAAAAGGCGCCGGTCGCCTTTTGCGCCGGCGTGGTGCCGCGCACCCAGGATTCCTTGACGGTCACGTCCGCCTGCGCGGCCGCGCCGAAGAGCATGAGGGAAAGTGCCAACGTGGTCTTGCGCATTGCGGTTGCCTCCGAAGGGATCGAATCGACTCGACGCCGCATCGCCGACCTTGGGCCGCCTACGGCTGGATGACACCCGGCGGTTTTGGTCGACGCACAAGGCGTTTCACGCCGGTCATTCTACGCCAGCCGACCGCCGCTCAGCGTCCCTTGTCCCATGCGACAAATTGCCGCACGGGGCCGCACCGCCATCGGCTAGAATCGGTGCGGATGACCCCGCCGACGACCGCCCGAGCCGAAAAAGGCAGCGACGCCCTGCAACGCCTGATCCTGATGCGCTGGTTCGCCGTTGCCGGAGAACTGGCACTCGTCGCCGCGGCCGGACCGCTGTTCGACATCGCGCTGCCGCTGGCGCCGATGCTCGCCATCGTCGCCCTGCTCGCCGCCTTCAACCTCGCCGCGCGGCGGCGCCTGGCGCGGGGCGGCCCGGTCGCCGATGGCGAGTTGTTCGCCCAGTTCTGCGTGGACGTCACCGCGCTGACGCTGCTGCTGTTCTTCAGCGGCGGCGGCGCCAACCCGCTCGTTTCGCTCTACCTGCCGGGCATCGCCATCGCGGCGGTGGTGCTGCCCGGACGCTTCGCCTGGGCCATCGCCACGCTGAGCGCGGCCGCCTATTCCCTGCTGGTATTCTGGAACGTGCCCCTGCCGGTGGACGATGCCGCGCGCGCCACCCGCCTGCATCTGGCCGGCATGTGGCTGATCTTCGTTGCTTCGGCCGCGCTCATTGCCTGGTTCGTCGCGCGCATGGCCGCCGCCATCCGCAGCCGTGACCACGATCTCGCCGCGGCGCGCGAGGAAGCGCTGCGCAACGAGCGCGTCGTCGCACTGGGCAGCCTGGCGGCCGGTGCCGCGCATGAGCTCGGCACGCCGCTCGCCACCATGGCCATCCTCGCCGGAGAGCTCGGCCGCAATGCCGCCCTCGACGCCGGAACGCGGGAAGACCTCGCCTTGCTGCGCGAGCAGGTCGAGCACTGCAAGGACATCATCACGGGGCTGGCCGCCCGCGCCGGCCAGACGCGCGCCGAAGGCGGCACGGCGACCGGCCTCGAGCGCTGGCTGGAACAGGCCATCGCGCGCTGGCGCCGGCTGCGACCGCATGCCGAGGCAAAAGTCAGTCTCCGCGGCACGGCGCTGCGGGTGGTGGGCGAAGCGACGCTCGAGCAAGCGCTGCTCAACCTGTTCAACAACGCCGCCGACGCCGGCGACGGCCGCATCGAGGTCGAGGCGGAATGGGATGCGGACCGCCTGCGCGTCGACATCCGCGACCGCGGCCCCGGTTTCGACGAGGCCGTGCTGCGCGCCGCCGGACGCGCCTTCATCACGACGCGGGCCGAGGGCACCGGCATCGGCCTGTTCCTCGCCCATGCCACGGTGGAGCGGCTCGGCGGACACATCACGCTGGCCAACCGCGCGGGTGGCGGCGCCGTCACCCGCGTCGAACTCCCTTTGGACAAAATCAGGGCAGACGCGCCATGACCGACACCCGACGGATTCTCGTCATCGACGACGACCCCGTCTTCAACCGCGTGCTTTGCCGCGCGCTCAAGGGCCGCGGTCTCAACGTCGTCGGCGCACAGAGCGCCGGGGAGGCGCTCGCGCTGATTCCCACGGTGCACGCCGAACGGGCCGTGCTCGACCTCAACATCGCCGGTACCTCCGGCCTGACACTGATCGCGCCGCTGCTCGCCGCCCATCCGGACTGCCGCATCGTCGTGCTCACCGGCTATGCCAGCATCGCCACGGCCGTCGAGGCGATCAAGCTCGGCGCCACCCACTACCTCGCCAAGCCGACCGACGTGGATGCCATCCTCGCCGCCTTCGAGGCGACGTCGCCGCAGGCGGACTTCAGGCCGCCGAGCCAGCCGCTCTCGGTGGACCGCCTGGAATGGGAGCACATCCAGCGCGTGCTGAAGGAGCACGACGGCAACATCTCGTCCACTGCCCGCGCCCTAAGGATGCATCGCCGCACCCTGCAGCGCAAGCTGATGAAAAGACCCGTCAGGGGTTAGCCGCCTCCCCCAGCCCCCTTCCCGGGGAAGGGGGTGACGTGTGTTCGCTTCGCTCCGTGCCGCAGGCGCAGGCTGCTAAAGCGCAATGGCGAGCGCCAAGGTGATGAACAGCAGCGCAGCGACGTTGCCGATCATGACGATCGAGGCCACCTTCTCCGGCTCCTGCCGGTAGCGCTCGGCGAAGACGTAATTCAACACCGCCGGCGGCAGCGCGCCGAAGACCAGCAGCAGGGCGCCATGCTGGGCGTGCAGTCCGAGCAGGCGCGCCGCCGGCCAGGCGATGGCCATGCCCAGCAGCGGACGGATCGCGGCGCCGGCCACGCCGATGCGCCAGGTGTGGAAGTTGGCATCGGTCAGGCGCACGCCGAGCGAGAACAGCAGCAGCGGAATGGAAATCTCCCCGAGCATGCGGATCGCCGTCAGCAGCGGCGGCCACAACTCGATTCCGGCCAGACTGACGCCCAGCCCGGCCGCCGTTGCCAGCACCACCGGCATGCGCCAGAGATTCGACAGCCGCGCGCGATGGTCAAGCAAATAGATGCCGAGCGAGAAATGCAGCAGGTTCCCCACCAGAAAGAGCATCACTGCCGCCGGCAGCGCCGCCTCGCCGAAGGCCAGCACCGCCAGGGGCAGGCCCATGTTGCCGGAGTTGTTGAACATCATCGGCGGCACGAAAGTCTTCGCTTCCACCTTCAGCAACCGCGCCAGCGGCCAGGCCAGCAGGCCCGAGCCGAGCACCACGGCCAGCGCGCCCAGCACCAGCGGCTGGTAGCTCATCAGAACGAAGGATTTCCCGGCCAGGGCCGCGAACACCAGCGCCGGCACGAAGACGTCCATGTTGATCTCGTTGGCGAAGGACATGTCCGGTTTGCGGACGCGGCCGTAAAGCCAGCCCGCCAGGACGATGGCGAACAGCGGGAAAATGATGGAGGCGATGCGCATCAGCATGACGACGTAACCTCTTTCAACGCAGAGCGCGCAGAGACACAGAGTGCGCGGAGAAAAAACAAACCGAAATCTCTGTGTTCTCTGTGTCTCTGCGATCTCTGCGTCGGAAGCGGTTTGCGCTGCTACAGCACGTAGCGGGCGAGGTCCTCGCTCTGCGCCAGATCCTTCAGGCGCGCATCGACATAGGCGGCGTCGACGGACAGTGCCGATTTGCCGTGGCTCCCGGCATCGAAGGCAACCTCCTCGAGCAGCTTCTCCATGACCGTATACAAGCGGCGTGCGCCGATGTTCTCCATCGTCTCATTGACGGTGAAGGCGATCTCGGCGAGCCGCCGGATGCCGTCGGCCTTGAAGCCGAGCGTCACGCCCTCGGTGGCGAGCAGCGCCTCGTACTGGCGCGTCAGGCAGGCGTTGGTCGAGGTGAGGATCTGCTCGAAATCCTCCACCGACAGCGAATCGAGTTCGACACGGATGGGAAAGCGCCCCTGCAGCTCCGGGATCAGGTCGGAGGGCTTGGAGAGGTGGAAGGCGCCGCTGCCGATGAACAGGATGTGGTCGGTCTTCACCATGCCGTACTTGGTCGCGATGGTGGTGCCCTCGACCAGCGGCAGCAGGTCGCGCTGCACGCCCTGGCGCGAGACGTCGGCGCCGTGCACTTCCGATCTTGTCGCGATTTTATCTATTTCGTCGAGGAAGACGATGCCGTTCTGCTCCACCGCCTGCACGGCGGCGAGCTTGATCTCGTCGTCGTTCACCAGGCGCGCGGCTTCCTCGTCGGCGAGCGCCTTGAGCGCTTCCCTGATGGTCATGCGGCGGGTCTTGCGCTTGCCGCCGCCGAGGTTCTGGAACATGCCCTGGATCTGCGCGGTCAGCTCCTCCATGCCGGGCGGGGCGAGGATTTCCATCTGCGCGCCGGGTGCCGCCACCTCGATCTCGATCTCGCGCGCATCCAGCTCGCCTTCGCGCAGCTTCTTGCGGAACTTCTGCCGCGTGGCGGATTCCTCGGCGGTCTCGGCGTCGCCGTGGAAGCCGACGCTGCGCGCCGCCGGCAACAGCACGTCGAGCACGCGGTCCTCGGCGGCGTCCAGGGCGCGGTCGCGCACGGCGCGCATGGCCGCCTCGCGGCCATCCTTGATGGCGATCTCGACCAGATCGCGCACGATGGTATCGACGTCGCGGCCGACGTAGCCGACCTCGGTGAACTTGGTCGCCTCGATCTTGATGAAGGGCGCGTTGGCCAGCCGCGCCAGGCGACGCGCGATCTCGGTCTTGCCGACGCCGGTGGGACCGATCATGAGAATGTTCTTCGGCGTGATCTCCGAGCGCAGCGGTTCGGCCACCTGGGCACGCCGCCAGCGGTTGCGCAG
The DNA here is from genome assembly GCA_039807535.1 of Rhodocyclaceae bacterium. GTDB lineage: Bacteria > Pseudomonadota > Gammaproteobacteria > Burkholderiales > Rhodocyclaceae > Desulfobacillus. Next base: position 7,047 of record JBDHRL010000043.1, read on the forward strand.
CGCGATGGCGACGGCGCGCTTGGCGCGCCCCTGGCCGACGATGTTCTTGTCGAGCTCGTGGACGATTTCCTGCGGCGTCATGGTGCTCACTCGATCACCTCGATGACATGGTTCTGGTTGGTGTAGATGCACAGGTCGCCGGCGACGGTGAGCGCCTTCCTGACGATCTCCTCGGGCGCCAGCGCGGTGTTCTCCAGCAGGGCGCGCGCCGCCGCCTGGGCGTAGGGGCCGCCGCTGCCGATGGCGACGATGCCCTGCTCGGGCTCCAGCACGTCGCCGTTGCCGGTGATGATGAGCGAGCTCTGCCGGTCGGCCACCGCCAGCATGGCTTCCAGCCGGCGCAGGATGCGGTCGGTGCGCCAGTCCTTGGCCAGCTCGACGGCGCTCCTCAGCAGATTGCCCTGGTGTTTTTCCAGCTTGGCCTCGAAGCGTTCGAACAGGGTGAACGCGTCGGCGGTGCCGCCGGCGAAGCCGGCCAGGATCTTGTCCTGGTAGAGGCGGCGCACCTTGCGCGCGCTGGCCTTGACGACGATGTTGCCGAGCGTCACCTGGCCGTCGCCGCCGAGGGCGACGCTGGCGCCGCGGCGCACGGAAAGAATGGTGGTGCCGTGATATTGCTCCATGGGACTGCCCGATCGGTAAGAATTGAAGCGAAGGAAAGCGTCAGAACCTGCGCTGTTCGACGTGGGCGACCTGATTGATGCCGAGCACGCCGAACAGGGCATACAGCAGATGGTTCGGATTGCGGATGGTCACGCTGCACCCGGTGATCTGCAGGTTGGTCAGGGTGTTGAGGAACAGGCCGGCGCTGACGAAATCCATGCGCTTGAGCGCGCCGCAGTCGATCAGCACTTGCTCGCGGCCGCCGGCGAAGTCCACCAGTTGGCGGAAGGCGTCGGAACCGGCGCTGTACATTTCGCCCGCGAGGGAAAAGGAGTCCGGATCCTCCGGCGCGGCATCCGGCACGGCCATCGCCGCCGCTTTCTTCGGGGCGGGCCTGTTCTCCCAGGAGGGCGGCGACACCTCGAAGGTGACGGCGTAGTTCACCGCCCACTCCTCGAAAGGGTCCTGCTGCGTCATATGCTGATAGAGCTCGATCAGCAGCATCCACAGCGCCTCGTCTTCCCGCTTGCCGACCTCGATTCTTGACTTCAGCAGCTCGGCCAGCTTCTCCGCCCCGCTCATCACCAGTTCGCACTTGCGCTTGCGCGCCGTTCGCATCGCCTGCAGCAGCATCTCGGCACCCAGCGGATCGACGCTTTGCAGCTTGCCGAACTCGACGCGCGCCACCGGATTGCCGGCAATGATTTTTTCGAGCTGCTTGACGGTCTTGTCGGCGTTCTCGCCCAGGGCGCCGGTGAAGGACACGAAAGCGGTGCCGCCGGTGGTCAACGCCGGGCCGAGCGATGGCTTCGCCGGCGCGACCCAGGTCGGCGGCGACTTCTCGAACTTCACCGAGTAATCGACGGCGCGCTTCTCGAACACCTCGCGCTTGCCCAGTATTTGGTAGAGGTCGAACAGCATGGCCCATACCTGGTCGGCGGCGGCGCCCAGCCCGTCCGCCTCGGTCGCGGCTTCGAGGGCGGCCAGCGCTGCCTCGTCCTGCCCGTTGGCGAAGAGGATGGCCGCCTCCTCGACGACAGGATGCATGCTCGACGCGCTCTCGTGCAGTTCGAGCTGGCCGGGGTGGTCTTCCTCGTGCACCTCGATCGCGCCGGGTGCGGTGAAATCGAGATCGCCGAGTTCCTCCTTCGGCGGCGGGGGCGGCGCGGCAGGCGCCGATGGGCGTGACGGGGTCGGCGCGGCGGGCGCCGGTTTTTTGTCTGCCGGCTTCGCCGGCTCGGGTTTCTTGCCGAAAAGTGAAAAAGCCACGATGTCTGTCAGGAATGTCCAGGAGCCGGGGCGGCCAGTCCAAGCGTCAGACCGGATATCGCTTTTAGCATATCGGCCAAGCCGGTGCAACGCCGGGAGGGGCAACGGCGTCCAAATCGGACTTTCCGGCCGGGGCGGACGCCTGCCTCCCGCCGCACCTGCGCACCCTTTGGCGCCGCATCGCGGACCTTGCCTCCCGCGGCTGGATGAAACCAGGCGGCTCGGGCCGGCCCGCAAGGCGTTTCACGCCAGGATCCGGTCATGACCTGGCAAGCAGGGCATCGATTCCGGGGTATTGTTGCGGCGTCAGGGTGACCTTTCTCGAAGTCAGGCCCCACTTCTCGCCGGTGGCGACGCGAGACAGGAAGGATTCGGCATCGGCCACCCAGGCCGTGCCCACCGCCGAGACGCCGGCCGCGAAAAGCGGGTCGGGCGGACAGCCCGCCGAAGGGCCGACGATGGCGACCGCCTCCTTGTCCTTCCAGAGCGCGGCCACCGGCTCGAAGGTGTCGTTCAGCAGCAGCGTGCTGGTCGACACGATCTTGTTGCAGTCCGCGAGACGCGCGGGATCGAGCGTGACCGTCAATCCCGGTTCTTCGCGCACCAGTTCCGCCTTGAGTTCCAGCACGATGACCGGAATGCCGAGCGAGCGCGCCTGCCCGATCAGCGGCGTGAAATGGCCAATCATGCCGAGGCGGTCGCCGGGCCGCAGCGTCAGCGAGCCGAAGGAATCGACGGAGTCGCCGGGCACGAACCCGGCGCGGTCGCAGAGGCGGCGCGTCAGGGCGTTGATCGCCGCCAGCCCCAGGACCCGCGCGGCGCCGTCGCCCTCGGCATAGCCGCGCACAAGATCCGACACCGCTGCGCCCGCCGGCGGCCGTCGCGCAGGCAGCGCGGCGAGCACTCCCTCGAGAAGGGTGAAGGCGAGGCCGACGCTGCCGCAGTCGAGCTGCACGGCGCAGAACTCGCCCTCCTTGCCCGGCTGGTCCACGAGCGGCGGCAGCACGACGCGCGCGACGCGCGACGGCCCCAGCGCGGCGTCGATGCGCCGAGCGGCGTCGACGAGCCAGCTTCGTATCGTCGGCGCGCTCATTTTTTCCTGGCCCGCGGATGCGCCGCATCATAGACCTTGGCAAGGTGCATGAAATCCAGATGGGTATACACCTGTGTCGTGCCGAGGCTGGAATGGCCGAGCATTTCCTGCACGGCGCGCAGGTCGCCGGAGGATTGCAGTAGGTGCGAGGCGAAGGAGTGTCGCAGCATGTGCGGATGAACGTGGGTGCCGAGGCCGGCCTTCTTCGCCCAGCGCCCGAGCCGCAGCTGGATCATGCGCATCGACAGACGCACGCCGTTGCGGCTGACGAACAATGCCGGGCAGTCGGCGGCGGCAATTTCGCCGCGCCGCGCCAGCCAGGCCGCCAGCGCCTCGCGCGCCTTTGTGCCGACCGGCACGCTGCGCGTCTTGGCGCGCTTGCCGGTCACGGCCACCTCGCCCGCGGCCAGGTCCGGTGCCAGGTTGATGTCCAGGCTGGCCAGCTCGGCCAGGCGCAGGCCGGAGGAGTAGCACAGCTCGAACATGGCCTTGTCGCGCAATTCGAGCAGGTCACCGGCCGCGGTTTCCAGCAGGGCATTGGCCTGGTCCGCAGAGAGCGCCGCCGGCAGGGCCTTCTTCGCTTTCGGCGCGCGCACCGCGAGACAGGGGTTCTGTTCCAGACCGTGTCGCTTCGCCAGCCAATTGAAAAAGCCGCGCCAGGCCGAGAGCGCGCGGGCGAGCGAGCGGCCGGAGAGGCCGCGCGCGTGCAGTTGCGCGACGTAGCGGCGGATGTCGTGATGTTTGAGCCGGTCGAGGGGCGTGGCGCCGGCCAGCGCCAGCAGGGCGGCGACGTCGCGGCCATAGTTTTCCAGCGTCAGCGCGCTGGCGCGGCGCTGGTGGGCCAGCGCGTCAAGCCAGGCCGCCGCGGCCGCCTGCGCCTGTTCTCCCGCCAGCCCGTTCAAGGCTTACCCCAGTACTCTCAGCAGCGCGGCGCTGGCCAGATCGCCGACGTGGCCGAGATACAGCGTGCCCATCTCGGGATAGAAGCGCTGCACGTCCTCGGAGCCGAGCGCCAGCAAGCCGACCGTCTCGGCCTCGCGGCGCAGGGCCACCAGCGCCACCGACCGCACCGAGTCACCCGCCTCGCCGAACCAGGCGGCCGCCTCGAAGCCCGCATTGGCGCCGCAGAAGGGATGGTTCAGGCCGGCGGCGAAGATGCGCGTCTGCTCGGTAACCTCGGCGAATTCCGCGGCATCCTCTCGCGCCGGCACGCCCCACAGGCGGAAGGCGACATGCGGCACGGCGAAATCCTCGCCTAAATGGGTCAGCAGCACGCGTTTCGCGCCGGCGAAATCGCCTGCCCCGGCCAGGCCGACGGCAAGGCGGTGCACCTTTTCGCCGATGGCGTCGTTCTCCTCGCCGAAGCGGATCAGCTCGCCGAGCTTGCCTTCCAGCAGCCTGGCCTTCTCGCGCAGCGTGAGGATCTGCCGCTCGGTGATGGAGATGGCGCGCCCGCCATGCGGATGCGGAATGTAGAGCTGTGCCAGCAGCTCGGCATATTCCTCGAAAAAATTCGGATGGTCTTGCAGATAGCGTGCGATTTCGTCGGCTTTCATTCTTGCAGGCTCCCCATTATTGAGAATCGGATAAATGGCTGACACGCCCTATCCAGGTCGGGCTTCGGGCCGACGCAGCCGCTGCTGTCGGGCTGAAGCCCGACCTGCATACGACAGGTATCTACACGAGGCTCAATAGAGATCGATTTCTCCCTCGAACACCGTTACTGCCGGGCCGGTCATGCGCAGCGGCCGGCCGGAGCCGTCCCAGGCGATGATCAGCTCGCCGCCGCGCATCCTTACCTTCACCGGCGTGTCGAGCAGGCCGCGGGCGATACCGGCGGCCACGGCGGCGCAGGCGCCGGTGCCGCAGGCCAGCGTCTCGCCGGCACCGCGCTCGAAGACGCGCAGCCTGATCGTCTTGCGGTCGATCACCTGCATGAAGCCGGCGTTCGCACGCTGCGGATAGCGCGGATGGTTCTCGATGAGCGGCCCCTGCTCGGCGACGGGTGCGGCGTCGACGTTCGCCACCACCTGCACGGCATGCGGATTGCCCATCGACAGGGCGGTGATGTCCACCGTCCCGCTGCCCACATGCAGCGGCTGCACCAGCGCGTCGCTCTCGCTGACGAAAGGCACCTGCGCGGGCTCGAAACGCGGCACGCCCATGTCCACCGTGACCAGGCCGTCGTCCTCCAGGCGCGGCTCGATGAGGCCGCCTTTCGTTTCGACGCGGATGGCGCGCTTTGCCGTCAGGCCCTTGTCATGCACGAAACGCACGAAGCAGCGCGCGCCGTTGCCGCACTGCCCGACCTCGCCGCCGTCGGCGTTGAAGATGCGATAGCGAAAGTCGGCATCGGAACGCAACGGTTTCTCGACGAGCAGGATCTGGTCGCAGCCGACGCCGAAGTGCCGGTCGGCGAGGAAGCGCGCCTGCGCCGGGGTCAAATCGATGGGTTGGCTGACGGCGTCGAGCACGACGAAATCGTTGCCGAGGCCGTGCATCTTGGTGAATCTAACCCGCACCGGCCGTCTCCGCGCACAGGTTGGCCAGATCCCGCCAGATGCAGCGGTCCATCACCACCGTCATGCCGCCGGCGACCGCCTTTTCGGCGGCTGCCTCGTTGACGACGCCGTCCTGCAGCCAGAGGCGCTTCAGGCCGAGGCGCAGGCATTCGTCGACAATCGGGCCGACATGCTCGGGCGAGCGGAAGACATCCACCAGGTCGATCTTCTCCGGCACCTCGGCGAGCGTGGCGTAGGCCTTCTCGCCCAGCACCGATTCGACCTTCGGCCGCACCGGGATGACTCTGTAGCCGAAGCCCTGCAGGGCGCGGGCGATGCGGAAGGCGGGGCGGACGGGATTCGGCGACAGACCGACGACGGCGATGGTCTTCACCTCGCGCAGCAGGGCGCAGATGGCGTCGGGCGATGGGTTGCGGAACATGGGCGAATCTTACCTTAAGGACAACCGCTTTCAACGCGGAGGCGCAGAGGGCACAGAGAATCTGAAGGTAAAACTCCGCGCTCTCTGCGTCTCCGCGTTGAAGGAGGTGCGTGGTTTCAATAGGGTCTTTTTTCGCCCCGTGGCCGCGTCTTGAAGCGCTTGTGCACCCAGTAGTACTGCTCGGGCATTTCGGCGATGCGCGCCTCGATCCAGGCGTTCATGCGCAGCGTGTCGGCCTCGATGCTCTCGCCCGGATAGTCCAGCCACGGTTCGCCCAGTTCGACGACATAACCCGCCTCGCCCGGCAGCATGCGCGTGACGCAGGGGATCACCGCGGCGCCGGTCATGCGTGAGAGGCGGGAAAGGCCGGTGATGGTCGCCGCCGGCACGCCGAAGAAAGGCACGAAGATGGTGTCGCGCTGGCCGTAGTCCATGTCCGGAAGGTAGTAGAAGGGGCGGCCGCCCTTCATGCCGCGGATGGCCTGGCGCAATCCCTCCTGGCGCGAGAGCAGCTTCGAATCGCCGAAGCGTAGCCGCCCCTTGTACAGCGCAGCGTTGAAGTAGAAGTTCTTCTGCTGGGCATAGATGCTCACCATGTCGAGTTCCAGGGTGAGCCGCGTCCAGCCCATGTCGAGGCCGACGAAATGCGGCACGAAGAGGATCACCGGCTTGCCGGCGAGGGCGCGCACCCGCGCCAGCCCCTCGACACGGACGATGCGGCGGATTTCCTCCGGCGACGACCACCAGAGCAATCCGCGTTCGAGGAAGCTGCGGCCGAAGGCGCGAAAATGGGAGCGCGCCAGTTTCTCGCGCGCCTCCTCGTCCATTTGCGGGAAGCACAGGCGCAGGTTGGTGCACGCGATGTGGCGCCGCGCGCGGCCGAGGGCATAGAGCAGATCGCCCAGGCGCTCGCCCAGCGGTGCCAGCCATTTCAACGGCAGAAAATGCAACAGCCAGATGAGCGACAGTCCCAGCCAGGTCAGCACGGCGGCGGTTCCGCGCCGCGCGGCGCCTTGTAGCGGTTGTAGCCCCAGAGGTATTGTCCCGGACAGCTGCGGATGAGGTCTTCCAGCACCCGGTTGATCGCAGCCACGCGCTCCGCCTGCGTGCCGGCAATCGGCTGCGAGGGTTCGGAAAAACGCAGGTTGAAACCCTTGCCACCCGGCAGACGCTCGGCGAAGGTGAGCAGCACCGTGGTGCGCTCCGTTTCGCTCAGGCGCGCACCGAGCGTCATGGTGTAGGCCGGGCGGCCGAAAAAATCCGCCCACTGTCCTTCGCCCGTACCGGGCACCTGGTCGGGCAGCATGCCGATCGCCTCGCGGCGCCTGAGCGCCTTCAGCAGCAGGCGCACACCGGACAGGTCGGCCGGCGCAAGATGCAGATTGGCGCCGCCGCGTCCTGATTCGACGAACGGCTGCATCCAGTCCTGTTTCGGCCTGCGGTAGAGCACGGTGATCGGCGTGTGCGTGGCAATGTACTGGGCGGTGATCTCGAAGCAGCCCAGATGCGGCGTGAAGAAGAGGAGGCCGTCGCCGCGCTGCAAGGCGGCTTCGATCAGCTCCCAGCCGGTAACCTGCGTCACCAGGCCGACCACTTCCGCTTTCGGCCGCGTCCACAAGTACGGCAGCTCCAGCACGCCGCGGCCGGCATGCGCCACCGCCTCCGGCAGAATGGCCCTGGCCTCGCCGGGAGGATAGGCTAGCGCCAGATTTTCCTTCGTGTGGCGCCGATAGGTGGGCGAGGCAAAGTAGGCCGCCCAGCCGAGCAGTGCGCCGAGGGCATGCAGCAGACGCAGGGGTAGACAGCCCAGGAGGCGGAAAAGCGATGGCATTCGACAAAATACCCTGGTTTGACCCGGCAAGGATCGAAAATTATAATTGCGTTTCCGCCGAGTTAATGGGACTCCACGAGTTCCCCAGGACAACTTGCAGGGCGGCCTATAAATTCTGCTAAAGCGTCACCTGCTCGTCTTCCCGGGGCCGGTAACGTCCCAGTTATCCGGGAACATCACACAAGGAGCAGGATCATGTCCAGAGAATTCCTTTTCACCTCCGAATCCGTCGGCGAAGGCCATCCCGACAAGGTCGCCGACCAGATTTCCGATGCCGTCCTCGACGCCATCCTGGCCGGGGACAAGCATGGCCGCGTCGCCTGCGAGACGCTGGTATCCACCGGCCTCGTCGTCATCTCCGGCGAGATCACCACCAAGGCCCACATCAATTACCGCGAGATCGCCCAGGAGACGGTCAAGCGCATCGGCTATGACAACTCCGACATCGGCTTCGACTACAAGTCCTGCGCCGTGCTCGCCGCCATCAACACCCAGTCGCCCGACATCGCCCAGGGGGTGAACGAGGGCCAGGGCCTCGACCTCGAGCAGGGCGCCGGCGACCAGGGCCTGATGTTCGGCTACGCCTGCAACGAGACGCCGCAGCTCATGCCGATGCCGATCTACTACGCCCACCGCATCATGCAGCGCCAGGCCGAGGTGCGCCGCGACGGGCGGCTGCCCTGGCTGCGCCCCGACGCCAAGAGCCAGCTCACGGTGAAGTACGTCGACAACAAGCCGGTGGCCATCGACACCGTCGTCGTCTCGACCCAGCACGACCCCGACGTCTCGCACGCGCAGATTTCGGAGGCGGTGATCGAGGAGATCATCAAACCGGTGCTGCCCAAGGAGATGATCGCCGGCAAGGTGCGCTACCTGGTCAACCCGACCGGCCGCTTCGTCGTCGGCGGCCCGCACGGCGACTGCGGCCTCACCGGCCGCAAGATCATCGTCGACACCTACGGCGGCGCGGCCCACCACGGCGGCGGCGCCTTCTCCGGCAAGGATCCGTCGAAGGTCGACCGTTCGGCCGCCTACGCCTGCCGCCACGTTGCCAAGAACGTCGTCGCGGCGGGGCTGGCCGAGCGCTGCGAGGTGCAGGTCGCCTACGCCATCGGCGTCGCCCAGCCGGTGTCGCTGATGGTGAGCACCTACGGCACCGGCCGCATCAGCGAGGAGAGGATCGAGGCCCTGATCCGCAAGCACTTCGACCTGCGGCCGAAGGGCATCATCCAGTCGCTCGATCTCCTGCGGCCGATCTACCGCAAGACCGCCGCCTACGGCCACTTCGGCCGCGACGAACCGGAGTTCACCTGGGAGGCGCTCGACAAGGTCGCGGCGCTGAAGGCCGACGCGGGACTGTAATCTCCCGCAAGAAGGCAAAACAAACGGGCGCCGGCGGCGCCCGTTTCATTTTCGGCAAAAGTCAGTTCCGCCAGCACGGCGATCAGCCTCAATACGCTTATGCGGCGGCCTTCGTCGGCTCCGGCTGCGTGAGTCGCTTGTTCACGTCGAGCACTTCGACGCCAACCACATTGCCCGCCGAATCGAAGTCAAGAATGATCCCCGGCCGCACCTGTTCGGTTTCAATGATCGTTGCATCGTTCAGCCGCAAATAGAGCGCATCGGCCTGCGGGTCGAATTCGAGCTTCATAGCTTCCCTTTCATCGTCCGGTCGAAATAGACCGTCACCACTTTCCAAGGTTCGATGGTGTGATTGTAGACCACCCGCAGCACTCGGCCATCCCTTTCCGCAATGGGAAGAAGGGCATAGCTCAAGGCGGGGTCTGTTTCATGCGACTGCCGCAAGGCAGGGGAAACAAGGGCGGCCTCGAGCCATTCCCGCTTGATCTCACGCTCCCGCATGACATCCGCTGCGTGCTGACTGAGTAAATAGTTCATGTCTAGGATCCCATCCATCCGCCGCCCGTCTGGCGGGCGCGGCCGAGGGCGACAAGGGTGTCGAGGAGCTGGGGCAGGCGCTTCTTCCAGGGGCCCTTGCCGGTGAAGCGGGCGGCGAGGTCGGCTTCGGCGAGCGGGGCATGGGCCTCGGCCAGCACGCGGGCGACGGCGGCGACCTGCTCGGGGAGGGTGTTTGGCCAGGGGTGGCGTTGTGGCTCGGTGCGGGGCGGAGATGGGGCTGTCCCGCCCTCCTTAGCGGCAGAGGGCGCCGGATGCGTCGGGCGGGACAGCCCCATCTCCGCCTGGACCGGCTGCGGTTGCTGGGGATGCTGGAATTCGGGGCGCAGCCAGCGCACTTGCCCGGCCGCCTCCTCGGCGGCGCGCTCGGCGTTGAGCGCGACGAGGCGTTCGAGGATGATTTCGTCCGACGGCGCATCGCTCCAGCCGTAAGCCGCCAGCACCGCCGCATCCAGCTCGTCGTGCAGGCTCTTCAGCACCGACACCAGCCCCATCTCGTGAATCGCCTTCTCCTTCGCCGTCATGGGGAGACTGACTTTCAGTTTCTCCAGCACGTTGTACATCCCCGTCAGCGTCAGCTCCGCATGCAGCCCCTGCTGCCGCTTGCGATGCGCATCGATCTGCTCCGCCAGCTCGCGGATGCGCGCCTGCTGTTCGGGCGTGGCGGCGGGGAAGGGGAAGGTTTCGAAGCAGCGGGTCTTGTTGTAGCGCGGCCGGTCTTCCAGCGTACCGCCTTGCGCCAGCGCCCAAACGACATGCACGCGGCTGGACAGTACGCCGAGGAAATAGGAGTCGTCGAGGGCGACACAAGCAAGCGCCTGATCCGGGAGAATGTTTGCTTCGAGGAACTGAAATGTCCGATGTTTGGCGGTGATTGGGGTAGCGATGTAGCGGGCAAGCCCCAAAATTGAAAATCGCATGGCGGGCTGGTTCTCGCCAATCAGCCACCAGTTCTGGCGGTAAGTCTCGCGAGGGTTGTGGTCACGCTCTGGTTTAGCTCGATCATGCAGCCATTGCCAAATGGCCGGATGACTTTGTCGCAGTTGAGTCTCTGACAAGCCGAAGGTATCGATCACGAGCACACCACGTGGCCGATCAGTAAGATCCTTTCCGTTCCGATAGGGCTTCACCAAAGCGAGATCGCGCAGGGCAGCGGCTTCGATTGCACTGAGTACAAAACCAGAAGCGAGCAGTTGAACTCCTCGATTTGCAATCGCTGAATTAGCAAGAAGCGCGGCTGTATTGACAACGTTGGCTCCAATGGTCAAGTCGGCATGGATCACGCCCACACGCTCGACAGTTTCAACCTCCACACCGTCGCCACCGCCTGCCCGCTCATCGACCACGTTCAGCAACCGCCCCTCGCCCGTTCCCGGTGCGCCCACGGTCATGGCAATCCGCACCGCCGCCCCATCCGCACTATCCACCCAAGGGTGGTCGGGCACCGCAAACGCCAGATGGAGGGGGGCGGGGCTGCCCCGACCGACGCATTCGGCGCTTTCTGGCGACCGCGCAGCACGGAGCAGGGGCCCCGCTTGCGGGGATGCGACCGCGGAGCGGGATGCAGGCGCCCCGCCTTTGACGCGCGGCCGCGGCATCCCCTCTGCTGTCCGATCCCCCTGCGGGGGGCCCTCGGGCAACGCGCCGGGGCGCCCTAAGGAGGGCGGGGCAGCCCCGTCCCCCGCCCCGAGATGACGCTCCAGCACGCGCCGGTTGAAGGTTTGCCGAACGCTGTTGGTGGTGATGAAGCCAAAGCGCGACAGCGATCCCGAAGCAACCAGCAAAGCCGCCTTGTGCCACCAGTACATGACGAAATCCGCCGACTCGGGGACACCACCCTCTCCCCCGGCCCCTCTCCCGCAAGCGGGCGAGGGGAGAGACCAGACTTCGCGCAGGGCCTCGACATAGCCGTCGCCCAGTGCCTGGCGCATGCCCGCCGTGCCGATGAACGGCGGATTGCCCACCACCACGTCGGCCCGCGGCCAGTCGGCGCGGCGCGGGTTGACGTAGCGCTCCAGCGGCACCTGCGCGGTTTCGTCGGGCACGTCCTCGCCGGTGACGGGATGCTTCTTCGTCGTCTTGCCGTCCCAGCGCGACACCGGCACGCCGCGTTCATCGACGACGTACTCGACGCGGTCGTAGGCCAGCACGGCGTCGCGGCATTCGATGTTGCGGAAATCCTTCAGCACCGGCTGCGGCGGCATGACGTGGCCGCGCGTGCGGAAATGCCATTGCAGATAGCCGATCCACAACACCATCTCCGCCACGGCGGCGGCGCGCGGATTGATCTCCAGGCCGAGGAACTGATGCGGATCGACGCTCAGGCCCTCCGTCTCCAGCATCGCCTGCGTGTGGCCGATCTCGTCGAGCTGGTTGAGCACCTCGCCCTCCAGGCGCTTCATGTGCTCCAGCGTGACGTACAAAAAGTTGCCCGAGCCGCAGGCCGGATCGAGCACGCGCAATTCGCACAGGCGATGGTGGAAGGCGCGGAGTTCGGCGATGGCCTCCTTCTCCCTGCCTTCGTTCGCCAGCATCAGCGCGGCGGCCTGGACATGGCTCCAGCTCTGGCGCAGCGGCTCGATCACCGTCGGCAGCACCAGCCGCTCGACATAGGCGCGCGGCGTGTAGTGCGCGCCGAGCGCGTGGCGCTCGGCCGGATCGAGGGCGCGCTCCAGCAGCGTGCCGAAGATGGCCGGCTCGACCTGCGTCCAGTCGGCCCTGGACGCCTTGATGAGCAGCTCGATCTGGTCGCGCGTCAGCGGCAGCACGAGCGGGGTCTTGAACAGCTTGCCGTTGAAGCGGGGGAGTGCGGCGCGGATGGCGACGGAGAACTCGCCGGTGTCCATCGCCCGCCACAGCTCGCCCACCAGCGGCACGAACTGCGCCGGGTCGTCCTTCAGGCTCTCCAGCAGGACGGTGAAGGCGCCCTTGCCGTCCTGTTTCGGCAGCAATTCCACGTCCTCGGCGAACATGGTGAACAGGCAGCGGCTGAGGAAGCCGGCGACGGTCTCTGCGTCGTGCCCCGCGCCCTCCAGGGCCTTGGCCACTTCGGCCAGACGCTCGGCCACCTCGCGCGTGACGCGGGCGGTGGCGCGCGTCGGGTCGAGCGAGAGCGGATCGAGCCAGAGGGTGCGCAGGCGCTCGCGGATGGCCTCGTCGCGAAAGTCAGTCAGCCGGATACGGTGAGAGCGTGGATCGGGGAAAGGGGTGTAGGTGGCGCCGGAGCGGGAGAACTCGGCATACAGCTCGATGACATTGCCGACGTCCACCACAAGCAGAAAGGGCGGGCGCCCCTCCTCGGCCGGCAGGGCGCGGGCGTAGCTCTCGGCCTGGCCGCGGGCGCGCTGCAGGGCATCGTCGAAGCCCTTTGCGCCGTTGGCTTTGATCTTCTTCGCCTCCAGTACAAAAGCACCGCGCCGATAGCA
>JBDHRL010000044.1:0-19819 GCA_039807535.1 Rhodocyclaceae bacterium
TAGAAGGCGTTGGATTCCTCGGCGGTGGAGAAGCCGGCGTACTGGCGGATGGTCCACGGCCGCACGGCGTACATGGTGGCCTGCGGCCCGCGCAGGAAGGGCTCGAGGCCGGGCAGGGTGTCAGCGTGCGGCAGGCCCTCGGTGTCGCGCTTCGTATACAGCGGCTTGACGGTGATGCCTTCCGGCGTGACCCAGTTGAGGGCGGCGAGGTCGCCGTTCGGCGCCGACTTGGCGGCGGCCTTTTCCCAGGCGGCAAGGTCGGCGGAGCTGAATGTTTTATCGGTCATGGCCACACCTCGTTACTTTCTCTTGACATCCACAGGACTTAATAATACTGTATCCATAATTATGAATGCAAGTCTGAGTTCGACAATCATCGGGGCGACAATTCAATGAGCCCCGGCAGTATTTCACAACCGGCCCTCTATCAGGAGGTCGCCGAGCGCCTGCGCCAGCGCATCTTTTCGCATGAGCTGCAGCCGGGCGCCTGGATCGACGAGCAGGCCCTGGCCGAGCAGTACGGCATCAGCCGCACGCCCCTGCGCGAGGCGCTCAAGGTGCTGGCCTCCGAAGGGCTGGTGACCTTGAAGCCGCGCCGTGGCTGCTACGTCACCGAACTGGCAGAGCGCGATCTCGACGACATCTTCCCGCTGATGGCCCTGCTCGAGGGGCGTTGCGCCTTCGAGGCGACGCAGAAGGCGGGCCCCGCCGACCTCAAGCGCCTGGAAGCGCTGCACGAAAAGCTGGAGCGCCAGGCTTCGAGGGGCGACATCAACGGCTTCTTCGAGGTCAACCACGACTTCCACCAGGCCTTGCAGGAACTCTCCGGCAACCGCTGGCTGAAGCAGGTGATCGACGACCTGCGCAAGGTGCTGAAACTCACGCGCCGCGATTCGTTGCGCCTGGAAGGCCGCCTGAAGCAGTCGCTGGAGGAGCACCGCCACATCCTCGCCGCCATCCGCGAGCGCGATGCCGCCAGCGCCGAGGCGCTGATGCACGCGCATCTCCTGTCCGGCCGCGCCGCGCTGGCGAAAATGCATGCCGCCAAGCAGGCATGATTGAACACATCATGCCTGCTTCCCCCAGCCCCCGCTCCGCGCCCCACGGCCGGCTTTGCACAGCCGGCCGGCTCCGGCGGCGCGAAGCATGCTTCGCGAAATCCCGCCTTTGCCCCGCGCGCGGGAGAGGGGAGTAGACGCGCCATGGCTGAGGAGATTCTCGTCGCGCGCGACGGCGTCATCGCCACCGTCACGCTGAACAATCCGACCAAGCTGAATGCCGTCAACGCCTCGATGTGGCGGCGCTTGCGCGTCGTCATGGACGAGCTCTCCGCCGACGACAGCCTGCGCTGCGTCGTGCTGCGCGGCGCCGGCGAGAAGGCCTTCGCCGCCGGCGGCGACCTCGAGGAATTCCTCACCCTGCGCGACACGCTGGAGCGCGCCCTGGTCTACCACGAGGAGTGGGTGGCGCAGGCGTTGAATGCTGTCCGCGATTGCCTGCACCCGACCGTGGCCCTGATCCACGGCGCCTGCATCGGCGGCGGGCTGGAGATCGCCGGCCAGTGCGACCTGCGCATCTGCGGCCGCTCGGCGCGCTTCGGCGCACCGATCAACCGGCTCGGCTTCTCGATGGCGCCGGGGGAGCTGACCGGCCTGCTGGCGCTGGCCGGCCCGGCGCTGGCGCTGGAGATCCTGCTCGAAGGCCGCATCCTCGGCGCCGACGAGGCCTACGAAAAAGGCCTGGTCACCCGCGTCGTCGACGACGAACGGGTGGCGGAGGAGGCGTATGCCGCCGCCCGCCGCATCGCCGCCGGCGCGCCGCTCGCCGCGCGCATGCACAAGAAGCTGGTGCGCCGCCTGGGCCACCCGGGCGCCGTGTCGCAGGGACTGACTTTGGAGGAGCAGAAGGCCAGCTTCGCCTTCCTCGACAGCGAGGACTACCGCGAGGGGCTCTCGGCCTTCCTGGAAAAGCGCGCGCCGCTGTTCCGCGGCAAATAGGAGGCGGCATGGAAGGCATTCTCAGGCGCGTCAAATCCCTGGTCGGCGGCAAGCCCGGGCGCCAGCCCATGTCGCCGAAGCTGCTGGCACAGTTGCGCCGGCAGTTGCAGGAGTGCGCCGCCGGCACCGGCGGCGAGGTCGCCGCACGCGGCCGGGCGGCGAAGCTGGGCGAGACCTACCTCGGCCTCGACGACGCCGGCCGCCACGAGTTCCTGCGGCGCATCGCCCTCGACTTCGGGCCCGATCCGGTGAAGGTCGATGCCGCGCACCGTGCCTATCAGGCCGCGGCCGGCACGCCCGGCCAGTGGGACGCCGAGGCCGACCTGCGCGCCGCGCTGCGCTCCTCGCGCATCCGCATCCTGACCCAGTTCAACGCCCTGCCGCAGGGGGTGAAATTCCTCGTCGACCTGCGCGCCGACCTGCTGCGCTTCCTCGAGAAGGACGAGGAGCTGGCGGTGCTCGACCGCGAGCTGGAGTCGCGCCTGACCGCCTGGTTCGACGTCGGCTTCCTCGAATTGAGCCGCATCACCTGGCATTCCCCCGCCTCGCTGCTGGAGAAGCTGATCCAGTACGAGGCGGTGCACGAGATCCGCTCCTGGAACGACCTGAGGAACCGCCTCGCCTCGGATCGCCGTCTCTACGCCTTCTTTCATCCGCGCATGCCGGCCGAGCCGCTGATCTTCGTCCAGGTGGCGCTGACCAAGGAGCTCTCCGGCAACATTCAGGCGCTGCTCGACGAGGAGGCGCCGGTGTTCGACACGGTGCGCGCCGACACGGCGATCTTTTATTCGATCTCGAGCACCCAGGCCGGGCTGCGCGGTGTCAGCTTCGGCAATTTCCTGCTCAAGCGCGTCATCGACGACCTGAAGCGCGACTTTCCGCAGTTGAAGACCTTCGCCACGCTCTCGCCGCTGCCGCAGTTCTGCGCCTGGCTGAAGCGCACGCCGGAAGCCCTCGAAGGCCTCGGCCTGACGCTCGCCCAGTTGCAGTCCGGCGACTGGGCGCAGGACAAGGTCCTGGCGCGCCGCCTGCGCGATCCGCTTGAAGCGCTCGCCGCGCGCTATCTCTACTCCGAGCGCCAGAACGGTCGCCCCTTCGACCCGGTGGCGCGCTTCCACCTCGGCAACGGCGCGCGCATCGAGCGCATTGACTTCCTGGCCGATACCTCGACCAAGGGATTCAAGCAGTCCTGCGGCCTGATGGTGAACTACCTTTACGACCCCGACGAGATCGAGCAGAACGTGGAAGCCTTCGTCGGCGAGGACCGCATCGCCGCCACGGCCGCCATCCGCCGGCTGGCCAGGGCATGAACCTGTACTCGCTTCTCGCCTCGCGCTTCCCGGCCGAGGGCGGGGCGCCCTGCCTGATCCTGCCCGATGGCCGGCGCCTGAGCTACGCCGAACTGGAAAGTCAGTCCGCGCGCTACGGCGCCCTGCTGGTCGAAGCGGGGCTGAAGCCGGGCGACCGCGTCGCCGCCCAGGTGGAGAAATCCGCCGAGGCGCTGCTGCTCTACCTCGGCTGCCTGCGCGCCGGCTGCGTCTTCCTGCCGCTGAATCCCGCCTACCCGCGCGGCGAGGTGGCGTATTTCCTCAACGACGCGAAGCCGGGCCTGTTCGTCTGCGCGCCCGAACGGCTGGAGGAGGCGCAGGAGCTGGCCTGGGCCTGCCGCCTGCCGCTGGTGCATGACCTCGGCGCGCGCGGCGAGGGCAGCCTGGCTGCTGCCGCGGCGCAGATGCCGGCGCGCTTCGCCACCGTCGAGCGCGCCGACGGCGACCTGGCTTCGATCGTCTACACCTCCGGCACCACCGGCCGCTCGAAAGGGGCGATGCTGACCCACCGCAACCTGGCGGCGAATGCGCGGGTGCTGCATCGGTATTGGGGTTTCCGGCCCGGTGACGTGCTGCTGCACATGCTGCCGACCTTTCACGTGCACGGCCTCTTCGTCGCCACGCACTGCGCGCTCTTGAACGGCAGCCCGATGCTGTTCGAGCCGAAGTTCGACGCGGCGCGCGCGCTGCGCCTGATGCGGGCGGCGACGGTGTTCATGGGCGTGCCGACCTATTACACGCGGCTGCTGCAGGAGCAGGGCCTGACGCGCGAAGCCGTGGCGCACATGCGCCTCTTCATCTCCGGCTCGGCGCCGCTCCTGCCGGAGACCTTCGCCGAATTCCGCGAACGCACCGGCCACACCCTCCTCGAGCGCTACGGCATGACCGAGGGCGGCATGTTCGCCTCCAACCCGCTCGAGGGCGAGCGGCGCGGCGGCACGGTCGGCTTCCCCCTGCCTGGCACCGAAGTGCGCGTGGCGGGAGATGACGACGCGCTCCTGCCGGCCGGCGGGATCGGCCATGTCCAGGTGCGCGGCGAGAATGTCTTCGCCGGCTACTGGCAAATGCCCGAGAAGACGCAGGAGGAGTTCACCGCCGACGGCTGGTTCCGCACCGGCGACCTGGGACGCTTCGACGCGGACGGCTACCTCGCCATCGTCGGCCGCAACAAGGACCTCATCATCACCGGCGGGCTCAACGTCTACCCGAAGGAGATCGAGGAGGCCATCGACGCCCTGCCCGGCGTGGCGGAATCCGCCGTGATCGGCCTGGCGCACCCGGATTTCGGCGAGGCGGTGACCGCCGTGGTGGTGCGCCGCCAGGGCGGCGAGGGCGTATCCGCCGAGGACATCATCGCCGAGCTGAAGGGCCGCATCGCCGGCTTCAAGGTGCCGAAGGCCGTGTATTTCGTCGACGACCTGCCGCGCAACGCGATGGGCAAGGTGCAGAAGAACCTGCTGCGTCAACGTTTTTCCGCCGGGCGCGTTTGATTCAGTTATAAAATAGCTCATTCCCGCCGGGCCGTGCGGGGAGGCAGGGTTGCCATGGCGCACCGGAGAGTGCGGCAATCGAAGGCTGAGGAGACGATCATGCGCCACGCCAGACACGTCAAGCTGGACCATCCCTGGAAGCACAAGGTCAAGGTGCTGCTGGCCTTCCTGGCGCTGTGCCTGGCCGCTGCTTTCTCCGGCATCGGCTTCGCTGCCGATGCGGACAAGCCGGTGAAGGTCGTCTATCACTTCAACGAAGGACTCGAGCAGGCCAGCAATGGCCTGCGCAACATCCGCAACCACCTCAGTGCCGACCCGACGGCGAAGATCGTCGTCGTCGCCCACGCCGGCGGCATCAACTTCCTGCTCGAAGGCGCCAAGGACAAGAACGGCAATCCCTACGATGCGGCGGTGGACGACCTGTCCATGAAAGGCGTCGAGTTCCGCGTCTGCAATTTCACCCTGCAGAGCCGCAACATCGACAAGAGCAAGGTGCATCCGGAGGCGAAGATCGTGCCCTCCGGCGTCGCCGAAGTGAGCCGCCTGCAGGCGCGGGAAGGCTTCGCTTACCTGAAACCCTGATTGCCCGCCACTCCCGCGAAAGCGGGAATCCTGTGATGTCCATGGGCTCCCGTTTTCGCGGGAGCGACGAATCAGCCAATCAAACTGTGCAGCATCTTCGTCGCCAATAAGGCGAGGAAGACGCCGAAGGCGCGCTTGAGCTGCTTCACCGGCAGTTTGTGCGCCGTCTTCGCGCCGAGCGGCGCGATCAGCATGGTCATCGCCGATACCCCGACGAAGGCCGGCAGATAGATGTAGCCGAGGCTTCCCGCCGGCAGCCCCGCCACATTCCAGCCCGCGACGATGTAGCCGATGCACCCCGCCACCGCGATGGGAAAGCCCAGCGCCGCCGAGGTGCCGACGGCATGGTGGATCGTCACGTTGTGCCAGACCATGTAGGGAATCGAGAGGAAGCCGCCGCCGGCCGCGACCAGGCTGGAGACGATGCCGATCGCCGTGCCGACGAGGAACAGCCAGGCCGTGTGCGGCAGGGTGCGCGTCGGCTTCGGCTTGAAGTCGAGCACCATCTGCACCGAGGCGTAGTAGACGATGGCGGTGAAGGCGAAGGCCAGCGGCCGCGTCGGCACCAGGCTGGCGAAGAGCGAGCCGCCCAGCGTGCCGAGCACCAGTCCCGGCGCCATGGCCTTGGCGATCTCCCAGCGCACCGCGCCGTGGCCGTGGTGGGCACGCATGCTGGAGATCGAGGTGACGACGATGGTCGCCATCGAGGTGCCGAGCGCGAGGTGCATGACGTGTTCGGGCGGGAAGCCCTGCGCCGCGAAGATCATGAACAGCAGCGGCACGATGGTCAGGCCGCCGCCGACACCGAACAGGCCGGCGATGAAGCCGGCGAAGCAGCCGAGCAGGGGATACAGCAGCCACCACAGGCTCATTTCGGTGTCGCCTCCGCCGGGCCGCCCCGAGAAGGCGACAAGTCAAGCACATGGAGCGGGCGGAGCCCGCGAACGAACGTCACCCCCCTCCTCGGGAAGGGGGATGGGGGGAAGGTCATCGCTTCCCTCCCATCAGGTGCTCGGTGATGAACTTCCATTCCGTCGGATCGACCGGCGTGATCGACAGGCGGTTGCCCTTTGCCAGGGTGCGCATGTTGGCGAGCTCCGGGTGGCTGCGCAGTTCGGCCAGGCTCACCAGTTTTGTTTTCTTCACCAGTTTGACGTCGACATTCAGCCAGCGCGGGTCGTCTGGCGAAGACTTCGGATCGAAGTATTCGTTCTTGCGGTCGAACTGTGTGACGTCGGGGTAGGCGAGCTTGCAGACCTCGACGATGCCGACGATGCCAGGCTCGGCGCAGTTGGAATGGTAGAAGAAGCCGCGGTCGCCGAGCTTCATCTGGTCGCGCATGAAGTTGCGCGCCTGGTAGTTGCGCACGCCCCACCAGGCGGTCACCTTGTCGCGGACGAGATCGTCGATGCCGTAGGCCTCGGGCTCGCTTTTCATCAGCCAGTGGCGCATGGGCTATTTTCCGGCGCCCGGCAGGGGCAAAATGGGCTCAGCGGAACAGGCGATGGCTTGCATTGGCGGTCATGTCTGTCCGGGCGTTCGAACAAGTGGTGCATGATAATCGCTGCGGGCGCACCTCGGCAATTGCCATTCGGCGCCGGACGTTCCCGGCCCGGCAGGCCCTTCATACGGAGATGACGCATGGACCTTTCGCAAGAGACCCGTGCATCCGCGGCAGGACTGACGGGCGACGAAGCGCAGCGGCGCCTGCAGGAATACGGCCCGAATGCGGTGGCTGAGGAGCGCAGCCATCCCTGGCGTGATTTTCTCGGCAAGCTGTGGGGCCCGGTGCCGTGGATGCTCGAGGCGGTGATCGTGCTGCAGCTCGTCCTCGGCAAGGAGGACGAGGCGGCCATCATCGCGGCGCTTCTGGTGGTGAATGCGCTGCTCGGCCTTTTCCAGGAAACCCGCGCCAACCGGGCGCTCGCCCTGCTCAAGGAGCGCCTCGCCGTCCAGGCCAGGGTGCGGCGCGACGACCGCTGGCAGCTCGTGCCGGCGCAGGAACTGGTGCCGGGCGACGTGATCCACCTGCGCATGGGCGACCTGTCCCCGGCCGACCTGCGCCTGGACGACGGGCAGGTGCAAGTGGACCCGTCGGCGCTCACCGGCGAATCGCTGCCGGTGGAGGCTGCCGCCGGCGCCATGGTCTATGCCGGCGCCATCGTCAGGCGCGGGGAAGCCACGGGCGAAGTCACGGCCACCGGTGCGCGCACCTATTTCGGCAAGACGGCCGAACTGGTGCGGACGGCGAAAACGGCCAGTCATCTGGAGGCCACGATTTTCGCCATCGTGCGCTACCTGGTGCTCCTGGATGCCCTTCTCGTCGCGGCGCTGCTCGTCTATGCCTGGGCGCAGGGCCTGCCGCTCACGGAGGTCCTGCCGTTTACGCTGATCCTGCTGGTGGCCTCCGTGCCTGTCGCCCTGCCGGCGACCTTCACCCTGGCGAATGCCTTCGGCGCCCGCGAGCTGGCCGCGCACGGCGTGCTTGTCACGCGGCTCTCCGCCATCGAGGAAGCGGCCGCCATGGACGTCCTCGCCAGCGACAAGACCGGCACCATCACGGAGAACCGCCTGACCGTGGCGGCGCTTGCGCCCATGGGCGCGCATTCCGAAGAAACGCTGCTGCGCCTCGCCGCCCTGGCCAGCGACGAAGCCACGCAGGATCCCATCGACCTCGCCATCATCGAGGCGGCGAGCCGGCGCGACGTCCTTGCGTCGTTGCCGGCGAAGGAATGCTCCATCCCCTTCGAGCCGCAGACCAAGCGCGCCGAAACGGTCTATCGTGGGGAGGGCGGCGAGCGGCGCGTGCTGAAGGGCGCGGCGCGCATGGTCGCCTCCCTCTGCGTCGGCGCGCCGGATGTCCATGCCGAAGTGGAGCGCCTGGCGGCCGCCGGCTATCGTGTCCTCGGCGTGGCCGACGGCCCGGACGGGCAGCCCACACTCGTCGGCCTCGTCGCCTTGCAGGATCCGCCGCGGCCAGAGGCGCGGGAACTGGCGCAGCATCTGCGCGATCTCGGCGTGCACATGCTCATGGTGACCGGCGACAGCCTGGCGACCGCGCGCACGGTGGCCGCCGAGGTCGGCCTCGGCGAACGGGCCTGCGGGGCGGAGGCGCTGCGCGGCGATGAAGCCGGGCCGCTGCCCGAGTGCGATGTTTTCGCGGGGGTGCTGCCGGAGGACAAGTTCAGCCTGGTGCGCAGGTACCAGCGTGCCGGTCATGTCGTGGGCATGACCGGCGACGGCGTGAACGACGCACCGGCGCTGCGGCAGGCCGAGGTGGGGATTGCCGTCGCCAACGCCACGGACGTAGCCAAGGCCTCGGCCGGCCTGGTGCTCACGCAGCCCGGCCTGGGCGACGTGGTCGCGGCCGTGGAAACCAGCCGGCGCATCCACCAGCGCATGCTTACCTACACCCTGAACAAGATCATCAAGACGCTGGAGATTGCCGTGTTCCTGAGCCTCGGCCTGATGTTCACCGGCGTGTTCGTCGTCACGCCTCTGCTGATCGTCCTGCTGTTGTTCACGAATGATTTCGTCAGCATGTCGATCGCCACTGACCGCGTCGAATTTTCGCGCAAGCCAGATCGCTGGCAGATCCGCACGCTCATGGCGGCGGGCGGCGCGATAGCCGCCTGCATCCTCGCGCTGTCATTCGCCGTGTTCTTCGCCGCGCGCGCCTTTCTCGGTCTCGGCCTCGCGCAACTGCAGACCCTGATGTTCCTGATGCTGGTCTTCTCCGGCCAGGGCACCGTGTATCTGGTGCGCGAGCGCAGGCATTTCTGGCGGTCCATGCCCAGCCGCTGGCTGCTGCTGGCCTCGTTCGCGGACATCCTCGTCGTCAGCCTGCTGGCCGGCCTCGGCATCTTCATGGCCGCGCTGCCGCTGTCGCTGGTGGGCGGTCTGCTGCTCCTGCTGCTGGCTTATCTGGCCGCGGTGGACTTCCTGAAGGTGCGCATCTTCGCCTGGCTGAGGGTCGGATGAGGTTCCGTTTCCCCGGCGAACCAATCATGCCGGTAGGGATTTTATTTCGTTGCATCCTAAACGAAACCGGAGTAGCCTCGACACATCCAGTTGTTCTGTTGTGCCGAGACGCTTGACCCGCCGTCCTCGGATACCGCGATGACAAACACCGAGTACTACAATGACCACGTCGTCCGCCTGTTCCTGCTGGCGTCGGCGGTGTGGGGCGTCATCGGCATGTTGTTCGGCATGTACGCGGCGGCCGAGCTCGTCTGGCCGGGCCTGAGCTTCGGCATCCCGTGGCTGACATTCAGCCGCATCCGGCCGGACCACACGTTCGGCGTCATCTTCGCCTTCGGCGGCGCGGCACTGATGGGCACCTGCTATTACGTCGTGCAGCGCACCTGCCACGTGCGGCTCGCCTGGGACCGGCTGGCGGCGTTCACTTTCTGGGGCTGGCAACTGGTCTGCGTGCTGGCGATGACGACGATGCCGCTCGGCATCACGCAGAGCAAGGAATACGCCGAGCCCGAGTGGTTCATCGACATCCTGATCGCCATCGTCTGGGTGGCGTTCGGCGCGGTGTTTTTCGCCACGCTGGCGCGCCGGCGCATCCGCCACATCTACGTCGCCAACTGGTACTACGGCGCGTTCATCATCGCGGTCGGCCTGCTCCACGTCGTCAACAACCTGGCACTGCCGGTATCGCTGACCAAGTCCTACCAGATCTACTCCGGCGTCGCCGACGCGATGACGCAGTGGTGGTACGGCCACAACGCGGTGGCGTTCTTCCTGACGGCCGGCTTCCTCGCCATGATGTACTACTTCGTGCCGCGCCAGGCCCAGCAGCCCTTGTGGAGCTACCGCTTTTCCATCGTCAATTTCTGGGCGCTGATCTCGATCTACATGTGGGCCGGCTCGCACCACCTGATGTACACGGCGCTGCCGGACTGGGTGCAGTCGGTCGGCATGGCGTTCTCGCTGGTGCTGCTGATGCCGAGCTGGGGCTCCGCCGCGAACGGGCTGCTCACCTTCAACGGCTCGTGGCACCGGCTGAGGACGGATCCGGCGGCGAAGTTCATGGTGCTCGCCCTGGTGTTCTACGCCGCCTCGACCTTCGAGGGTTCGATGATGGCGATCAAGACCGTCAACTCGCTGTCGCACTACACGAACTGGACGGTCGCGCACGTGCATTCCGGCTCGCTCGGCTGGGTCGCCATGATCACCATCGGATCGCTGTATGCGATGGCGCCGCGGGTGCTCGGCCGCCCGGCGATGCACTCGCGGGGGGCGATGGAACTGCATTTCTGGCTGCATACGGCCGGCACGCTGCTGTACGTCATCTCCATGTGGGTGGCCGGCGTCACCGAGGGCATGATGTGGCGCGCCACCCAGCCGGACGGCTCGCTTGCCTACGCCTTCATCGACGGCCTGCTGGCGATCAAGCCGCTGTATGCCGTGCGCTGGTTCGGCGGCGTCCTCATCTGGCTCGGCATGTGGGTGATGGCGTGGAATCTCTGGCACACGGCCGCGGACGCCCGCAGGAGGCGCAACCAGCCCGTGCCGGTGCCGGTTTCGGCGCCGCTGGCGGAGGCCGGCTGAGGAACGCCCATGGCTTATCGCCACTTCGAGTTCATCGAAAAACATGCGTGGATGCTCGGCATCCTGACTGCGGTGATGGTGTCGCTTGGCGGTCTTGCCGAGATACTGCCCATTTTCTTCGAGGCGCGCAGCCTCGCGCCGACCGCCAGCGTCAAGCCCTACGATCCCGTGCGGCTGGCCGGCCGCGACATCTACGTGCGCGAAGGCTGCTACCTCTGCCATTCGCAGATGATCCGCGCGCTGCGCTTCGAAACACAGCGTTACGGGCATTTCTCCGTCGCCGAGGAGTCGATGTACGATCGGCCGTTCCAGTGGGGATCAAAGCGCACCGGTCCGGATCTGGCCCGCGTCGGCGGGAAGTATTCCGACGACTGGCAGCGCAAGCATCTCCTGGATCCGCAAGCCGTCGTGCCGCAGTCGATCATGCCCGCCTATCCATGGCTCGCGACGGCCAAGGTCGATGGCGCCGAGATTGCGGCGCGGATGCGCGCGCTGCGCATGCTCGGCGACCCGTACACCGACGCCGACATCGCCGGCGCCTCGGCGGCGGTCGACGGCAAGACGGAACTCGATGCCCTGGTCGTCTACCTGCAGGGCCTCGGCATTGTCAACGAACCGCAGCCGGCCAAGGCGGCTGCGGCTGCGCCCGCGGAGAAATTGCAATGAACCCGCTCTGGGGACACGCCGCCGGCGTCTTCACCCTGCTGCTGATGGCGGCCTTCATCGGCATCTGGATCTGGGCCTGGCGGCCGCGCCACCGGCGCACCTTCGGCCAGCTGGCGCGCCTGCCGATGGAAGACGGCGCTGCATGGCCGGACGAGGTCATTCCGATCGGTGACGAGGAGACGCGCCGATGAGCGGCGGCTGGGCCTGGTGGGTCATCGTCCTGATCGTCATCAATCTGGGCGCCACGTTTTTCCTGTTCCTGTGGGCGCCGCGCGCCAGGGTGCCGGTGCTGCCCGACGGCACGACCGGACACAGCTGGGCGAATGGCACGCTGCGCGAGGGTTTGCACCGCCTGCCGCTCTGGTGGATCGTGCTGTCGCTGGCGATGTATGTCTCCGCATTCGCTTATCTGGTGCTGTATCCGGGGTTCGGCAACTACAAGGGCACGCTCGGCTGGACCTCGGGCAAGGAACTCGCTGCCGACACGGCCGCCAACGCCGCGAAGCTCGATCCGTTGCAGAAGCGCCTCGCCGCGATGAGCGTCGAGGCGCTCGCCGGCGACGCTCGGGCGCGACAACTCGGCGAGCGTCTGTTCGTCGACAACTGCGCCGCCTGCCACGGCCGGACCGGCCTCGGCAATCCGCTTCTCGGTGCGCCGGACCTGACCGACGGCGATTGGCTTTATGGCGGCAGCGCGCAAGACATCGTGACGTCGATTCACGACGGACGCTCCGGCGTGATGCCGGCCTGGGGCTCGCTCGGCGAGCCGATGGTGAAGAACCTCGTCCAGTATGTGTTGAGCCTGTCCGGTCGGGTGCACGAAATGGCCGCCGCGACGATCGCCGAGCCGGTCTTCAAAGCCAACTGCAGCGCCTGTCACGGACCGGACGGCAAGGGCAATCCCCAGCTCGGCGCGCCGAACCTGACCGACGGCATCTGGCTGCACGGCGGCTCGCGGACGGACATCGAGACCACGATCCGGGATGGCCGCACGGGCCACATGCCGGCCTGGAGCCCGCGCCTGACGGACGACGAAATCCACGTTCTCGCCGGCTACGTCCATCACCTGTCACACCGTGACATCGTCGCGCAGTGATCCGCCGCGCCGCGCATCCTGGCATGCGCAGCCGGTCGTCTGGCTCGGCATTCTCGTCTTCGCGGCGTCGCTCGCCGGCTGCCTCTGGCTGATCTTCGTCGGGGCGCGCTACGACGACGCCCCGGTTCCGACCACCCGCCAGGTTTTCGGCGTGCCGACGCAGCAACCGGCGCAACCGCCTCGCTGAAATTTCCGCAAGCCGGACGGCATCATGAACTGCAGCCAGAAAAAAGCGCGGAGGATCCGCGCCAGGGGTGGCGAGATGGGGATCCCCCGCCTGTGCCGCTAGGCCGGCATCCTGAACCTGAGGTCCAGAGCGGCCGCCTTCCGGTCGCCGCAGGTGCATCCGCTCAGTTGCGTACAACCGGGGACGCGCACAAAAGCGACACCTTGGTCGGCAGCCAATGCCAAGTCATTGGTTCAAGGAATATATGACCTTGGCGAACACCGCAGGGGAATTCGGGGGCGCCGGGACGGCGGCGCGAAGGCTTTCTAGAACAACTGTTCCTGGCTGGCCATCGCTTCGTCGAGCCGCGCCTGCATGGAACCGATTCTACGCCGGAACTCCTGCATGTCAAACCCGCCGGGCAGCTTGACGGAGAGCAGTTCGTGGGCAAGGTTCAGGGCCGTCATGACGGCGAGGCGCTCGCCAGTGGATTTGGTCTTTTCGCCGATCTCGCGCATCTTCTCGTCGACGAACGAGACGGCCGTTTGCAGCGACTCGCGATCTTCCGGCGCACAGGCGACGCGGTATTCGCGGCCCATGAGGACGATGTCGAGGGTGTTGGCTTCCTTCTTGCTGGTCACTCGGGCATCCGCTCCATCAGGCCTTCGAGGCGGATGCAGGCCGTCTCGATTTTTTCGTTGAGGCGGTTGCGCTCGGCTTCGAGGCTGGCGACGCGCGTGCGCAGTTCCTGATTCTCCGCGCGCAGGTTCTGGCACAGCGTAATGAATTGCTCGATGCGGTCCTCGAGCGCGAAGAGTTCCCGATCCATCGCAGCAAAATATCCAAAAAACAATTTCACGTCAAGCAATAACAGGGAATTTTGAATGTTATTTATGACGCCGGCGCCGTCCTGGGATGAGGTTTTTTTAGGTTTGCCGCTATAATCCGCATCGCTGCGCGGTTTCTACCGCGCGGCATCCTGTTCCAGGTGCTCCGCCGGCCCTCTGCCGGCGGGTTAAACGGGAACGAGGTGCGCCGGCCCTGCCGGCAATGCCTCGGCTGCCCCCGCAACGGTAAGCGAGTGCGGGTCCGCCATACAGCCACTGAGCGATTTGCTTGGGAAGGCGGCGGATCAAGACTCGCGAGCCCGGATACCGGCCTCGGACGGACCAGTTCGGAATCGCCGCGGGGGTGCGGCCACCGGCTCCGGGTCCCGCCCGTTCCGATCCAGGCTCCCTTCGGGTTTCCGGTTTATTGACACTGTCCGGCAGCGGGGACGCAGGCCGGAAAGGGAGCCTTCACATGCATTTCAGAAAACGTGCCCTCGCGCTCGCGCTGGGCAGCCTCGCCGTTTCAAACCTTGCCGCCGCCGAGGACGAGGCGGTGGTCATCGTCAGCGCCACCCGCTTCGCGGAAGCCGACCCGCGCGTGCCGGCCAACGTCACGGTGATCACGCGCGAGGACATCCGCAATTCGCCCGCCCTCGATCTGCCCTCGATCCTGCGCACCGGCGCCGGCGTCGAGGTGCGTGCGCTCTACGGCAGCCTCGGCACCGATGCCACGGTCGACCTGCGCGGCTTCGGCGAAACGGCGACGAGCAACACCCTGATCCTGCTCGACGGCCAGCGCCTCAACCCCATCGACATGGGTCCCGTCAGCTGGTCGGCGATCCCGCTCGAGAGTGTGCAGCGCATCGAGATCATCCGCGGCGCCGGCAGCATCCTCTATGGTGACCGGGCCAGCGGCGGCGTCATCAATATCGTCACCGACAAGTCCGGCCGGCCGCGCGCGGCGGTGACGGCCACCGCCGGCAGCTTCGGCCACCGCGGCGTCGACGCCCAGGGCGCCGCCGGCAACGACCGCGGCTACTTCAACGTCTTTGCCCATCATGCCGAGACCGATGGCTGGCGCCGCAACAGCCAGCAGGACCAGCAGGCGCTCTCCGGCCGCGCCGGGGTGTACGTCGGCGCCGGAGAGGCCTTCGTCGACTGGGCCGCCTACAAGGATTCTTCCGGCCAGCCGGGCTATCTGCGCAGCGCCGCCTGGCGCGCCGACCCGCGCGCGAGCACGACACCCTCCGATTGGCAGAAGCGCGACGGCCATCGCCTGCGCCCCGGCGTCAGGCTGCCGCTCGGCGATGCCCTGACGCTGGAGGCGGAGATTTCCTCGGAGCGGGAAGACCAGCACGCCACTTACGCCTCCTTCGGCAGCCGTTCGGAGCGCGCCAAGGACATGCTGTCGTTCACGCCGCGGCTGCGCTGGCGGCACGGCCTCGGCAGCCTGGCGAGCGAAAGCGTGTTCGGCCTCGACCACTACGACGGCGAGGTCGACGCGCGCTACACGACGGCGCCGCGCCAGAGCGCATCGCAGACCAGCACCGCCGCCTACTTCCAGAACACCACCGGCCTGAGCGAAGCCTGGGCGGTCACGCTCGGCGGGCGCAGCCAGCGCATGGATCAAAGCGCCCACCAGGACGCCTATGCACCGTGGTTCTCGCCGGCGATGGACGGCAGCGCCGTGCGGCGGCGCAATGCCTGGGATATCGGCGCCAGCTACAGCGGCACGGGCTGGCGCGCCTACGGCAAGCTCGGCACCACCTTCCGCTTCGCCAATACCGACGAGCTGTTCGGCTTCAATCCGCTCACCGGCAATCCCGCCTTCGCCGGCGACCTGCGTCCGCAGCGCGGGCGCGCCGGCGAGATCGGCGGCAGCGCCAGTCTTGGCCCGCTGCAGGCGCGCGCCGCGCTCTACCGCATGCATCTCAAGGACGAGATCGGCTACGACGGCGCGCTCGGCGCCAACGTCAACTTCGACCCGACCCGCCGCCAGGGCCTCGAGGCCGAGCTCGACTGGCGCATCGCCGAGCGCCTCAAGGCGAAGCTGGCCTACGCCTACACCGACGCCGATTTCCGCAGCGGTCCCTACGCGGGCAAGCGCATGCCGCTGGTGTCGCGCGACAAGCTCACGCTGCAGCTGGCCTGGGACGCCGGCCGGGCGGGCAGCTACTCCGCCGTGGCGAACCACGTCGGCTCGCGCCGCTACAGCGGCGATTTCAGCAACCTGCGGGGCTCGCTGCCCGGCTACACGACGCTGGACCTGCAGGCCGCCTGGAACCTGAAGCCGTGGACCGTCACGGCGCGGTTGCTCAATGCCTTCGACAAGCGCTACGCGCCCTATGCCGGCTACTCGCCCTGGATCGCCGACCATTACTACTATCCGGCGGACGGGCGCAGCTTCCACCTGAGCGCGCGCTACGACTTCAAGTGAGCGCCATTCCAACCCGGAGCCGCGCAGCGGCGAACACCCGTCGCCCCCTTCCCCCGGAAGGGGGCGGGGAGATGGGGGGATAGCCCGTGCCCACCCGCCGCCGCGCCCTGCTGGTGATCCTGCTCCTGGCCCTGATCGGGCTGGCGAGCCTGGTCGTCGCGCTGGCGGCGGGCAGCCTGCCGGTGTCCGCGACCGATGTCGGCCGCGCCCTGCTCGGAGACACCTCGGACGTGGCGGCGGAAGTGGTGCGCGAGCTGCGCCTGCCGCGCGCGCTGGCCGCCTTCGCCTGCGGCGGCCTGCTGGCCCTGGCCGGCGCGCTGATGCAGGTGCTGCTGCGCAATCCCCTGGCCGATCCCTACGTGCTCGGCATCTCCGGCGGCGCCTCGGTCGGCGCGCTCGGCGCCATGCTGTTCGGCCTGCCGCTGCTGCTGGTCAACGGCGGCGCCTTCGCCGGCGCGCTGGCCGCCACGCTGCTGGTGTTCGGCCTGGCGCGCGGCGACGGTTCGTGGACGCAGACGCGGCTCTTGCTCACCGGCGTCATCGTCGCCGCCGGCTGCGGCGCGGCGGTGGCACTGATCCTCTCCATCGCGCCGGAGAACAAGCTGCGCGGCATGCTGTTCTGGCTGATGGGCGATTTGTCGCATGCCGCCTCGCCCTGGCCGGCGCTCGCCATGCTGGCGCTGGGCCTTCTTGCCGCGCTGCCCTTCTCGCGCGACCTCAATCTGCTGGCGCGCGGCGATCTCACGGCGCGCGCCCTCGGTGTGCCGGTGGCGCGGCTGCGCGGCGGCGTCTACGTGCTGGCGGCGCTGGCGACCGCGGCGGCGGTGACGACCACCGGTTCGGTCGGCTTCGTCGGCCTC
The DNA here is from genome assembly GCA_039807535.1 of Rhodocyclaceae bacterium. Lineage (GTDB taxonomy): Bacteria > Pseudomonadota > Gammaproteobacteria > Burkholderiales > Rhodocyclaceae > Desulfobacillus. The sequence goes on from JBDHRL010000044.1 coordinate 17,015, forward strand.
ATCGTGCCGCATCTGGTGCGCCTGTCCGTCGGCAACGACCAGCGCGTGCTGCTGCCGGCCGCCGCCCTGGCCGGCGGCGCGCTGCTGACCCTGGCCGACACGCTGGCGCGCACCATCGTCGCGCCGCAGCAGCTGCCGGTCGGCGTGCTCACCGCGCTGATCGGCGTGCCGGTGTTCCTGTATTTATTGACGCGCAGTCCGAGGACATGACGACCTATCCCCCTTCCCCTTTCCCGAGGAAAGGGGTGACGACGGTTCAGTTGCGCTGGGCGCAACTTCCGGGTCTGGCGGAGGCGACGGCATGACCGTGCTGCTCTCGGTGCGCGACCTCGACGTGAATATCGGCAGCGTGCGCGTCGCCGCCGGGCTCGGCTTCGATCTGGCCGCCGGCGAGCGCCTGGCCATCCTCGGCCGCAACGGCACCGGCAAGACCACGCTGCTGTCGACCCTGGCCGGCCTGCGCGAGGCCGAAGCCGGCAGCGTCTCGCTGTGCGGAGAATCCTATGAGACGCTCGGCCCGCGCCGCGCCGCCCGGTTGCGCGGCCTGTTGCCGCAGGGCCACCTCGACGCCTTCCAGTCGACCGTGCTGGAGACGGCGCTGATCGGGCGGCATCCGCATGTTGGCCGCTGGGCCTGGGAAGGGAGGGAGGACGAGCGCATCGCGCGCGAGGCGCTGGCGGCGGTGGATCTCGCCGGCCTGGGCAGCCGCGGGGTGCACACCCTCTCCGGCGGCGAGCGCCAGCGGCTGGCCATCGCCGCGCTGCTGGCGCAGCAGCCGCGCCTGTACCTGCTCGACGAGCCGCTCGCCCACCTCGACCTCAACCACCAGATCGCCGTGCTCGAGCTGCTCTCAAGGCGCGCGCGCGAGGACGGCGTCGGCATCGTCATGGTGCTGCACGACATCAACCTGGCGCTGCGCCATGCCGACCGCGCCCTGCTGCTGTTCGGCGAGGGCCGCACGCAGGAAGGGCCGGTGGAGGCGGCGCTCACGGCCGATTCGCTGTCGCGCCTGTACGGTTACCCGCTGCGCGAGATTCCGGATGGAAGCGGCCGCCATTTCGTCCCGGCGTAGGTCGGTTCGCAGGCCGGGCTTCAGCCCGACCCTACGGGGTGCGGCGCGTGCGCGCCGTCTCGAGGTGCTGGCACAGCCGCCCGATGCCGTCGAGGATGCGCGGCGTGTGGCGCTGCAGGTGGTCGGGCGGCACGAAGAACAGGTTGTCGCGGGCAACCGCCGTCAACGACGGCCAGCGGCGCCACTCGTCCAGCCACTCGGGCCGCGCGTCGCCCATGCCGCTGGCGACGATGGCCTCCGGGTCGGCGGCGAGCACGGCTTCCACCGTCACCGCCGCCGCCATCGGCTTCAGTGCGGCGAACACGTTCTCGCCGCCGCACAGGCGGATCGCGTCGGAAATGATCTGGCCGCCGCCGACGGTCATCAGCGGCTGGTGCCACACTTCGTAGAAAACGCGCACCGTCGGCCGTCCGGCGTAGCGCGCGCGCACTTCCGCCAGCCGCTCGCGGAATTTCGCCGCCGCCGCGCGCGCCCCGGCGCCGGCGCCGGCGAGGGCGCCCAGTCGCTCGAGATCGGCCGGCACGTCCTCGATGCGCCGCGCCTCCGTCACCACGACGTTCAGGCCGATGGCCTTCAGCCTGGCGACATGCGAGGCGATGTTGCCGGATTCCCAGGCGATGACGAGGTCCGGCCGCAGCGCCGCCACCGCTTCCAGGTCGATCTTCTCGTAGCTGCCGATCTGGCGGATCTTCTTCGCCTCCTCCGGGTAGTTGCTGAACTCGACCGTGCCGACGACGCGGTTGCCGGCGCCGATGGCGAACAGGTTCTCGGTGATGTGCGGCGAGAGGCTGACGATGCGCCGCGCCGGATGGGTCAGGCGGGGCGTCCGGCCGCTCTCGTCATGGACGGCGACGTCGGCCAGGGCGGGCGCGGCGGCGAGCAGGGCGATCAGGCAGAATGTGCGCATGGAGGCATGATTCTACGATGAAGGAACTGATCCTCGGCGGCGCGCGTTCCGGCAAGAGCACCCATGCGCAGCGGCGCGCGGCCGAATCGGGCCTGCCGGTGACGGTGATCGTCACCGGCAGGGCGGGGGATGCCGAGATGGCCGCGCGCATTGCGCACCATCGCGCTTCGCGCCCGGCGGACTGGCGCGTGGTCGAGGCGCCGCGACAGCTGGCGGCGGCGCTGCGGGCGGAGGCCGCGCCGGGACGCTGCCTGATCGTCGATTGCCTCACGCTGTGGCTGATGAACGTCATCGACGCGGACTTCGCCGCCGAGCGGCAGGCGCTGCTCGAGGTGCTGCCGGATCTCCCCGGCGAGGTGCTGTTCGTCGCCAACGAGATCGGCCTCGGCATCGTTCCGCTGGGCGGGGAGACGCGCCGCTTCCGCGACGAGGCGGGGCGGCTCAACCAGGATCTCGCCGCGGCCTGCGAGCGCGCGACCTTCGTCGCCGCCGGACTGCCGCTGGCGCTCAAGGCACCTTGAATTCCCGAAAGGCAGCACATGAAATTCGACATCGCCCCGCCCGACGACACCCTGCACTCCGCGCTGCAGGCGAAGATCGACGCCAAGACCAAGCCCCTCGGCGCGCTCGGCCGGCTGGAGGGCCTCGCCCTGCAGCTCGGCCTGATCCAGCAGACGCTGACGCCCGCGCTGCGCGCGCCGCACATCCTCGTCTGTGCCGGCGACCACGGCGCGGCGAAAGCGGGCATTTCCGCCTACCCGCAGGACGTCACCTGGCAGATGGTGGAGAACTTCCTCGCCGGCGGCGCCGCCATCAACGTCTTCGC
>JBDHRL010000045.1:0-19781 GCA_039807535.1 Rhodocyclaceae bacterium
GCTACCCGTCATGCCCGCAAAAGCGGGCATCCATGATTTCCAGGCTGCCGATGGATTCCCGCTTGCGCGGGAACGACAGCGCCTCACGCATGGCTGCGCGGCTCGCCGGCGCCATGCAGGTTGGCGTCGCAGCGCCCGCACAGCTCGGGATGTTCGGCATTCACGCCGACGTCCTCGCGCCAGTGCCAGCAGCGCGGGCACTTGGCGTGCGGGCTGGGCGACGCCGTCACGCCCTCGGCCGCGGCATCGGCCACCTTGACCAGCATGGCCTTCGAACAGATCAGCACGAGGCGCAGGTCGTTGCCGAGCGAGGTCAGCAGCTCGTGCCTGGTCCCGCTGGCGCGAATCTCCACCTCGGCCTGCAGGCTGGATCCGATCTGGCCGGCCACGCGCAGCGCCTCCAGCACCTTCGACACCTCGGCGCGCACTTCGCGGATCTGCTGCCAGCGTGTCACGAGGACTGACTCTTCCGCCGGCTCGGGCAGCGCATGCCAGGTGTGCAGCATCACGCTGTCGTCCGGGTTCCTCGTCAGCACCTGCCAGATCTCCTCGGCGGTGAAGGTCAGCACCGGCGCCATGAGGCGGACCAGCGCCTGCAGGATGTGCCACAGCGCGCTCTGCGCCGCGCGGCGCGGCTTCGAGTCCGTGCCGGTCGTGTAAAGCCGGTCCTTGAGGATGTCGAGGTAGAAGGCGCCCAGCTCCTCGGAACAAAATCCCTGCAGCGCCTGGGCGACGCGATGGAATTCGTAGCGGTCGTAATCAGTGGTCACCTGCTCCTGCAGCCGACGCGTCAGCGCCAGGGCGTAGCGGTCGATCTCCAGCCAGTCGGCCACCGGCAGCATGTCCCTGGCCGGGTCGAAGTCGGCGGTATTGGCGAGCAGGAAGCGCAGGGTGTTGCGGATGCGGCGGTAGGATTCCACCACGCGCTTGAGGATCTCGTCTGAGATCGACAGCTCGCCCGAGTAGTCGGTGGCCGCCACCCACAGGCGCAGCACCTCGGCGCCCAGCGTGTCGGAGACCTTCTGCGGCGCAATGACGTTGCCCTTGGACTTCGACATCTTGTGGCCCTGGCCATCGACGACGAAGCCGTGGGTGAGCAGGCCGTCGTAGGGCGCGCGGCCGTCCAGCGTGCAGGCGGTGAGCAGCGAGGAATGGAACCAGCCGCGGTGCTGGTCCGAGCCCTCGAGGTAGAGGTCGGCCGGCCACTTGCCCTCGCCGGTGTGGCTGCCGCGCAGCACCGTCCAGTGGGTGGTGCCGGAATCGAACCAGACGTCGAGCGTGTCGCGCATCTTGTCGTAGTGCGCCGCCTCCGCCCCGAGCAGCTCGGCCGCATCGAGCCTGAACCAGGCGTCGATGCCCTCCTTCTCGACGCGCTGCGCCACCTGCTCCAGCAGTTCCGGCGTGCGCGGATGCAGCTCGCCGGTCTCCTTGTGCAGGAAGAAGGGGATCGGCACGCCCCAGTTGCGCTGGCGCGAGACGCACCAGTCGGGGCGGTTGGCGATCATGGCATGCAGGCGCGCCTGGCCCCAGCCGGGGAAGAACCGGGTCGCTTCCACCGCGGCCAGCGCCAATTCACGCAACGTTGTCTGTCTCGCTTCCGTCGCCGAAAGCGACGCAATCCGGTCACCCCCTTCCCCGGGAAGGGGGTTGGGGGGAAGGTCGTTTAATTGTCCGGCATGGACAGGGTGGGCCACCACCCTGTCCATGCCGACGAACCATTGCGATGTGGCGCGATAGATGATCGGCGTCTTGTGGCGCCAGCAGTGCATGTAGCTGTGGGTGATCTTGTTCGAGGCGAACAGACTGCCCACTTCGCGCAGCTTTTCGATGATGGCAGCGTTGGCTTTCCAGACGTTCAGGCCGCCGAAGAAGGGCAGACCCTCACTGAACCGGCCGTCGCCCTGCACCGGGGTGAGGATCTCCTCGTTGCGCATGCCATGGCGCTTGCAGGACTCGAAGTCCTCCAGGCCGTAGGCCGGCGCGCTGTGCACGACGCCCGTGCCGGTATCCAGCGTGACGTAGTCGCCGAGATACACCGGGGATTCTCGGTCGTAGAAGGGATGGCGGAACTTCACCAGCGCCAGCGCCGAGCCCTGGCAGGCGCCGAGCACCTTGCCTTCCAACCCGTAGCGCGCCAGCGCCTGGCCGCGCAGTTCGGCCGCCAGCACCAGCAGGCCGCGCGGCGTCTGCACCAGCTCGTAGGTGAACTCCGGGTGCAGGTTGAGCGCCTGGTTGCCGGGGATCGTCCAGGGCGTCGTCGTCCAGATCACCGCGTAGCAGGGTCCCTCCGGCAGCGCCGTCAGGCCGAAGGCGTGCGCGACACGGCCGCGCTCGGCATCGTCGAGCGGGAAGGCGACGTCGATGGCGGGCGACTCCTTGTCCTGGTATTCGACCTCGGCCTCGGCCAGCGCCGAACCGCAGTCGAAGCACCAGTTCACCGGCTTCAGTCCCTTGAAGAGGAAGCCGCGCTTGTATATCTCGCCGAGGGCGCGAATCTCGTCGGCCTCGTTGCGGAAGGCCATGGTGAGATACGGATCGTCCCACTCGCCCAGCACGCCCAAGCGGATGAAGTCCTTTTTCTGCCGCTCGACCTGTTCGGCGGCGAAGGCGCGGCACAGCGCGCGCGCTTGGTCGGCCGGCAGGTGCTTGCCGTGCAGCTTCTCGATCTGGTGCTCGATGGGCAGGCCGTGGCAGTCCCAGCCCGGCACGTAGGGCGCATCGAAGCCGGCCAGCGTCTTCGAGCGGACGATGATGTCCTTGAGGATCTTGTTGACGGCATGGCCGATGTGGATGTCGCCATTGGCGTACGGGGGGCCGTCGTGCAAGACAAACCGCGGCCGCCCGGCGGAAGCCCTGCGGATCTTCTGGTAGAGCCTGCGGCCCTGCCAGTCGGCCACCCATTGCGGCTCGCGCCTGGCGAGGTCGCCCTTCATCGGAAAGGGGGTGTCGGGAAGGTTCAATGTTTTTCGGTAGTCAGCCATTTTTCCGCCGTTATGCGTGCAGCGCCGCATGATGCGCCTTCGCATCCGCCACGTCGCGTGCGATCTGCGCCGTCAGTGCTTCCAGTGAATCGAACCTCGCCTCGTCGCGCAGCTTGTGCAGGAAGTTCACCCGCAGGTGCGCCCGGTAGAGGTCGCCCTCGAAGTCGAATATGAACACCTCCAGCGTCGGCCGTCCGTCCGTGCTCACCGTCGGCCGCACGCCGAGGCTGGCCACGCCTTCCAGCGGACGCCCGGCGATGCCATCCACCGTGACGACGAAGATGCCGGACAGCGGTGCCTTCAGGCGCTTCAGCTGAATGTTGGCGGTGGCGTAGCCGAGCTTGCGGCCGAGCTTGCGGCCGTGGATGACACGGCCGGAGATGCAGTAGGGGCGGCCGAGCAGGCGCTCGGCGTGTTCGAGGTCGCCGGCGTCGAGCGCCTCGCGCACCGCCGAACTGGAGACGCGCTCGCCCTCGTGCACCAGGGTCTGCATCGCCTCGACGCCGAAGCCGTGATCCTTGCCGGCCTGCCGCAGCAGGGCGAAGTCGCCGGTGCGACCCTTGCCGAAGCGGAAGTCGTCGCCGATCATCAGGTGGCGCACGCCCAGCCCATGCACGATGCGCTCGACGAACGCGTCGGCGGTCAGCGCCGCGAAGCGCTTGTTGAAGGCGCAGACATAGGCCTGGTCGACGCCGCATTCGGCGAGCAGTTGCAGCTTCTCGCGCAGGCTGGCGAGGCGCGCCGGCGCCGACTGCGGCGCGAAGAATTCGCGCGGATTCGGCTCGAAGGTCATCACCGCCGCCGGCAGGCCAGCCTGCCTGGCGAGGCCGGTCAGCTTCGCCAGCAGCGCGCGATGGCCGCGGTGCACGCCGTCGAAGTTGCCGATGGTGAGCACGGTCGAATGCGAAGCGCGGGCGGGAATGCCTCGGAAGACCTGCACGGTGGACCAACTCTTTGCCGGAAAGCGGCGAATTATATCAGCCGGTGCCGGGCCGCCCGCGCTAGCGCGGGTAAAGAGTTAGCACACTCTCCCATCCTCCCCCGCCGCGCGGGGGAGGTGACTAGTCACCCCCGCCCACGGGGCGGGGGAAGGGGGTGGGCCGTAACATTCCCCAACGGGGTGCGCTTGCGCACCCCCCTTCCCGGAAAGGGGCCGGGAGGGTCGCCCTCGCCTCAGTCGAGGCGAACCAGCTTCGACTTGGCGAGAGGCGGATTCCTGGCGAAATAGCCCTTGATCCCTTTGAGGATGGCCTCGGCCATCTTCTCCTGGTAGGCGTCGTCGTTGAGCCGCCGCTCTTCTTCCGGGTTGCTGATGAAGGCCGTCTCGATGAGGATGGAGGGAATGTCCGGCGCCTTCAGCACGGCAAAGCCGGCCTGTTCCACCTGCCCCTTGTGCAGGGTGTTGACTCCGCCCAGTTCTCCCAGCACCGCCTTGCCGAGTTTCAGGCTGTCGTTGAGGGTGGCCGTCTGCGAGAGGTCGAGCAGGGTGCGCGCCAGGTGCGGATCCTTGACGTCGAGGTTGACGCCGCCGATCAGGTCGGCGGCGTTCTCGCGCTGTGCCAGCCAGCGCGCCGCCGAGCTGGAGGCGCCGTTCTCGGACAGGACGAAAACCGAGGAGCCGCGCGCCGTCGGCTTGATGAAGGCATCGGCATGCACCGAGACGAAGAGGTCGGCCTGCACGCGGCGCGCCTTCTGCACGCGCTGGTGCAGCGGGATGAAGAAGTCGCCGTCGCGCGTCAGCATCGAGCGCATGTTCGGCTCTGCGTCGATCTTCGCCTTCAGCCGGCGCGCCACCTCGAGCGTGACATGCTTTTCGTAACTGCCGCCGCGACCGATGGCGCCGGGATCCTCGCCGCCGTGGCCGGGATCGAGCACGATGGTGACCATGCGCGTGATTTCCGGCGCCTGGCCCTCCTTCGGCGGCCCCTTGGCCGGCCCTTTCCCGACCGGCGTCTCCAGCTTCTCCAGCAGGGCCAGCAGGGGGTCGTCCGCCACGGCCGGATAAAGGTCGAGCACCAGCCGGTGGCCGTATTCACCGACCGGCTTCAGCATGAACACCTGCGGCTGGATCTCGGCCTTCAGCTCGATCACCAGCCGCACCACGCCCGGCCGGTTGCGCCCGGCACGAATCAGCCGGATGTACGGATCGGTCTCGGAAATCTTGTTGGGAAGGCTCTGCAGCACGCTGTTGAACTCGACGCCTTCGAGGTCGACCACCAGCCGCTCGGGGTGCTTCACGATCTGGTGCGTGAAGGCGATCGGCTGCCGGTACTCGAGCGTCACCCGCGTGTAGTCTCGCGCCGGCCAGACCCGCACGGCAAGGATGTTCGTCGCCGCCTGCCCCACCGGGCTGACCAGCAAAGCGAGCGTCGCCCCGGCGGCTTTCAGGAAGTCGCGGCGGTCGATCCCGGCAGGCAGTTGCGGAGCTTGCTCAGGCATGCCCGCCCCGCGTCGGTGTGGGAAACGATGTCGGCATGTCGTCCCTGATCCTCGACGGACAAGGCGACGCGCAGGTCGGCCGGGGCAAGGTATTCCCCTGCCTTGTCCGGCCATTCGACGAGGCAGACCGCCCCGATTTGGAAGTATTCGTCCAGGCCTGCATCGAGATATTCTTCCGGCTGGCTGAATCTATAAAAATCAAAGTGATGCAAGTTTAAACTAGAAATAGCATAAAGTTCAACCAGAGTAAAGGTCGGGCTCTTCACATTTCCCGCATAGCCGAGGCCGCGCAGCACCCCGCGCACGAGGCTGGTCTTGCCGCTGCCGAGGTCGCCTTCGAGCCAGATCACCAGTCCGGGCACCAGCACGCGCGACAGCGCCGCGCCCAGGGCCAGCGTGGCCGCCTCGTCAGGCAGGCTCAGGGACAGGCTATGATCCTCGGAATGCAAAACATTCACTCCATCGACGGGGTTGAACTCGCCACGCAAATCAGGCGGTGGGGGCGGGAACTGGGCTTCGATGCGATCGGCATCGCCGGCACGGCACTCGATGCCGCCGAAACCGAACTGCAAGCCTGGCTGGCCGCCGGCTTCCACGGCGAGATGGATTATATGGCAAGCCACGGCACCAAACGCTCGCGCCCGGCCGAGCTGGTGCCGGACACCGTCAGCATCATCACGGCGCGCATGAACTACCTGCCGCAGGCCGCGCCGATGCAGGCGGTGCTGGCCGACGGTACGCGCGCCGCCATTTCCCGCTACGCCCTCGGCCGCGACTACCACAAGCTGCTGCGCGCGCGCCTGCAAAAGCTGGCCGGACGCATCGCTGAGGAGATCGGCCCCTTCGGCCATCGCGTATTCACCGATTCGGCGCCGGTGATGGAAGTGGCGCTGGCTTCAATGTCCGGCCTTGGCTGGCGCGGCAAGCACAGCCTGCTCATCCACCGCGAGGCCGGCTCGTATTTCTTCCTCGGCGAGCTCTACACCGATCTGCCGCTGCCGGCCGACCGGCCTCAGGAGGAGCACTGCGGCAGCTGCCGCGCCTGCCTCGACGTCTGCCCGACGCAGGCCATCGTCGCGCCCTACCAGGTGGATGCGCGGCGCTGCATTTCCTATCTCACCATCGAGCTGAAGGGCGCCATCCCCGAGGAACTGCGGCCGCTGATCGGCAACCGCATCTACGGCTGCGACGACTGCCAGCTCGCCTGCCCCTGGAACCGCTTCGCGCGCCGTACCGCGGAGACTGACTTTTCCGTGCGCCACGGTCTCGATGCGGCATCGCTCGTCGATCTTTTCGCCTGGAGCGAGGAGGAATTCAGGTCGAGGATGGCCGGCAGCGCCATCCGCCGCATCGGCCACGAGCGCTGGCTGCGCAACCTCGCCGTCGGCCTGGGCAACGCGCCGGCTTCGCCCGGAGTGGTCGCCACGCTCGCATCGCGCCGCGACCATCCTTCCGCGCTCGTGCGCGAGCACGTCGCCTGGGCCTTGGCGCGACATGGTGGCGCGGCGGCCGGGAACTGCTGAATTTCACCACAGAGCCGCGAAGGACCCGCAGAGGAAAGCAGTCCGCCTGGCGTGAAACACCTCAGGCGCCGGTCGGCCAGCCTTCAGGGGCCGGTCGCCACCGGCCGCGCCGGATCGGCGCACCACTCGCTCCAGGAGCCGGGATAGAGGCGCGAGCCGGTCAGCCCCGCCACTTCCATGGCGAGCAGGTTGTGGCAGGCGGTCACGCCGGAGCCGCAGACATGCACGATCTCCTCCGCACCGCGCCCGTCCAGCAGCGCCTGATATTCGGCGCGCAGCACGTCCGCCGGCTTGTAGCACCCCTCGGGCAGCAGGTTGTCCTTGAAGAAGCGGTTCACCGCGCCGGGAATGTGGCCGGCGACCGGGTCGAGGGTCTCTTTTTCGCCGCGAAAGCGCTGCGGATTGCGCGCATCGAGCAGGCAGGCGCCGTCCCGCGCGGACTGACTTTCCACGAAGCGCAGGTCGACGGCCCTCTCCGGGCGCAGCCGCGGCACGAACGCCGCCTGCGGATGCACCGTCTCCGCATCGGTGGTCTCGTGGCCGGCCGCCTCCCAGGCATTGATGCCGCCGTCGAGCAGGGCCACGGCGTCATGGCCGAGCCAGCGCAGCATCCACCACATGCGCACGGCGTAGGTGCCGCCGGCGTCGTCGTAGACCACCACCTGGCTGTCGTTGCCGACGCCCCACTCGCCCAGGCGGGCGGCGAAGCGCGCCGGATCGGGCAGCGGATGGCGGCCGGTCCGGCCGGTGATCGGCCCGGAGAGGTCGCGTTCGAGGTGCGCGTAGATCGCGCCGGGAATGTGCACCTCGCGGTAGGCCAGCTCGCCGGCATGCGGATGCACCAGATCGAAGGAGCAGTCGAAGACGCGCCAGCGCGCGTCGTGCAGGTGGTGAGCCAGGTCGGCAGCGCCGACCAGGGTGGCAAAGGTCTTCATGCCGCGGCCAGCCAGTCGCGCGCTTCCCGCTCGTCGTCGAACACCTCGATGTCGGCATCGATGAAGGCCTGCGACAGCCAGGCGCTCCAGGTCACCCACTGCGAGTCCGTCAGCACGGCGATCTTGCCGAAGTCGTGGCTGTGGGCGCGCGAGAACTTGATCTCCTCCCAGGCCATGTCGAGCGTGAAATCGGCCATCTGGCGCAGGTCGAACAGCAGGTTCACCGGCCCCTCGAACTTGACCTTGAAGTTGACCAGCTCCTCGAATTCCTTGTAGTCGCCGAGGGTAAATTCGCCATACACGGCGACGGTGACCAGCCGTTCCTTGTGATCGGTGACGATCATGCTGCGCTCCCTTGATTGTCCGTTGCCTACTATATCAATCCTGTCCGGCCGGCGCACGCGATTGCGACGTGGCCAGCACGCCGCTGGCGACAATGAGTGCGATGGCGAGCCACGACGACAGCGGCAGCACCTCGTCCCAGAGGAGGATGCCGAACAGGCTGGAGAACACCACGGTGCTGTAGGCGAGGCTCGCCGAAACCAGCGTCCTGCCATGCTTGTAGGCGCGCGTCAGCGCCAGCTGCGCCAAGGTGCCGAAGCCGCCGACGCCGAGCACGAGCAGCAGGCCGGTGCCGCTGACGGCATGGAAGGGATGGCTCGCCAGCGCCCAGGGCAGTCCGCCCAGAGCGGAGATCAGCGAAAAATGGAACACCACCCGCCATTCCGGCTCGCCGAGCCGGCCCAGGTCGCGGACGTTGTAGAAGGCGATGCCGGCGCCGGCGCCGGAGGCCAGCGCCGCCAGCGCGCCCGGCCAGTGCTCGGAATCGAAATCCGGGCGCAGCAGCAGCGCCACCCCGGCCAGGCCGAGTGCCAGCGCGAGGAACAGCAGCGGACGCACCCGCTCGCCGGACCAGAGAACCAGGATCAGCGCGAGGAACAGCGGCGAGGTGTAGTTGAGCGTCACCGCCGTCGCCAGCGGCAACTCGCTGATGGCGTAGAAGTACATCACCAGCGAGGCAAAGCCGGACAGCCCACGACGCAGGTGGGCGCGCCAGTGCGGCGTCGCCAGCGGCAGGCGCCTCGCCAGCACATAACCCGACAGCAGCACCAGCGCGACGAAGCCGCGGTAGAACACCAGTTCCGCCGCGGAGAACAGGCTGGCGCCGAGCTTGACGCACACGGCCATGCAGGCGAACAGCACGCTCGCCGCGATCATCCACAGTGACTGCATCCGCACCCCGGGAATGCGCCGGCGGCAGGCCCCAAGCCGTTGGCGCCGTTGCGAAAAGCCGCCGAGTATAGTCGAAGCGCGGCGGACAATACGCTATGATTACGCTTTGCCATCCGCAATCCCCCATGAATCAAGCAGCCGACGACACGTCGCCGGCCTCCTTCGAGGCGGCGCTGGCCGAGCTGGAATCCATCGTGCTGGGCATGGAATCCGGCAAGCTCAGCCTGGAAGAATCGCTCGCCGCCTATCAGCGCGGCGCGGCCCTGCTCAAGCACTGTCAGGGCGTGCTGGCCGCCGCCGAGCAGAAGATCCAGGTACTGGAAGCGGGGGAGTTGCGCGATCTGCCGGGCGCTCCGGAATAATTTTTCCATGGATTTCCAGAGCTGGATGACTGCCGTGCAGCAGCGCACCGAGCGTGCGCTCGACAGCCTGCTGCCCGCCGCCGGGATCGCCCCGCAGCGCCTGCACCGGGCCATGCGCTACGCCACCCTGGGCGGCGGCAAGCGCGTGCGACCGCTGCTCTGCCATGCCGCCGGCGAGCTGGCCGGCGCCGACCAAGCGCGCCTCGACATCGCCGGCTGCGCCGTCGAGATGATCCACGCCTACTCCCTGGTGCACGACGACCTGCCCTGCATGGACAACGACGTCCTGCGCCGCGGCAAGCCGACCTGCCACGTCGAGTACGACGAGGCCACCGCCCTGCTGGTCGGCGATGCCCTGCAGTCGCAGGCCTTCCTGCTGCTCGCCGATCATGTGCTGGCCGACGACCCGCAGCGCCAGATCGGGATGCTGCGCCTTCTCGCCCAGGCCGCCGGCTCGCGCGGCATGGCCGGCGGCCAGATGATCGACATCGAGGGCACCGGCCAGCAGCTGACACGCGCCGAACTGGAGTTCATGCATGTGCACAAGACCGGCGCGCTGATCCGCGCTGCGATCCTGCTCGGCGCGCAGTGCGGCCCGCCGCTGCCCGAGGCGGAAATGGCGCGGCTCGACCATTTCGCCAAGCGCATCGGCCTGCTCTTCCAGGTGGTCGACGACATCCTCGACGCCGAGGCGAACACGGCCACGCTCGGCAAGACTGCCGGCAAGGACGCCGCCCAGGGCAAGGCCACCTACGTCAGCGCCATGGGCCTCGCCGAGGCACGCGAAATGGCCGGCGGCCTGCGCGGCGAGGCGCGCGAGGCCATCGAGGCCTTTGGCGCGCGCGGCCACCGCCTGCACGAGCTGGCCCATTTCATCGTCACCCGCAAGTTCTGAAGCCGCCCCCGCAGCGAAGAGAATCATGTCCGCCTACCCCCTGCTCGATACCGTCAGCAACCCCGCCGAACTGCGCCAGCTCGAGCGCAAGCAGTTGCCGCAACTGGCGCAGGAACTGCGCGAATTCCTCATCGAGTCGGTGTCGAAGACGGGAGGGCACCTCTCGTCGAACCTCGGCACGGTCGAGCTCACCATCGCCCTGCATTACGTCTTCAACACGCCGGAAGACCGCATCGTGTGGGATGTCGGCCACCAGACCTACGCCCACAAGGTGCTCACCGGCCGGCGCGCCGGCATGGCCAGGCTGCGCATGCCGGGCGGCGTCTCCGGCTTCCCGCGCCGCACCGAAAGCCCCTACGACACCTTCGGCACCGGACACTCCTCGACCTCGATCTCGGCGGCGCTGGGCATGGCCATCGGCGCGCGCGACCGCGGCGAGCAAAAGCGCGTCGTCGCCATCATCGGCGACGGCGCCATGACGGCCGGCCAGGCCTTCGAGGCGCTCAACAACGCCGGCGTGGCCGACGCCAACCTGCTCGTCGTCCTCAACGACAACGACATGTCGATCTCGCCGCCGGTGGGCGCGTTCAACAAGTACCTGGCGCGGCTGTTTTCCGGCCACGCCTTCAACGCCGCGCGCCGCGCCGGCGAGAAGGTGCTCGGCGTCTCGCCTTCGCTGCTGGAGTTCGCCAAGCGCACCGAGGAGCATTTGAAGGGCATGCTCACGCCCGGCACGCTGTTCGAGGAATTCGGCTTCAACTACATCGGCCCGATTGACGGCCACGACCTCGACTCGCTGGTGCCGACGCTGAAGAACATCGCCGAACTGAAGGGCCCGCAGTTCCTCCATGTCATCACGCGCAAGGGCCAGGGCTACAAGCTCGCCGAAGCCGACCCGGTGCTCTACCACGGCGTGTCGAAGTTCAACAGCGCGAGCGGCATCGAGCAGGGCAAGGGCGCCGGCCGCCCGACCTACACCCAGGTCTTCGGCGACTGGCTGTGTGACATGGCGGCGCAGGACGCGCGTCTCGTCGCCATCACGCCGGCCATGAAGGAAGGCTCCGGCATGGTGCGCTTCGCCGAGGAATATCCGCAGCGCTTCCACGACGTCGGCATCGCCGAGCAGCACGCACTGACTTTCGCCGCCGGCCTCGCCTGCGAGGGCATCAGGCCGGTGGTGGCCATCTACTCGACCTTCCTGCAGCGCGCCTACGACCAGCTGATTCACGACATCGCCCTGCAAAACCTGCCGGTGATGCTGGCCATCGACCGCGGCGGCCTGGTCGGTGCCGACGGCGCCACGCACAACGGCGCCTTCGACCTGTCCTATCTCGCCTGCGTGCCGAACATGGTCATCATGGCCCCGGCCGACGAAAACGAATGCCGGCAGATGCTCACCACCGCCTTCCACCACGACGGCCCGAGCGCCGTGCGCTATCCGCGCGGCCACGGGCCGGGCGTCGCGCCACAAGGCGGGCTCGCCGCCCTGCCGCTGGGCAAGGGTGAGATCCGCCGCTCCGGCGCGCGCATCGCACTGCTCGCCTTCGGCAGCATGCTGGCGCCGGCGCTCGCGGCGGGCGAGCAGCTGAATGCCACCGTGGCCAACATGCGCTTCGTCAAGCCGCTCGACCACGCACTGGTCCGGGAACTCGCTTTCGGACACGATCTGCTGGTGGCCATCGAGGAGAACGCCGTCATCGGCGGCGCCGGCGCGGAGGTTGCGCGCTCGCTCGAGGAGCAGGGCCTGAACACGCGGCTGCTGCGATTGGGTCTGCCCGACCGCTTCACCGAACATGGCGATTCCGCCACCCTGTTGGCTCAGTTGGGCCTGGACGCGAAGAGCATCGCAGAAAGGGTGAAGCAGGTAATTGAAGCAGGCAATACTTGAGTGATTCTGTCGGGAATGATAGGATGCGTCCAAAAGAAAATACTAATAGACGTACCCAACCCCGAGAGAGCAACATGAACATGAACGACACCATGCACATACCCGACGTCCAAGGCTTTGCCGATACCCGCCAGCTGGCCATCGACAAGGTCGGCATCAAGTCGATCCGCCACCCCGTCAGGGTGATGGACAAGAGCGGCGGCGTGCAGCACACCATCGCCGTCTTCAACATGTACGTCGGCCTGCCCCACAACTTCAAGGGCACGCACATGTCACGCTTCGTCGAGATCCTCAACAGCCACGAGCGCGAGATCTCGGTCGAGAACTTCGAGCCGACGCTGCGCGAGATGGTCAGGCGGCTGGAAGCCGGGACCGGCCACATCGAAATGACCTTTCCCTATTTCATCGCCAAGAAGGCGCCGGTGTCCGGCGTGCAGAGCCTGATCGACTACGAGGTCACCTTCACCGGCGAAATCCACGAGGGCGGCCAATACCGCTTCACCATGAAGGTCGTCGTGCCGGTCACCAGCCTGTGCCCCTGCTCGAAGAAAATTTCCGAGCGCGGCGCGCACAACCAGCGCTCGCACGTCACCGTCACGGCGACGACCAACGATTTCGTCTGGATCGAGGAACTGGTGCAGCTGGTGGAAAGCCAGGCTTCCTGCGAACTGTATGGCCTGCTCAAGCGCCCGGACGAGAAGTATGTCACCGAGCGCGCCTACGACAACCCGAAGTTCGTCGAGGACATGGTGCGCGACGTGGCGGCGCTGCTGAACGCCGAGCCGCGCATCGAGGCCTACGTGGTGGAATCGGAAAACTTCGAGTCGATCCACAACCATTCCGCCTACGCCCTGATAGAGCGCGACAAGCGCGCCGGCTGAAACCACGCGCCAAAAGAACGGGGGTGCCGCGGCACCCCCGTTTTCCATGCATTGCCCGCAGCCTACAGCTTCTCGCGAATGCGCGCCGACTTGCCGGAGCGCTGGCGCAGGTAGTACAGCTTGGCGCGGCGCACGTCACCCTTGCGCTTGACCTGGATGCTGGCGATCAGCGGTGAATAGGTCTGAAAAGTCCGCTCGACACCCTCGCCCGAGGAAATCTTGCGCACCGTAAACGCGGAATTGAGGCCGCGATTGCGCTTGCGGATCACCACGCCTTCGTAGGCCTGCACGCGCTTGCGCTCGCCTTCGACGACATTCACGTTGACCACCACCGTGTCGCCCGGGGCAAATTCGGGGATGGCTTTGCCCAGGCGGGCGATTTCTTCCTGTTCCAGTTGCTGGATGAGATTCATTGCCTTGCTCCTAAGTCGAATGGCCGGCGGCCTAACGCGCAGAGCATGCCACGGCATGATGCGCGTGTTTCTCGTTTAACGAACCGTTATCGCCGTTCCTGCTGGAATTCTTCCAGCAGGACGGATTCCTCCTTGCTCAGTGACCGCTGCGCGATCAATTCCGGCCGCCGCAGCCAGGTGCGTCCCAGCGCCTGCTTCAAGCGCCAGCGCCGGATCTCGGCATGATGGCCGGACAACAATACCGGCGGTACCGGCAGCCCCGCATACACTTCCGGGCGCGAGTAATGCGGGCAATCCAGCAGCCCCTCGGCAAAGGATTCCTCCGCCGCCGAATCGGCATCGTTCAGCGCGCCCGGCAACTGCCGCACCACCGCATCGATCAGCGCCATCGCCGCCAGTTCGCCGCCGGAGAGGACGAAATCGCCAAGCGAGATCTCCTCATCCACCCGGCGCTCGACAAGCCTCTCGTCGATCCCTTCGTAACGCCCGCAAAGCAGGATCGCCCCCGTTCCCTGCGCCAGCTCCAGCACTTTCCGGTGGCAGAGCGGGCGACCCTGCGGCGACAGGTAGATCACCTTGCCGTCCGGCCGGCCCGCCCTGGCTGCATCGATCGCCTTTTCCAGCGGCCCGGCCAGCATCACCATGCCGGGGCCGCCGCCGTAGGGCCGATCATCCACCGTGCGATAGCTGTCGGCCGCAAAATCGCGGGGATTCCACAGCGCCAGGCGCCACAGCCCCCTCTCCCGCGCACGCCGCGTGATGCCGGAACCGGTCACCGCGGCGAACATCTCCGGGAACAGCGTGATGACATCGAAGGCGATACTCACCAGTCGCGCTCCCAATCCACCGTGATCCGGCGTGCGGCCAGATCCACCTTCCCGATCACTGCCGCCACGAAAGGCAGCAAACGCCGGCTGCCGTCCTCGTCGCGCACATCCAGTACCTCATGCGCACAGCTTCGCACCAGTTCGGCGACGCGCCCGAGGCGCTCGCCGGCCTGATTCACCACGTCCAGGCCGATCAGGTCGGCCCAGTAGAATTCGTTTCCGGCTGTCTCCGGCAGCGCCTCCCGCGGCGCGCCGACGTACAGGCCCGCCAGCTTCCCGGCCGCATTGCGATCCGCGATACCTTCGAAGCGAACGACCAGGCCCTTCGCGTGCTCCTGGCACTCGGCGAGATTTCTGGCCTGCCATGACGCATCGGGGGCCTGTTCTTCCGCGCCCAGCCACCAGCGCGGCATCCTTGCCCACGCCTGCGGGTCGTCCCCGAAGGCCTGGACCTTGACCCAGCCGCGCACGCCAAATGGGGCGGAGATGCGCCCCAGGACAATCATGCCTTCAGGCGGCTGCCTTGGCAGCGAACTGCTTGACCAGCCGCGCCACGGTGGGCGACAGTTGCGCTCCCTTGTGCGTCCAATGCTCGATGCGCTGCATGTCAACGCGCAGGCCCTGCTCCTTCTCGCCGGCGACTGGATTGTAGTAGCCGACGCGCTCGATGCAGGCGCCGTCGCGGCGCTTGCGCGAATCGCTGACGACCATGTTGTAGAACGGACGCTTCTTGGCGCCGCCCCGGGCAAGTCGAATGACGACCATGTGCTTAACCCTTCGTTGAAATCCGGATACGGAGTCCTGGCCTGTCCCGGCGACCGCAAGGCACACCAGGCCGGCATACACAGCCCAGACCAAAAAGGGCGTCATATTAAAAGAAAATCGCCTGAAAAACAAGAAGAACCCGCCGAAAACCGCTGCCTGGCCACCCGCTTTGCCCGGTTCGGCGATTTCTTCTCTACAATGAATCTTTCGATAACTCCGGCCCCGGCAGCCTTCAGATCGCTTGGCCTCCACGCCTGCCCTTCGCCAGACCCATCCGCCCGATGACGTTGCCCACGTCCTCGATTGGCTTGCCTCCCCCATCCCGGAAGATCCCGCCCAGGATCTGGCCCAACTGAACGGGGAACTGGCCGCGCTCGGGCGCGCCCGGCTCGACGAAGCCCATTATCACCGCATACTCGATCTCTTCTACGACCGGGTGCAGCGGATCTCCCATGCCCTGAAAGCGCGCCTTGCCGAAGCCAGCCTGCCCCTCGACAAGGAACTGCGCGTCATTGCCTCGCTGCTGGTCGGCGCGCATGAGAGCATTGCGGCGGGCTATGAGCGCGTCCTGCTTGGCGCGGATCGGCTGGTGCAAAGCAAGCGGCGCAATCCCTCCACCGTTGCCGCCCGGGCCCTGCACAGCCTTGCCGAGGCGCTGCAGACCACCTACATGGTCGCCGGTCCGCCGCCGCCGGATCTTTGGCGGCGCGCCCATGCCCTGGTGAAATCGGCACAGGGGCGCTTCGAGCCGACGGCGACCGTGGTACCCGGCCTGTCGCTCGATGCCGAGAAAATCTACAAGGGATTTCTGGCCCTGGCGGCGGCCCAGCCAGAGGGTTTTTCGCCGGGTGAAATCCTCCTGGCGAGCGAGTATCTCGCCAACTTCTCCGCGGCCGTCAACCTGCTGCCTTCGCCACCCGCGGAGGAAGAAGGCTCCTGGTACTGGGTGGACACCAGCCGGGACACGGGACCGGTGCCGCCCAACCGGCGCATTCCGCCTCATCCCGGCGACCTGCTGTACTGTTCCTTCCAGATGCTCGCCCGCCTGCTCGGCGAGCAGATTTCCGCGCTCGAGAACGGCATGCCCGCAGGCAACTTGCGGCTGCCGGAACGGGCCGCCGGCCAGGGCGGCATTGCCGCCCTGAAGCGGCTGCAAGCCCACTGGGCAAACCCGCCGCACCGCCACCATGTGCGCCGCCACAACAACTTCCGCGCCCAGGTCTGCGTCGGCCTGAACGAACTCTGGCATCTGCTTGAGCGCGGCGAGGCGCCCGAAGGCGCTTCAGCGGGAGCGCCACAAACGACCGAATGGATGGTGCTCAACGAAAGCCCGTCGGGCTATGCCGTGATGCACGTCTCCGGCGAAATCGAAGGATTGGTGCCGGGCAGCGCCATCGCCCTGCGGCCGGGTGCGGACAAGCCCTGGAGCATCTGCATCGTGCGCTGGATGAAAAGCGAGAATCCGGAACACATCGAACTGGGCCTGGAGCTGGTCGCCCCCGCGGCCCGTTCGGTGCGGATCATGTTTCGAAACAACGATCCTTCCCAGCAGCCCACGCCCGGCCTGCTCTTGCCTGCCATCCCGGCCTTGCGCGACAACCCCGCCATCCTGGCGCCATCCGGCGCCAACAGCGCGCGGCGCTTTTTCATCGTCTCCGGCGAGGAAAAAACCCATGTCATGCAAGGCCGGCTGCTCAGCCTGGACATGCAAACCGGCGCGGTCGAGCTGTTCCAGTTCGAACCCGATCCCTATCCGACGTAATCAGCGCCTCGGCGGGCGCATCTCGCCCATGATCGCCGTGGCCAGGGCTCCGGCAAGCACGACCAGCCAGGACAGGTACAGCCAGACCAGGAAAATCGGCACCGTGGCGAAGGCGCCGTATATCAGGGTGTAATTCGGGAAAGCCGAAAAGTAAATGCCGAGGCCGCGCTGGACGGCGGCCAGGCCCAGCGCCGCCAGCATGCCGCCCAGCAGGGCGTGGCGAGGCGCTACCGGACGATTCGGAACGGCATAGTAGGCGAGCGCGCACATGGCGGCAAGCAGCAGCACCGCCAGGGATTTCAGCAAGAGGTCGGTCAGCCATTTTGGCTCGCTCACCAGGCCCAGCGAGGCCGTCACCAGATAAGTGGCCAGCGCCACGCACGCGCCCAGCACGACCGGGCCGAGCACCAGCCCGCCCAGATAGACGACGATCCGCTTCAACAATGGCCGCGGCTGGCGCACCCGCCAGATCTGGCGGAATACGCGGTCGATGGACAGCATGAGCAGCAGTGCCGTGACGACCAGCATGCCGGTGCCCAGGGCCGTCAGGCGGCCGGTCTTCTGGCTGAATTGCAGGGCATAGGCCGCAATCACCCTGCCGGCCTTCTCGGGCAGCAGATTGGCCAGCAGGAAATTTCTCAGCGCCGTCCCCAGGCCCGCGAAAAGATCGAACTGGGATATCAGCACCAGCGCGACCGTCAGCAGCGGCACCAGCGCCAGCAGCGTGGTGAAGGCCAGGCTGGCGGCCACCTGCGCACAACGCTCTTCGCGAAAGCGGGCGATGCAGCGCAGGAGGAAATCCGGCAAGGGGCCGACCAGGCGCATCCGCGCATCCTGTTCCGATAGATTGCCGCGATTCTACCGGAAGCCCCCATGACCCCTTCCGCCCGTCGTTGCAACCACGGCGCGGCCGCATCGCCACTTTCCAGCTGGATGGCCGGCATCGGGACGGTTCTCGCCCCCCCCCGTGTTTGGCAGGGCCGTGCCCTTCGTTCAAGCCGGCGGAAAAGTCAGTCCCCCCGGCACGGCGCCTTACACGCGAAACTGGCTGACCGCATTTCGCGTTTCCACGGCAAGCGCCGCCAGTTGGTGCGCGGTATCGGCCGCTTCATGAGTGGCCGCACTGTTTTCCTCGGACATCTGGGCAATCTTCTCGACGCTGGAGGCGATCTCGTTGCTCGCCGCGCTCTGCTCCTTGAGCGCGCTGGAAATTTCATTCACCGCCGCCACCACCCGATCGGCGCCGTCGCGGATGCCGCCCATTGCCTCCCCGGCGCGATGGGCCATCGTCACGCCGCTCTCGACGCGCGCCACCGCCTGCTGCATGGTGCCCACCGCGGCCTGGGCGCTCGACTGCACGGCGCCGATCATGTCGCCGATCTCGGTCGTGGCCTGCGCCGTGCGTTCGGCCAGCTTGCGCACCTCGTCGGCCACCACGGCAAAACCGCGCCCCTGCTCGCCGGCACGCGCCGCCTCGATGGCGGCGTTCAGCGCAAGCAGGTTGGTCTGATCGGCCACGTCCTTGATGACCTGCACGATGCTGGAGATCTTCTGCGAGTTCTGGCCCACTGCGTGGATGGTTTCCGATGCATGCGCCACCGTTCGCGAGATTTCCTGCATTTCCGTCACGGTCTCTTCGATGACCCGCTTGCCGTCGTTCGACTGCGCACCGTTCTCTTCGGTCACCTGGCGGGCTTCGTTGGCGCTGTCGGAGACGTGGTTGATGGAGACCGTCATCTGTTCCACTGCCGCCGCCATGCCGGAGGCGGACTCGCTCTGCCGGGAAGTGCCGATGGCGAGCTGCTCGGAGGCAGAAGACAACTGATGGGCGGCGCTGGCCACGCCGTCGGCATTGGCCTTGAGCGCGCCGATCATCCCGCGCAGGGCCTTCTGCATCTGCTTCATGTCCGCCAGCAGGCTGTCCGAATCCCCCTGCTTCAAGGCGATGTCCTGCGTCAGGTCGCCCCTGGCAATGCGCGAGACGGCCGCCTTGGCTTCGTCCGGCTCCCCGCCGAGCGGCCGAGTCACGGCACGAATGATCCAGGCCGCCAGCGCGACGGCCACCCCCGCCATCACTGCCAGGAACAGGATCAGGCTGTTGCGCGCCCAGACATAGGTCTCGTTGGCATCCTTTCCGGTCTGCTCGAGGATTTCGCCCTGGAAGCGGATCAGCTTGTCCACCGACGCCAACAA
Organism: Rhodocyclaceae bacterium; assembly: GCA_039807535.1. Taxonomy (GTDB): domain Bacteria; phylum Pseudomonadota; class Gammaproteobacteria; order Burkholderiales; family Rhodocyclaceae; genus Desulfobacillus. The sequence continues at coordinate 19,098 of JBDHRL010000045.1, forward strand.
CGCATCGAGCGCAGGCACCGTCTCCGCCGCCATCGTTTTCGCAGCTTCGGCATCCCTGCCGGCATCGAGCAGTTTGGCCACCCCGGCGTAGGAAGCGACGTAGACCTTCCGCTGTTCGCGGATTTCCGCCAGCATGGCCTTGGCTTCCGCCTTGTAGATGAGCTTTTCCAGTTCGTCGAGCTTGGCGGCGATCGCCTGCGCATTGTCAGCTATGCGCGCCTTCACGGCAGGCCGATCCTGCGCCAGGAACAGCAGGAAAGTCTCCCGCGCATTGGCGTTCATCAGGTCGATCGCCTCGTTGGCCAGCAGGGTCTTGCGCCACTCCTTCGCCACGATGCGATCGACCATGCCGCCTACCGAACCCAGATGACTCAATCCCAGGATCACGGAAGCGAGCAGCATGACAAAGAACAGACCGAAACCCAGCCCCAGACGACGGGCAATCGTGAACTTGCCGAACATGGCCGAATCTCCTCCTGGCAAAAGTGTTGTGCGGCCTCTCGCAAAAGGCAAGAGACTGATCGCAGGCAGACGGGGCTGGGTCTGACGTTCCCTTCCGGCGGGAAGGGAACCCTTGTTTCAGGAATTACGGTCGGGAATGAAAAATACTTGAGAATAAAATTGAGATGAAAAAGGGGGGCACGATAAGTTGCGCGAATTCCAGATTGCCTGCCGCCTTGCCGG
>JBDHRL010000046.1:0-19780 GCA_039807535.1 Rhodocyclaceae bacterium
GATCGGGCGCTTCCCGCGCCCAGCGCTCGAGGTGCTCGCCCAGGCAGCGCGCATAGGGCTGCAAGGGTCGCGGCGAGCGCAGCACCTGCGTCCCGTCGGCGCGCCGCTCGACGTCGGCCGCCGCCGGCGCGAAATTCAGGCTGGCGAACGGCGGTTTCATTGGACTGCCCTCCCCCCGGCCCCCTCGCCAAGCGAGGGGGTGACGGGTGTTCGCCGGCCGCGCGGGAGCGTCGCGCCTCGGAACGTGCGCGGCGGGAGCGCGACAATGACAATGATCCGGCTTCGCTGTGCGGCTTCGCAGGCACGGGCGCTGCGCCGGATCGCGGCTCCGGTTCGTGACTTGCGCCCCTTCGGGCGGCCGTGCGGGACGCTCACTTCAGCAGTTTCCAGTCGCCGTTCGACACGGTCGCCATGATCGCGGCGCGCGAATCGAAGCCGTTGTGGTTGCCCGGCGACATGTTGAAGACACCGTGGGTGGCAGGCAGCTCCTTGATGCTTTCGATGGCGTCGCGCAGAGCGGCGCGAAACTCCGGCGTGCCCGGCTTGGACTTCTTCAGGGCTTCCGGCACGGCACGCGTCAGCAGCAGGTAGGCATCGTAGCCATGAGCGCCGAAGGTGCTGCGGCTGTTCGCGCCGTGCGCCGCCTCGTACATCCTGACGTAGTCGAGCGCCGGCTTCTTCGAGGGATGCGTGTCCGGCAACTGCTCGGCCAGCAGCATCGGGCCGACCGGGAAGATGGTGCCCTCGACGGCCTTGCCGCCGACGCGCAGGAAATCACGGTTGGCGATGCCGTGCGTCTGGTAGAACTTGCCCTTGTAGCCGCGCTCGACGAGGGTCGATTGCGGCAGCACGGCCGGCGTGCCGGAGCCGGCAACGAGCACCGCGTCCGGATTCGCCGCCATTATCTTCAGCACCTGGCCGGCAACGCTGGTGTCGTTGCGCTGATAGCGCTCGGCGGCAACGATCTTGATCCCTTTCGGCTCGACCGCGCCCTGCAGCGCCTTCAGCCACAGCTCGCCGTAGGGATCGGCATAGCCGATGAAGCCGACGGTCTTCACGCCGCTGGCAACCATGTGCTGCGCGATGGCCTCCGCCATCAGGCTGAAGCTCTGTGGCGTAACGAAGACCCACGGCGCCTTGTCGGGCGGCGGCGCCACCGGTCCCATGGCAATCTGCGGCGTCTTCGTCTCGAAAGCCACCTCGAGGATGGCCATCGAGGTCGGCGTAGCGCTGGAACCGATCAAGACGTCGGCCTTGTCCTCGGAGGTCAGCTTGCGCGCGTTCTTCACCGCCGTGGTGGTGTCGGTGGCGTCGTCGAGCACGATCCACTTCACCTTTTCGCCGCCGATGGCCTGCGGCAGCAGGGCGAAGGTGTTCTTCTCGGGAATGCCGAGCGAGGCGGCCGGGCCGGTGGCAGACAGGCTGACGCCGACGGTGATGTCGGCCAGCGTCGCCCCGGCGGCAAACAGGGTGGACAGCAAAAGGGCAAGCTTGCGGATCTTCATTGTCTCCTCCTTGGTTATTGGTTCGGCTTGTAGCCGCGAACGCTGCCGCGACGCCATGTCACGATACGCCGCACCGACTGACTTTGTCTAACAGGTGTTTGGCTGGCTAGTCAATTTCCGCTACAGTCTGCGCATGCCGAAACCGACCCCGTCCCTCATCCGCCGGCAGCAGGTCGAGCGCGCCGCGCTGCGCCATGCGCGCGATCATCCGGAATGGGGCCAGGCCCGCGTGGCCGAAGCCATACGTCTCTCGGGGCTCGCGGTGTCGCCTGCCGGCGTGCGCTGGATCTGGCAGCGCCATCATCTGGAGACCGCCGCGAAGCGGGCGGCGGCATTGCAGAAGGGCGCTACGGGCCGGCTCAGCGCGGCCCAGCGCGCGGCGCTGGCGCGCATCGCGTCGCGGCGAGCCACCGTCCTCGATGCGGCCGCACCAGGCATGGCGCGCGAACACCTGCTCGCCATGGCGGTGCGCGAGTTCGCACACCGCGGCTTCGCCCGCACCTCGATTCGCGACATCGCCCGCGCCGCCGGCCTTCAGCCCGGCTCGGTTTATCACCACTTCGCCTCGAAGGACGATCTCTTCGTCGCCGCCCACTCGGCCGGCATGCGCGAGGTGGCGCACCTGCTTGAGGTCGCCCCGGCCCGCTCGCGCGACCCCTGGGAGCGCCTTGAGATCGCCTTCACGGTGCATATCCGCCATCTGATTTCCGGCAACGACCTGACGGCATGGACCGGCGCCAGCCTGTTCCTGTTCGAGTCGCCGGACATGCAGCGGCAGTTGCGCGCCGAGCGCGATCGCTTCGAGGCGGTCTATCGCCGACTCATCGCCGACCTGCCCCTGCCACCGAACATCGATCGCAGCCTGTTGCGCCTGCAGTTGCTCGGCGCACTCAACTGGACGCGCACCTGGTACCGGCCAGGCAAGCGTGGTGCGGGCGAGATCGCCGCGCACCTGGTCAAGGTATTGCGCGAATCCCTCGACCGTCAGCGGTAGCGCCGCAGATACCAGGATTCGAAGATCGCCTTGGCGTTGTGCATCAGGCCGAGCGGCGGCAGAGCCAGTCCGCCCGCGGGCGTGCGCTTGACCAGCATGCCGGCGTCGAGCGAATCCACGATGCACAGCAGCTCGACCCTGAAGGTCTTCGCCGGCTTGCCGCCACTGAGTTCCGCCAGCAGGTTCTCCGCCGCCGCTTCGGCCTGCAGATCCGCCATGTGCGCCTGCTTCGGCATCCAGTCGGGGCCGGGAAAACTGCCGGCATCGCCGGCAACATAGATGCGCTCGCATCCCTCGACACGGCATTGCGCGTCGGCCTTGAGCAGTCCGCCGGGCGAGCGCGGCAGGTCGGTGTTGTCGAACCACGCGTTGCCGGTGAGACCCGGCATGAAGACGATGAGATCGGCCTTGATCTCGCCACCCGCGGTTCTCACCCTGTCTGGTTCGAAGCCGACCAGCTTGTGGCCGAGATGGGTGGCAATGCCGCGCCGCTTCATCTCGCCGAGCAGCCGCGCGACGGCTTTTTCGCCGAGGCGGTTGCCAGGCTTCGGCATGGGGTTGAAGAACGTCAGCCCGATCCTGTCGCGCCGCCCCTCGCGCCGCAACTGCGTGTCGAGGCCGAAGAGGAATTCGAAGATCGGTCCGCCGCGCATGGCGGCAGGTTCGTTGGGATTGCCGGCGAAGCCCAGGGCGATGGTGCCGCTCCCCATGGCTTTCACCGCGTCGCGCAGCCGCTCCACCGCGGCGATGCCCTCGCAAGGTGTGATGGCGTGCTCGATGCCCGGCAGCTTCTTGATGAAGCGCCCGCCGCAGGCAATGACCAGGCCGTCGTTTTCCACCTGACCGGCGGTAGTCAGCACGGTTCGGCCGCCGTTTCCCAGCCCTGTCGCCTCGCCGGCGTGGAAGCGGATGGCATTGCGGTCAAAGAAGTTCTGCAGCGGGATGCGCAGATCCTCCGCCTTGCGCTGCCCGGACGGCAGCCAGATCAGGCTCGGCAGGAAGACCAGCTCCGGGCGTGGCCCGACCACGGTGATTTCTGGCAGCCGGTCAAGTTGGCGCAATCTGCGCGCCGCCGAAAGTGCGGCGAACCCGGTGCCGATGACTGTAATGCGTTTCATGTTTCTTCCGTATCCATGCATGGGTATTTCATCTGGCAGGCCCCCGGCAGGGCGCGGCACGGCCAGAAGCTCATTGGAAGAATAGGGGCGATGCGCACTGATGGCAAGCCGCGGCCCGCCCCGCCGGCCCGGAGCCCTCAGCGTCGGGAGAACCCGTTAAAATATCCTCCATCAAAGCGAGGGACGGGTATCGGGTAATGAGCAGGGAAAAAAAAGCAGGCCGCAAGAGCAAGCCGAAAGACGATCTCAGGCTCGACCTGCTGCCCGCCCTGATCGGCTACCAGCTGCGCCTGGCCCAGCTTGCCGTCTTCGGCGATTTCGCCGCCGAACTGAAGGAATTCGACATCTCGCCCGGGCGCTTCGGCGTGCTGGTGCTGATTTCCGCCAATCCGGGCATGACGCAAAGCCAGCTCGCTTCCGCCACCCAGCTCGACCGCTCCACCATGGTCGCCGTGATCGACCAGCTCGAGGCGCGCGGCCTGGTCGAGCGGCGCCCTTCGCCCACCGACCGGCGCTCCAACGCGCTGGTGCTCACGGCGGAAGGGGAAAGACTGCTCAAGCAGCTGAAGCGACGCATCAAGCTGCACGAGGCGCGCATCGCCGCCACCATGACGCCGGCGGAAACGGCCACGCTTGTCAACCTCCTCACGCGCATCCGCAGCCGGCTACTGCCCCCCTAGGGCACGCTCACACCGGGTTGTCCACCTCAATGTAGCGGCACTCGATGCCAAAACGCTCGGCCAGGTGCGCGCCGACAGCCTGCACGCCGTAGCGTTCGGTGGCGTGATGGCCGGCGGCGATGTAGGGCACGCCGGACTCCTGCGCCAGATGCACGGTCTGCTCGGAAATTTCGCCGCTGACATAGACGTCGGCGCCGGCAGCGATGGCCTGCTCGAAATAGCCCTGTGCCCCGCCGCTGCACCAGGCGATGCGTTGCACCGGCCGCGACGCATCACCCACCAGCAGCGGCAGTCGGCCCAGCTTGAGCGCCAGCCTGTCGGCGATCGCCTGCGCAGTACCTTCCGCACTGCCGAGAAAACCGACGTCCTGCTCGGCGAAGCGCCCCGTTGCAGTCCATCCCATCCGCCGACCGAGCTGGGCGTTGTTGCCCAGTTCGGCATGGGCATCGAGCGGCAGGTGGTAGGCAAACAGGCTGATGTCGTGCTCCAGCAGGACTTTCAGCCGGGCGCGACGGATGCCGGTGATGCGGCCGTCCTCGCCGCGCCAGAACCAGCCGTGGTGCACCAGCAGCGCGTCGGCACCGGCGGCCACGGTCGCCTCGAGCAGGGCCTGGCTGGCCGTCACGCCGCAGACGAGGTGGCGTATTCCGGCACGTCCTTCCACTTGCAGGCCGTTTGGGCAATAATCGCGGTAGCGTCCGCACTCGAGCAGTTCGTCGAGATAAGCGGCCAATTCATTTCTGTCCATTCTTCAGTCTCTCGAAACCAACCATGCAACGATTGTGGCTCATTTTCGCCCAGGCCGTCACGGTCAGCATCGCCGCGCTGTTCGTCGTGATGACCCTCAAGCCGGACTGGCTCGGCGGCAGGCCTGCGCCCGCCGTGGTGGCCCTGCAGGAGGCGGCCGCGCCGGCCGCGCCCGATGCGCGCAAGGTCGTCTCCTACGCCGATGCCGCGAAAAAGGCGCTGCCCTCGGTGGTGCACATCTACACCAGCAAGGACGTGAAGACGCCGCGCCACCCCTTCGCCGACGACCCGGTCTTCCGCTACTTCTTCGGCGACCGCTTCGGCGGCCCGCAGCGCCAGTCCGGCCTCGGCTCCGGCGTCATCGTCAGCGCGGAAGGCTATGTCCTCACCAACAACCACGTCGTCGAGAACATGGACGAGATCGAGGTGGCGACCAACGACGGCCGCTACTTGCGCGCCCGCATCGTCGGCACCGACCCGGAGACCGACCTCGCGGTGCTGCAGGTCAAGGCCGACGGCAAGCTGCCCGCCGTCACCTTCGCGCCGACCGAATCGCTGCGCGTCGGCGACGTCGTGCTGGCCATCGGCAACCCCTTCGGCGTCGGCCAGACGGTGACCCACGGCATCGTCAGCGCGCTGGGCCGCAGCCAGCTCGGCATCAATACCTTCGAGAATTTCATCCAGACCGACGCCGCCATCAACCCCGGCAACTCCGGCGGCGCGCTGACGGACAGCGCGGGCAATCTGGTCGGCATCAACACGGCGATCTACTCGCGCACGGGCGGCTCGCTCGGCATCGGCTTCGCCATTCCCGTCTCCATTGCCAGGACGGTGATGGAGCAGATCATCAGGACCGGCACGGTGACGCGCGGCTGGATCGGCGTCGAGGCGCAGGAAATCACGCCGGAGCTGGCGGAATCCTTCAAGCTGTCGGCCAGCGAAGGCGCCATCATCGCCGGCGTCATGCGCGGCAGCCCGGCCGACCGTGCAGGCATCCGCCCCGGCGACGTGCTGGTGGCCGTCGGCGGCAAGCCGGTGAAGGATCCGCAGGGCATGCTCGAACTGATCGCCGGCCTGACGCCGGGGGGGGCGGCGACGTTCAAGTTGCGCCGCGAGGCGAAAGAGCTCGAGGTCGCCGTGAACATCGGCAAGCGGCCGCCGATGCAGCGGAACAACCGGGAGTGATCAGGCGGCGAAGAAGTCTGCCACCAGGCCGATCTGCTCCGGCACGTTGAGCGCCGGCGCGTGGCCGATGCCGGGATAGGTCACGGCGCGGGCGCGCGGCCCGCGCCGCGCCATCTCCTCCGCCGTCTCCGGCAGCAGCAGGTCGGAATCGGCGCCGCGCAGGCACAGCGCCCTGCAGTCCAGCGCATCCCAGAAATCCCACTGCAGCAACTCGGCCTCGTGGTCGAACATCATGACGATCTTCGGATCGTAGTGCGGCGTCACCTTGCCGTCCGACAGACGCCGCACCGAGGTCTCCGTCAGACGCCGCCACTGCTCGTCGGTGAGGAAGCCGTAGGGCTTGTAGATGGTGCGGAAGTAGGCCTCCAGTTCGGAGACGCGGTCGAACTGCGCCGGGCTGCCGGCGTAGGCGCGGATACGCGCCAGCGCCGCGTCGCCGATCTTCGGCCCCATGTCGTTCAGCACCAGATGCGTGATGCGCCCCTTGAGCGGGCCGGCCGCGGCGGCGGTGCCGATCATGGCGCCCATCGAGGTGCCGAGCCAGCGCATGCGGCCGATGCCCAGCGCGTCGACGAAGGCCGCCGCAAGGCGCGTGTAGAAGCTAACGCGATACTCCGCCTCCGGCGCCGGGCTCCACTGCGACAGGCCGCGGCCAATGGTATCCGGGCAGACGACGCGGTAGCGGTCGGAGAGCGCCGCGGCGATGTCGTCGAAGTCGCGTCCGGTGCGCGCCAGGCCGTGCCACATGACGATCGTCTCGGCCTGGCCGGCGCCCCACTCGGTGTAGTGCAGCTCGCGGTCGAGGACGGTGACGTAGTTCGAGGTCATCATTTCCGCTTCAGGCTCCTTAATTTGCCGACGATGCCGGTCGGGAAGAAATACACGGAGAGGACGAACAGCACGCCGAGCCAAAGCAGCCAGCGATCCGGGTGCAGCAGGTTGGCGAGCAGCGGCACGGCGGCGAGGCCGTCGCTCGCCTGCTTCATCAGCGCCTGCAGGTAATTCTGCGCCAGGATGAACAGCGCCGTGCCGGCCACCGCGCCGTAGAGCGTGCCCATGCCGCCGATGACGACGATGAGCAGGATGTCCATCATGATGGTGAACGACAGCGTTGTCTGCGGCCCGGCGTAGCGCAGCCACAGCGCCATCAGCGCGCCGGCCAGGGTCGCCGTCGCCGCCGACAGGCAGTTGGCCAGGGTGCGGTACACCACCGTGCGGTAGCCGAGCGCCTCGGCACGGAAGTCGTTCTCGCGGATCGCCTGCAGCACGCGGCCGAAGGGCGAATTCACCACGCGCAGCAGGAGCAGGAACAGCCCCAGCGCGCCGAAGAACACCAGGTAGTAGGTGAGCAGCTTGCCGTTGATGGCGGTGCCGAAAATTTCCGCCTCGACCAGGCGGAAGCCCGGCCGCAGCGCCTCCGGCACGCCGAAGGTGCGGCCGTCCTCGCCGCCGGTGAGGTCCGACAATTGCGAGGCGAGCACGGCGAAGGCCGAGGCCACCGCCAGGGTGATCATGGCGTAGAAGATCGCCTTCACGCGCAGCGAGAAGAGGCCGATCAGCAGCGCCAGACCGAGCGACAGCCCCAGCGCAATAGTCAGTCCCATCAGCACGGCGCCCCAGGTCGGGCCGACGCCGTAGAGCGACAGGCCGACACCGTAGGCGCCGATGCCGTAGAACATGGTGTGGGCGAAGGAGACGATGCCGGTGTAGCCGAGCAGCAGGTCGTAGGAGGCGGCCAGCACGACGAAGACGCAGATGGTGGCGGCGACGTTGATGGCGCGCGCGCCGGGAAAGAGGAAGGGCGCCAGCGCCAGGCCGGCGAAGACGGCGAGCAGCAGCGCCGTCAGCAGGCGGCTGCGCGGGAAGTCGCCGGAGAGGATGCGCGTCATCATCGCTTCGCCACCGGATAGAGCCCCTGCGGCCGCCACAGCAGGACGGCCACCATCAGCAGGATGTTGGAGACCAGCGCGATCTTCGGCGCCAGGAAGCCGGTGTAGTTGGCCACCAGCGCCACCAGCAGCGCGCCGATGAAGCAGCCGCCGACCGAACCGAGGCCGCCGATGATGATGACGATGAACACCAGCACCATGATGTCCGAGCCCATGGCGGCGGTGAGCGTCTCCTTGTAGAGGCCCCAGAGCACGCCGCCGAGGCCGGCCAGCGCCGAGCCGGCGACGAAGACGCCGACGAACAGCCGGCGGATGCGGTAGCCGAGCGCCTCGACCATCTCGCCGTTCTCGACGCCGGCGCGGATCAGCAGGCCGATTTTTGTCCGATTCAGCACGAGGAACATCGATACGAACACCATCAGGCCGACGGCGACGGCGATCAGGCGGTACTTCTCGATGGCGGCGTCGCCGATGAGGAGGGCGCCGCGGAAGGAGGCCGGCAGCGGCAGCGGAATCTGGTCCGGGCCCCAGACGACGTGGATCATCTGCTCGGCGACGATCATGCCGCCCATGGTGATGAGGATCTGCTTGAGGTGCTGGCCGTACACCGGCATGACGACGACGCGCTCGAAGGCCCAACCGAGGATGCCGGTGACGAGCATCGCCAGCGCGACGGCCAGGCCCAGCGCCGTGAGGTTCATCAGCACCGAGTCGGCCTGCATCCAGCCCTGCATCGGCAGCAGCACCAGCGTGGCTGTGAAGGCGCCGACCGAGACGAAGGCGCCGTGGCCGAAGTTGAGCACGTCCATCAGGCCGAACACCAGGGTCAGGCCGCTGGCCATGATGAAGATCATCATGCCCATCGCCAGCCCGGCGACGGTCAGCGTCACCCAGGTCGGAAAGCTGCCGATGAGCGGCAGCGCCAGCAGGGCGAGGATCGGCAGCACCAGCAGCGGCGCCTTGTCGAGGCGCAGCCGCGGCAGTTCGCCGTCCGGCGGGGGAGTCGTCACGGTCGTCGTCATTGGTGGGCGTCCAGGGAAAGGCCGAGCAGTTTCTGCTGCAGCTCGCGGTCCTCGGCCAGCCCGGCCATCGGCCCGCTGTGCACGATGCGGCCGTCATCCATCACCGCCACGGTGTCGCCGAGGGAGCGGACGAAATTGAAGTTCTGCTCGACGAGGAGGATGGTCGTCTCCATCGCCTTCAACTCGCGGAAGGCGGCGATCAGGCTCTGGATGATGGCCGGTGCCAGACCCTTGGTCGGCTCGTCGACCAGCAGCAGCTTGCGCGGCTCGACGATGGCGCGGGCGATGGCCAGCATCTGCTTCTGCCCGCCCGAGAGCGTGCCGGCGGCCTGGTTCCAGAATTTCTTCAGCGCCGGGAAGAAACCGAAGATCCACTCGAGGCGCGCCGTGTCCGGCTCGCCGCCTCGGGCGGCGAGGACAAGGTTCTCGCGCACCGTGAGATCCGAGAAGATGCCCATGTTCTCCGGCACGTAGGCAATGCCGGCGCAGGCAATGTCCGGCGTCGCCGCCTGGGTGATGTCGCTGCCGTCGAACAGCAGCGCGCCGCGCGAGGCGTGCCAAAGGCCCATGATGGTGCGCAGGGTGGTGGTCTTGCCGGCGCCGTTGCGGCCGAGCAGCACGGTCAGCTCGCCGCGCGGCACGACGAGGTCCACGCCCTGCAGGATGTGGTACTGGCCGATGTGGGTGTGCACGCCCGCCAGCTGCAGCAGCGGCTCAGACATGGTCGGCGACCCCCGCGCCCAGGTAGGCTTCCTGCACGATGGGCGAATTCATCACCTCGGCCGGATCGCCGTCGGCGACCAGGTAGCCGTTGTGCAGCACGATGATGCGGTCGGCGAGCGAGCGCACCACGTCCATCTTGTGCTCGACCAGCAGGATGGTCTTGTCGCCCTGCGCCTTCATGTGCCGGATCAGCTCCAGCACTACCGGCACCTCGTCGACGCTCATGCCGGCGGTCGGCTCGTCGAACATGAAGATGTCCGGCTCCAGCGCCAGCAGGATGGCCACCTCCAGCTTGCGCTTGTCGCCGTGGGAGAGCGCCGAGGCGGTCTCGTCGCGGTGCTCGGCCAGCGCGACGCGGTGCAGGAAGTGTTCGGCCTTCTCGCGCGCCTCGACGTGGTCGGACCACAGCGACAGCAGGTTGAGGCCGAGTCCGGCGCGGCTCTGCACCGCCAGGCGCACGTTCTCCAGCACCGTCAGGTTGGGGAACAGGTTGGTCAGCTGGAAGGCGCGGCCGATGCCGCGGCGCGTGCGCTGCGCCGCGCCGAGGTGCGTGACGTCCTCGCCATAGAGTTTCACCGTGCCGGCGCTGGCCGGCAGCTGGCCGGAGATCAGGTTGAAGTAGGTGGTCTTGCCGGCGCCGTTGGGCCCGACGATGGCGGTGAGCGTGCCCGGCCGGAATTCGGCCGTGACGTTGTTCACCGCCACATGGCCGCCGAAGCGAATGGTGAGGCCTTCGGTGGCGAGGACCGGATGTTCAGTGTTCATGCGGGCGGGCCGTTCATCGCCGCGGCACGGCGGGAGGCGGGTTTCGCCCCCTGTCGCCGTGTCGCAGCGACTGACTTTTCTCAGCGCTTGTTGCGCACCGGGATCGGCATTTCCGCGGCGGGGATCTCGCGCACCAACTCGAGCAGGTCCCACTCGTTGGCCTGGGCCTTCTTGATGCGGAAGTGGTACATGCTCTGCATGGCCTGGTGGTCGTCCTTGCGGAAGGTCATCCTGCCCTTCGGCGTGTCGAACTCCATGCCTTCCATGGCGGCGATGAGCTTCTCGCTGTCGCCGGAACCTGCCTTGGTGAGGGCTGAAACCACCGCGCTGGCTGCAGCAAAGCCGCCTGCGGTGAAGAAGTCGGGCGGCGACTTGTAACGCTTCTGGTGCTCGGCCACGAACCAGTCGTTCATCTTGTTCTTCGGGAAGTTGTAGTAGTAATAGATGCTGCCCTCGACGCCGCCATAGTTCTTCCAGCCTTTCATCACCGGCAGGATGTTGCCGCCGGGGGCGAGCTCGATGCCGAAGCGCTCGGGCTTGAGGTCGGCGATCTTGGTCATCGGATGGGCGCCCGCCCAGACCATGACGATCACCTTGCGGCCCGGCTTGTCCTTGAGCGCATCGAACAGGCGCTGCGCCGGTGCGGTGAAGTCGGTGGTGGTCGTGGCGACATACTCCTCGTGCACGATCTTCGCTTTCGGGTTGGCCTTGGCCAGCGCTTCCTTGTAGGCCTTGATGCCGTCGCGGCCGAAGGCGTAGTCCTGCGCGAGCGTGGCAATGGTCACGTCGCCCGACAGCGTGAAGGCGCCGGCGATGGCGTCCTGCGAAGAACTGCGGCCGGTGCGGAAGATGTAGCGGTTCCACTTCGCGCCGGTGATGTCGTCGGCGACGGCGGGCTCGACGAGAAGAACCTTCTTGTACTCCTCGGCCACCGGCAGCATGGCCAGGGCGGCAGCGGAGAAGGTCGTGCCGACGGCGAGGTCGACCTTGTCGTCGGCGTAGGCTTCGGCCAAGGCGGCCTTCGCCACGTCCGGCTTGTTCTGGTCGTCCTTGACGATGACCTTGACCTTGCGGCCGTTGATTTCCATCTTGCCGCCGGTCAGGTATTCGAGGCCCATCATGAAGCCGGTCTCGGTCTCCTTGGCATAGGCCTCGAGGAAGCCGGTCTTGCCAGCGATCAGGGCAATTTTGTACTCCTGCGCCGTAGCGGGCCCGGCCAGGAACAGGGCGCCGGCCGCAGCAGCGGCGCACAGGATGCGTTTCAGCATGATGCTTCTCCTCCTTGGTTGGTCAGGTCGCGATATGGGCTCGCAGCCTTGGGGAAACCCCATTGCAGGGTCCGTGCCAGAAATGCAATGCCCTGTTTCTATTAATTTTTTAACGGAAAAGTGGGCGCTAACCTGCGGCACACCCCGGAAACTGTCCGGCCTTCCGGACATCAAGCCCGCACGAAAAAGATAACGCGCTGATTATTAATTAGAAAATTATTGTCTGAAGGTTCAGACAGCTTCTTTTCTGTCCGGATGTTCGGACTGCAGGCCGTGGGCGGCCAGTTTTTCGTACAACTGGGCCCTGCTGATGTTGAGGAGCTTGGCGGCATTCAGCTTGACGCCATGGGCGGCGGCCAGCGCCTTGACGATTTCGGCTTTCTCGGCGGCGGCAACTGCGTCCCGCAAGGCCCGCACCGCCCCATCCGCCGGGGCGGTGGTGGCGGCAAGCGGGGCCGTCACCGGCAGATCGTCGAAATGTTCGGGGTCGAGCAGGCGCGCATCGTGGCGAGCAGCCGCCAGTTGCAGGGTGTTCCCCAGTTCCCGCACGTTTCCTGGCCAGTGGTAGGCGCCCAGCCGGGCCAGACCGGCGGCCGAGATGGATTTCACCGGTTCGCCGGCCTTTTCGGCGATCTGCTCCAGCAGGGCTTCGCACAGCACCGGCAAGTCCTCCGCCCGCTCGCGCAAGGGCGGCAGCCGAATCGGCAGGACGTTCAGGCGGTAATACAGGTCGGCGCGAAAGCTGCCGGCATCGACCATGGCCTTCAGGTCGCGACTGGTGGCAGCGATCACGCGCACATCGATGCTGCGCAGGCGGTTCGAGCCGACGGGTTCCACTTCGCCTTCCTGCAGCACGCGCAGCAGCTTGGCCTGCAGCATGAGCGGCATGTCCCCCACCTCGTCGAGGAACAGGGTACCGCCGTCGGCCAGTTGGAACTTGCCCGGGCGCGGCTTCGAACCCGCACCTGTAAAGGCGCCCGGCTCGACACCGAACAATTCGGACTCCAGCAGCGCCTCGGGAATGGCCGCTGCGTTGAGGCTGACCAGCGGCCGGTCGGCACGCCGGCTGGCAGCGTGGACGGCATGCGCCATGAGTTCCTTGCCGGTGCCGGTCTCGCCCAGCAGCAGCACCGTGGCGTCGCGCTCGGCGGCGCGCCGCCCCTGTTCCTTGACGTCGCGCATGCGCGCCGACAAGCTAACGATCTGGCTGAAGCGGTATTTGGCCTGGCGCGTCTCGGCCAGTTCGCGGTGGGCGCTGGCGAGTTCGGCCTGCAACTGCTGGAACTTGGAAACGATCGGCTTCAGCGCCTGCACCCGGTCGTAGAGGATGACCCCCAGGCCGCCGATCACGGCACCGGACTCGTCCTGCAGCGGGATGCGGGAGACCACGACCTGGCGCGAACCGATGGCGAAGACGTCGAGCAGTTCGGCCCGCCCGCTCTCCATGACCTGCCGCAGGCGGCTGTTCGGGATGACTTCCTCGATCGGCCGGCCCTCGACCGGATCGGTGCCGTTCCAGCCGAGCAGTGCCTTGTACTTGTCGTTGATCCAGGTGATGCGGCCCGTCCGGTCCACCACCACGGCACCTTCGTAGAGGCTGTCGAAGAGGCGCAGCAGCGCATTGGACGCCAGGCTGCGGACATCGGCGTCGTTGGTGAGGCCAGGGCGCGTCGGACGAACCATGTCATACCCCCGGATGGATCGGCGCATCATAGCGGCGGCCGGCAGCCGCCGCCAGCCGTGTTCAGCCGTTCTTCTTCGAGTCGGCTTCGGCCTTGTCGAGTTCCCGCTCCATCTCGGCTTCGTCAGGCGGCGCGTAATCGGACACGCCGGCCGGTTTTTCGGCGAAGCGCGCCAGTATGATGCCAAGCTCGTAGAGCAGCCAGAGCGGCACCGCCAGCATCACCTGCGAGAGGACATCGGGCGGCGTGAAGATGGCGCCGATGATGAAGGCGCCGACGATGACGTAGGGCCGCGCCTCTTTCAGCTTGGCGATCGACACCACGCCGATGCGGACCAGCACGATCACCACCACCGGCACCTCGAAGGTGACGCCGAAGGCGACGAACGTGCTGAGCACGAAGGACAAATACTTGTCGATGTCGGTCATCCACGCAACGCCCTCGGGCGCCACCGCCGACATGAACTTGAATACCGTGGGAAACACCAGGAAGTAGGCGAAAGCCATGCCGGAGAAGAACAGGCCGACGCTGGCCGCGATCAAGGGCAGCACGAGCTTCTTTTCGTGGGCATACAGGCCGGGCGCGACGAAGGCCCAGACCTGATACAGCACGAACGGCAGCGAAATCAGGAAGGCGGCCAGCAGCGTCACCTTCATTGGCACGATGAAGACGCCGACGACATCGGTGGCGATCATCTGGCCGCCCTGCGGCAGCGCCGAGAGCAGCGGCTGCGCCATCAGGGCGTAGAGATCTTTCGCCCAGGGAAAGAGGCAGACGAAGACAACGAGGATGGCGGCGAAGGCCCGGATCAGCCGCGTGCGCAGCTCGACCAGGTGGGAAATGAAAGTGTCCTGCTGTTCCGTCATGAACGGATCAGACCGTCTTCTTCCCGGCCGGTGGCTCGGCCCCGAAGCCGAACTCCATTTGCGGCGCGGGTGCCGGAGTTTCCGCCGGCTGCGGCGGCTCGAACGGCACGGCGGCCTCCAACGCCCCCGGGGGAAGAGCCGGCGCATCGGACCGGGCCAGCGCCTGGTTGAGCTGGCTTTCCATGCTGGTGAATTCCTGCGTCACGCTGGATTGCAGGTCGCGGGCCGATTCCTCGACCTGCTGCTGCATCTTCTTAAGCTCGTCGAGCTGGATCTCGCGGTTGATGTCGGCCTTGACGTCGCTGACGTAGCGCTGCAGGCGGCCGAGCAGGTGGCCGGCGGTGCGCGCCACGCGCGGCAGCCGCTCGGGCCCGATGACGACGAGCGCCACCAGGGCGATGACCATGAGTTCGGAGAAGCCGACGTCGAACATTGCAGGGACAGGAATCGGGAATCAGGAACCAGGAATCAGGCAAGAAAAAACACGCAACGCACTGAAATCTGATTCCTGATCTCTGGTTCCCGATTCAGCTTTTGGTCTTTTCCCTGACTTCGCCCTCGATGGTCTGGCCGGTCACCTGCTGCGGCGGCTCGGCGGTCTTCTCGGCGGTGCCTTCCTTCATGCCGTCCTTGAAGCCCTTCACGGCGCCGCCCAGGTCCTGGCCGATGTTGCGCAGCTTCTTCGTGCCGAAGATCAGCACGATGATCAGCAATACGATCAGCCAGTGCCAGATGCTGAATGAACCCATTGTCCTCTCTCCTCCGTGTTCTAGCGCTTGAGCATGCCCGGCAGGACGTCCGGGCCACCGATGACGTGCAGGTGCACATGATACACCTCCTGTCGCCCCACCCGCCCGGTGTTGATAATGGTGCGAAAGCCGTCCGCGGCACCCTGCTCGCGCGCCAGGCGGCCGGCTATCGACAGCATGCGGCCCAGCGCCGCCTCGTGGCCGGCTTCGCACTCGTAGAGCGAGGCCACGTGCGCCTTGGGGATCAGGAGGAAATGCACCGGCGCGATCGGATTGATGTCGTGAAAGGCGAAGACGAGCTCGTCCTCGTAGATCTTCTTCGAGGGAATTTCGCCGCGCGCGATCTTGCAGAAGATGCAGTCGCCCACTTCAGTCACCCTGCCTGGCCCTTTTCTCGTCGATACCGGAAATGCCCTCGCGGCGGCGCAGCTCGGCCAGTATGTCGTCCGGGCCAAGGCCGAAATGTGTCAGCAGCACCAGGCAGTGAAACCACAGGTCGGCCGTCTCGCGCACGATGTGCAGCCGCTCCCCGTCCTTCGCCGCCATGATGGTTTCGGCGGCCTCCTCGGCGATCTTCTTGCAGATCGCGTCGGTGCCCTTGTGATAGAGGCTCGCCACATAAGAGGACTCGGGCGCTGCGCCACGGCGCGCCTGCAGTGTATCGGCAAGACGATAGAGCACCTCGGTGTCGATCATTTGTAAATCTCCTTGGGGTCCTTCAGCACCGGATCGGCCGCCACCCAGCGGCCATCCTCGAGTTTCTGGTAGAAGCAGCTGCGCCGGCCGGTGTGGCAGGCGATGCCGCCGGCCTGCTCGATTTTCAGCAGCAGCACGTCGTTGTCGCAGTCCGTGCGAACCTCGCGCACTTTCTGCGTGTGGCCGGACTCCTCGCCCTTGTGCCAGAGCTTCCTGCGTGAGCGCGACCAGTACACCGCCTCGCCGCATTCCAGAGTGCGTGCGAGGGACTCGCGGTTCATCCAGGCCACCATGAGGATTTCCCCCGTCACCGCATCCTGTGCGATGGCAGGCGCCAGGCCGTCCTTGTCCCACTTGATCTCGTCCAGGCCGCTCAAGCTGCCTCCGCCGAGCCGCCCCGAAGAGGCAGCAAGCCAACTCCCGAAAGCCGCGCCGGGTGCGGCTGAGCCGACGTCCCCCCTTTCCTCGGGAAGGGGGCCGGGGGGAAAGCCGTCATAGCCTCACCTCGATGCCGCGCGATCGCATGTATTCCTTCGCCTCGCGCACGGTGTATTCGCCGTAGTGGAAAATGCTCGCCGCCAGCACCGCGTCGGCATGGCCTTCCAGCACGCCTTCGGCCAGGTGCGCCAGGGTGCCGACACCGCCGCTGGCGATGACCGGAATGTCGACGGCGTCGGAAATGGCACGCGTCAGCGGCAGATCGAAGCCGTTCTTGGTGCCGTCGCGGTCCATGCTGGTGAGCAGGATCTCGCCGGCGCCCAGCTGCTGCACGCGGCGCGCCCAATCGATGGCGTCGAGACCGGTGCCCTTGCGCCCGCCGTGGGTGAATACCTCCCAGCGCCCCTCGCCGCTCTGCTTGGCGTCAATCGCCACGACGATGCACTGTGCGCCGACACGGCCGGAAGCGTCCGCGACCAGTTGCGGGTTCAGTACGGCGGCGGTGTTCATGCTGACCTTGTCGGCGCCGGCGTTGAGCAGGCGGCGCACATCGTCGGCCGCACGCACGCCGCCGCCCACCGTGAGCGGAATGAAGACCTGCTCGGCCACCTGCTCGACGATATGCAGGATGATGTCGCGCTCGTCGGAGCTGGCGGTGATGTCGAGGAAGGTGATCTCGTCGGCGCCCTGCTCGTCGTAGCGGCGCGCGATCTCGACCGGGTCGCCGGCATCACGCAGGCCCTCGAAATTGATGCCCTTGACGACGCGGCCGGCCTTGACGTCGAGGCAGGGAATGATGCGCTTGGCGAGCATTCGCGTAGGTCGGCCTTCAGGCCGGCATGGGCGCCGGTGTCGGGCTGAAGCCCGACCTGCGAGTGGTCATGCCTTGCCTTTCGAGAGCTTGTCCGCCTCGGCCTGGGCCTTCTTGAAGTCCAGCGTGCCCTCGTAGATGGCGCGGCCGGTGATGGCCCCCATGATGCCTTCGCCCTCGACCTTGCAGAGGGCCTTGATGTCCTTGAGATTGGCGATGCCGCCGGATGCGATGACCGGGATGCGCAGCGACTGCGCCAGCTTGACGGTGGCCTCGATGTTCACGCCGGTGAGCATGCCGTCGCGGCCGATGTCGGTGTAGATCACCGCCTCGACGCCGTAGTCCTCGAATTTCTTCGCCAGGTCGACGACGTCATGGCCGGTCATCTTCGACCAGCCGTCGACCGCCACCTTGCCGTCCTTGGCGTCGAGGCCGACGATGATGTGGCCGGGAAAGGCGCCGCAGGCGTCGTGCAGGAAGCCGGGGTTCTTCACCGCCGCGGTGCCGATGATGACGTAGGTGATGCCGTCGTCGAGGTAGCGCTCGATGGTGTCGAGGTCGCGGATGCCGCCGCCGAGCTGGACGGGGAGGTCGTCGCCCACCGCCGCGGTGATGGCCTTGATCACCGCCTCGTTCTTCGGCTTGCCGGCGACGGCGCCGTTGAGGTCCACCAGATGCAGGCGGCGCGCGCCCTGCGCCAGCCAGTGCCTGGCCATCGCCGTCGGGTCTTCCGAAAACACCGTGGCATCGTCCATGTCGCCCTGCTTGAGGCGCACGCAACGGCCGTCCTTGAGGTCGATCGCGGGTATCAGCAGCATAGGAGGATCAAGGTTTCCAGTGCATGAAATTGCCCAGCAGGACCAGGCCGGACCGGGCGCTTTTTTCAGGATGGAACTGCACGGCGAAAATATTATCCTTCGCCGTCGCGCAGGTAAAGGGGATGCCGTACACCGTGAAGGCGGCGACCAGCGACGGCGCGCCCGCCTCGACGTAGTAGCTGTGCACGAAATAGAAGCGCGCGCCGTCGGCAATGCCCTCCCAGAGGGGGTGCGGCTCCGACTGGCTCACCTCGTTCCAGCCCATGTGCGGCACCTTCAGGCGGCGACCGTCAGGGGCCACCATCCGCGCGTGCGGGAAGCGGCGCACGCGGCCGGGCAGCACGGCCAGGCCCGTGACATCGCCCTCCTCGCTCTCCTCGAAGAGCATCTGCAGGCCGATGCAGATGCCGAGAAAAGGCTTGGTTTGCGTCGCGGCAATCACCGCCGGACGCAGACCTCGTGCGTCCAGCTCGCGCATGCAGTCCGGCATGGCGCCCTGGCCGGGCACCACCACGCGGTCGGCGGCCGCCACCGCGGCCGGGTCGGAAGTGACCAGCACACGCGCCTGCGGCGCGACATGCTCGATCGCCTTGGCGACCGACCGCAGGTTGCCCATGCCGTAATCGACGATGGCGACGGTGTCCATAAAAGTCAGTGCCGGTGATACGGCGAAAAGAAGGCCCTAGAGCGCTCCCTTGGTGGACGGCACGTTGCCCGCGGCGCGCGGGTCGGCTTCCGCCGCCATGCGCAACGCCCGGCCGAAGGCCTTGAACACCGTCTCGCACTGGTGGTGGGCGTTCTCGCCGCGCAGGTTGTCGACGTGCAGCGTGATCTGGGCGTGATTGACCAGGCCCTGGAAGAACTCCTGGGCGAGGTCCACGTCGAATTCGCCGATCATCGCCCGGCTGAAGTCGACGTTGAAGGTGAGCCCGGGACGGCCGGAGAAGTCGACCACCACGCGCGACAGGGCCTCGTCGAGCGGCACGTAGGCATGGCCGTAGCGGCGGATGCCCTTCTTGTCGCCGACGGCCCTGGCCAGCGCCTGGCCGATCGTGATGCCGACATCCTCCACCGTGTGGTGGGCGTCGATGTGCAGGTCGCCCTTGGCGGACACCTCGAGGTCGATCATGCCGTGGCGCGCCACCTGGTCGAGCATGTGCTCGAGGAAGGGCACGCCCGTGGCCAGCTTGGCCTGGCCGCTGCCGTCGAGGTCGAGGCGGACGGTGATTTCCGTCTCCAGGGTCTTGCGCGAGATTTCGGCTTGCCGCATGGCGGTCGCTACATCAAAAGTGGTTCAGGACTGCATGATAACATTGGATTTTCCCTCTGAGCACCGCCCTGGCATGAGCCGTTACTGGAGCGCCGTCGTCGGCAAGCTGACCCCCTACGTTCCGGGCGAGCAGCCCAGGCTGCCGAACCTGGTCAAGCTGAACACCAACGAAAACCCCTACGGCCCCTCGCCGAAGGTGCTGGAGGCCCTGCGCGCCGAAACCGGCGACAGCCTGCGCCTGTATCCCGATCCGAATGCCGACCGCCTGAAGGAGGCCGTTGCCGCCTATTGCGGCATGACGCCGAAGCAGGTCTTCGTCGGCAACGGCTCCGACGAGGTGCTGGCCCACGTCTTCCTCGGCCTGCTCAAGCACGACAAGCCGGTGCTGTTCCCGGACATCACCTACAGCTTCTACCCGGTGTATTGCGGGCTGTACGACGTCGCCTTCGAAACCGTGCCGCTGACGGAAGCCTTCGCGATCCGGCCGGCGGACTACGCGCGGCCCAACGGCGGCATCATCTTCCCCAACCCGAACGCGCCGACCGGCCGCGCCC